>DASTPE010000070.1:0-55276 GCA_035762345.1 Burkholderiales bacterium
TGAAGTCCGCTGAGGCGAAAGGTGCCTTGAAGAAGCTCGACGTAGAGCTTGGCATCATGGCGTTCGTGCTGCAGTTCGCGCCGCAGGACTTCGTCAACATCCCGAAGCGCGGCACGATCCAATACCACCCTTCGCTGCTGCCCAAGTACCGCGGGCCGTCGTCGATTAACTGGCCGATCATCCGCGGGGACACCAAGACTGGGCTCACCATCTTCCGGCCCACCGACGGACTGGACGAGGGTCCGGTGATCCTGCAGAAGGAGACGCCGATCGGTCCTGACGACACGCTCGGTACGGTGTACTTCGACCGCCTGTTCCCGATGGGCGTCCAGGCCATACTGGAAGCGGCAGATCTGGTAATCAAGAACAAACACCGGGAGGTCGTGCAGGACGAGTCCAACGCCACGTACGAGGGCTGGTGCCGCAAGCAGGAAGCGCGCATCAACTGGGCGAATCACGTCGACTTCGTCTACAACCTGATTCGCGGCTGCAATCCGGCGCCGGGCGCGTGGTGCATGCTCGACGCACAAGAGCTGCAGATCTTCGATGCGCGCAAGCTCGCGGTGCACACCTTCGGCGCGGTGAAGGGCAAGATCGGCGAAGTCGTGCAGTTGACCGACAAGTCTTTTCAAGTGACCTCGCAAGGCGGACGCGTTGAAGTGCTGCGCGCCAAGCTCGGCGACGGCAAGAAAGTGGCGGCGGCTGAATTGCTTGCCGCGGGAGCAATCAAGCCGGGGCAAATCCTCAGCTAAATCGTTGACCTTCCTAGCATTGGGCTGCAACAATGCAGCCCGACTAGCGGGAGGGGCGGTCTTGAACCAGGTTTGCCGCAGGCTGGCTGCGTGAACTGATGGATCTCAGCCAGAGCCTCGAAATCACGACGTGCACCGATCCGGGCATGGTGCGCTCTCACAACGAGGATTCGATTGCCGCCGATCCCGCCAACGGGCTGGTGGTGCTCGCCGACGGCATGGGAGGCTACAACGCCGGCGAAGTGGCGAGTGGCATGGCGACCACGGTCATCATTACCGAGATGCGCCGGATCCTGACGCACGCCAAGCCTTACGACGTCGACAGCCGCACGAGCGAGGAAATCGCCAAACGCCTCCTGCGCGAGCAAGTCCTGAAGGCGAACAGCTCGATCTACCAGGCGGCGCAAAGCCAGCCGCAGTATGCCGGCATGGGCACGACGCTGGTCGTATGCCTGTTCTACGACAACCGCATGCTGGTCGCGCATCTGGGCGACTCGCGGCTGTACCAGCTGCGCGACAGCAGCTTCAGTCAGGTGACCCGCGATCACTCGCTGCTGCAGGAACAGATCGATTCCGGAATCATTTCTCCCGAGCAGGCGAAGAAGGCGCAGCACAAGAACCTCGTTACCAGGGCGCTCGGCATCGACCCGATCGTCGACCCCGAGATCCACGAGTACCCCACGAAAGCGGGCGATATCTACCTGCTATGTTCCGACGGCCTGTGCGACATGGTCGACGACGAGGACATCGGCATGACGCTGCAGACCTTGGGCGGCAATCTGAAGCTGGCCGCGCAGCAGCTGGTGCAGATGGCCAATGACAACGGGGGACGGGATAACGTTTCGGTTATACTGGTCCGCGTTCTGCGGGAATACCCCGGCCCCCGCGGCGTCATGGCCAAGGTGTTCGGCTGGCTAAAATGACCCTCCAGGACGCGCTATGGCGAAACTGATACTCAGCATGGACGGGCTCGTTCTCAAGGAGATTCCCTTGACGAAGGAGCGCACCAGCATCGGCCGCAAGCCGCATAACGACATCCAAATCGACAACCTGGCGGTGAGCGGCGAGCACGCGGTGATCGTCACGATCCTGAACGACTCGTTTCTCGAGGACCTGGGCAGCACGAACGGGACCGTGGTGAACGGCAACCCGATCAAGAAACACTTCCTGCAGAACAACGACCTCATCGAATTGGGCAAGTACAAGCTCAAATTCATCGGCGACGCCGCGCCCGTGGTTGCCGGAGACAGGGCAGATTTCGAAAAGACGATGGTGCTGCGTCCGAAGAGCGCGACGGGCGGCGCTCAGGCCGCCATGGTGCAGCGCGCGGCAGCGGTGCAACCGGCGGAGAAGTCGGTGGCAGCGACATCCCCGGTGCCGCAGGCCGTCATGCCTCCCGTCGCCCCCGCGGCGCCCGCCAACGCCCCCGCCGCGAGCTCCATTCCCGTAGCCGCTTCCGTACCCGCGCCCGCTTCGTCCACCGCGCCGCATCCTCGCGCGGGCAGTCAGTTTCTAGGCGCCATCCAGCTTCTTTCCGGTGCGAACGCCGGTAGGGAGCTCGAGCTTATCAAGCCGCTTACGACACTCGGCAAGCCGGGCGTGCAGGTCGCGGTGCTCACGCGCCGCCCGCAAGGCTACTTCATCACGCATGTCGAGGGCGCCAAGCGTCCGATCGTGAACGGCCAGGCCATCGGCGCCGCGCCACATTCCCTGAAGGACCATGACGTCATCGAGCTCGCCGGCGTCAAGATGGAGTTCTTCCTCAAGGCCTGAGTTCTGACCGGCTGCGCAACCTCACACAGCTGAGAACATTCTTGCGGTTCGCGCGTGCCATGACGATGGCGCCCTGGCACGACCAGCGCATCGTCATGCTCGACATGGAGGAATAGGAGCCTGGAGTAGATCGGACGCTGGCCATGGAGCCGGAATGTCATGGCCGAGCTGAACGACAAGCTCTTCGACCACCTGAGAGATTGCAGAAGACCTGCGGTCGGCGATAGGGCTCTATCTCAAACAAGTCGAGCGCGGGCGGCAATGGCGAAGGTCGCGACGGCCACTACGTAGCTTGCGACGCCCGCCCAAAAACTCATCGAGATGCCGGCCGCCATGGCGATCACCACCGCAAGAACGGAAGCCAATACCGAGGTCGCCCCATTGACGCCCCATAGCCAAGGCCCCAGCTCCGGCCGGGAAGCCATGGCGAGCCGCATTGCGGTCGGGAAGGCCGTGCCCATAAATAGCCCCATGACCGCAAGCAGTGTCCCCGATACCGCAACGCGCATCGGTGTCTGGGCGTCGCTGAACAGTTCGATGACCGGGGTGGTGATGAGGCCCGCGAGTGCAAGGACCACGGTCAGAACGACGAGCACCCGCACGCCGACGGATCGCAGGCGGCCCTCGGGCACCCATGTCGAAAGGTAGCTCCCCACCCCAGCGGTAAGCAGCAGCACAAAGAGAACGACGCTCAGACTGTAGACCGGATGCCCCAGGAAAATGATCAAGCGCTGCAGCATCGAAACTTCGATCAACATAAAGCCGGTTCCGATAGCAGCAAAGAAAACCAGAAAGGCGGCGTCATTGCGAGCGAGCCTGGTCCCGGACAAGAAGAGCGGCAGGACGATGCACAGTAAGGTCAATGCCGAGACAGCGATCAGGAGTTTCATCAGTATCACTGCAGCACCGCTTGCGGGGGAACTCTCGCTTCCCCGCAGGAGCATCCAGGCCGAAGGGCGGGCCATGTGGAAGAAGAATGGCTTGTCGTCGGTCGGAGGCTCGTAGGCGATTTGACTCGACGCGAGCAACTCGTCCGCGCCGTGGCCGCTGGCCAAGGCAAAGAGCACCCTGTCCTTTGCGGCGCCGGGCTGCAGCTCGACGGCAAAATTCATCCGGTCTGCCAAGCTCTGTATGTGCGCGAGCTCCTCTTGCGGGAAGGGCGTCTTGCGAACCAGCAATAATCCCATCGCACCAAAGGACCCCTTGGCTGCCAATCGGTTCGTCAGTAGCACCATATGGCGCTCCGGCTCGGCGACGCCAATGCCAAGCAGTGCAGCGCGTCCCAGTGCGACCAACCGACCCAATTCCGCGTTCACGGCGCGTGACACCGCTAGCAGTCCGTGGTCGTCCAGCCGACTGAGGAACACCTTCCATCCCTCGACCGTATAGAGCGAGTTCTCGGTAAGGGTGTAGGCGCCCGCCGCAGTCGCCGCGAAGGTGTCAATGAACGTCAGCTCGAGGATGTCGAAGCGCCGCTGTTCGCGCGCTAGGTAGCTACGCGCCTCGTCGTTAATGAAACTCGTGCGCGGGTCCCGGTGCAAATGTCCGGTGAAGTCGCCGTAGCGCTCATTCACGACGCGCAAGATGTCCCCGTTGATCTCCACTGCCAGAACGCTTTTCTGGCCGAAGAGCTTCGCCGTGAGAACATCCCGGCCGCCGCCCGGCCCCACGATCGCGACGCGGGCATCGCGGCGCAAGTGATGCACAAAGTTGGGCAGATCCCAGCGGAGGAATTCAACCTCTTTCAGGTCGCCGTCGAACCCGATGAGCTGCGTGCCCGCGATAGCATCGATCTGCAACAATCGGCTCGGTACTTTCGGCGAGCCTTGGAATGCTCTGCTCAGGCTCCAGTGCTGAGCCTCGGTCTTGAGGACCGTGATGCGCGAGAATGAATTCCAGCGCTCGTACTCGACATCGAACCTGCTCAATGCGCTCTCGATCTTGAACGGAGAAATTCCGTGACGGTCGAGATAGAGGCCTGACCATATCGTCGTGCCGGCCAAAGTAGTAGTGACCGCCGCGGCGAGTGCCCTCCCTTTGCCGCGCAGCAGGAAGATTCCAGCAAGCGCAGCCAGCGTTGCAGCGGCGAGAACGGCACCTACGCCGTCAAGCCAACGCAGGGCGCCGATGACGCCGAGGCACCCTACCGCCGCGCCGGCCAGGTCTGCCGCATAGAGCTTTCCGACATTCCGGGAGAATCGTGTGAGTGCAAGGCAAACGAATATGCCCGCGAAGACAAACGGCACGGCAGCGCAGACGAACGTGGCAATGAGTGGCCAGATGTACTCGCCCGGCTTCGGTAGAAAGAGCGAGATATGCAAAAAGGTGACAGCAGCGATGGAAATGGAGCACAGGACGGCGCACCGCCCCATAGCGCTTGCCAGCTTTTCGGCCGGCCACCACGCCGGACGCAGGAACACTACGAGCGCACCGATCGTCATGCCGAACATGGCGATCGAAATGGCCATGAAGGCGAAGTGGTACCACATCGTGAGAGAAAACACGCGCGTCAGCAGGACCTGAAACATGATCGTGACTAGCGCTACCAAGAACAGAGCCGGGAAAAGCCCGCGAGGTGAAAATCGATTCATTTAGTCCTACTTGTTATTGAGTAGCAACGGGCCATCTTAGCCGCCGATCTTCCGACGTCGAGGAAAAGTTGCCGGTAATTCGAAGGGCTGCAGGCGAGCTAATTCATCGGCGTTGTAAATACGAGCACGGGTGCGGGTGGAGCATGGGATTATGTGTGCGCCGTGTCTGCCCAACATGGGGGGACGCAGCCAATGTGGCCTCACGCCGAGAAGGCCGCACAAAAGCCTATGGGGTGGGGATCATAGTAGGCGAGGTGACGCGCAGGCGGGCCAAAGATGTGGTATTCAGGGAAATCGACCGTATCCGGGTCAAGGGGAGGAGGAGGCCATCACCATCTCTGAGCCTCTGGATTCAGCAGGGGACGAAGTCGAGCTGGCTCGGCTCGAAGACTTGCGCCTGCGCCCGCCGCCGCCGGAATGGAACGGCGTGACGGCATTCGACCAAAAGTAGGAGAGGCCCGGCGCATGCGTTTGCGCGTGCTCGGCTGCTCAGGCGGCATCGGTGGACGCCACCTGCGCACGACGTCGTTTCTCCTGGATAGCGACATCCTGATCGATGCCGGCACCGGGGTCGGAGACCTGACGCTCGCCGAGCTCTCGCAGATCGACCACATTTTCATCACCCATTCGCACCTCGACCATGTCACCTCTATCCCGTTCCTGGTCGATACCGTCGGCGGCATGCGCTCGCGACCGCTCAACGTGTACGCGACGCGGGCGACGATCGAGATCCTGAAGAATCATCTCTTCAATTGGGCAATCTGGCCCGACTTCACCGAAATACCGAGCCTCGAGGCGCCGTTCATGCGTTATGTCGAGATCGAGTTGGGGAATGCGGTGACGCTCGGCGGCCGCACTATCACACCGATTCCCGCGCGCCATACCGTCCCGGCGGTGGGCTACCACCTGGACAGCGGCGCGGCGAGCCTCGTGTTCACCGGCGACACAGGGCCGAACGACGCGCTTTGGCGCATCGTGAACCGCATCGGCAATCTTAAGTTCCTGATCATCGAGACGGCGTTCTCCAACAAGGAGCGCCAGCTCGCCGAAATTTCGCGCCACCTTTGTCCGGCAATGCTCGCCGAGGAGCTCGCCAAGCTCGAGCGCAATCCCGAGATCTACATCACGCATCTGAAGCCCGGTGAGATCGAGCCGACGATGCTCGAAATCGAGGAGTGCGCGGGCGATTTCAAGCCGCGCATGCTGCAGAACAATCTGGTGCTGGAGTTCTAGCGCGCACGATGAACGCCTCGCTGCGGCCCACGCGCGAACAGCTTGCCGTGCTGGTTCCGCTCGCCGGGCTGTCGCGCGAGCGCCTCGCCGAGCTCGCCGAAGCCACGCTGATCGAGCGCGCCGCGCGCGGCGCCGACCTTCTCGCCGGGCGTGCGCGGCCGGGGCCGTCGCTGTTTCTGCTCGCCGGCGAGGTTCTCCTCGGATTCGAGGCGGGGGGTACGCTGGTCGTGGTCGGCGGCACCGATGAGACGCGCCAGGCGCTCAACCGGCGCAAGGAGCTCGTGGCGCGGGCACGCGCCATCACCGATGTCGACCTGCTTGTGGTCGAGGACGAGCTCCTCGACGTTCTTGCCACCTGGGACCAGGTAGCCGCGGGGCGCGCCCCCGACCCCGTTGCCAGCGGCCCGTTTTCGCTCTCCACCCTGCGTGCCGGGTTCGCTCAGTTGCCGCCGGCGCACATCGACGAGCTGCTGCGGCGCTTCGAACGCGTGAAGGCGGCGCGTGGCGAAGTCGTGATCCGGGAGGGCGACGAAGGCGACTACTACTATGTGATCCAATCGGGCCGCTTCCAGGTCGAACGCCTGGTCGGCGGCGCCAACGTGGTGCTCGCCGAGCTCAAGGCGGGCGATGCCTTCGGCGAGGAAGCGCTCGTCGCCGAGGCGAAGCGCAACGCCACGGTCACCGCGCTGACCGACGGACAGCTGCTGCGGCTGAACCGTCCAGACTTCATCGAGCTGTTGCGCGAACCGCTGCTGCGGCGCATCGGGTTCGAGGACGCTTCCGGAAAAGTGCGCCGCGGTGCGCTGTGGCTAGACGTGCGCTATCCCTCCGAATACCAGTACGACAAACTGCCGGGCGCGATCAACGTTCCGCTCGCGGAAGTGCGGAATATGTTCGCGGTGCTCGATCGAACGAAGGAGTACATTGCGTATTGCCAGAGCGGCCGGCGCAGCGCTGCGGCTGCGTTTCTTTTCGCACAAAGAGGTTTCAAGGTCTGGCTGCTGGAGGGTGGCTTGAAAGCGCTAGAGAAGCCGGAAAGCCGTTAAAAATCAGGTATCCTAGCGACAAGCAGTCGCAGGGAGGGTAATCGATGCGCGCAGTCCTGAGCTCGCACGCGCCCGCGCCGACCGACGTCGGCGCGCGCCTCGCGTTCCAGAAGCAGCTGCAGGCGGTCACGAACAAGATCCACGCGACGAGCAACATCGACGAGATCATGCTCGAAGTGAGCGCCGACGTCTGCGTTCTGATCAACGCCGACCGCCTTACGATCTACGCGGTCGGCGAGGACAGGCAATCCATCGTCTCCAAAGTCAAGACCGGCCTCAATTCGTTCAAGGATCTGAAGCTGCCGATCGCCGAGCACTCGATCGCCGGCTACGTAGCGTTGGCCAAGAAGACGGTCAACATCAGGGACGTATATGACGAGAACGAGCTGCGCGCGCTGAACCCCAACCTGCGATTCCTGCAGGAAGTCGACAAGCGAACCGGCTACCGGACCAAGCAAATGCTGGTCGCGCCGATCCTGGAGCCCGGGTCGAACGAGCTGATCGGCGTCATACAGATCATTAATCATAAGGGCGGCATGCCTTTCGGCGGGCTGGCCGAAGAGGGCGTGAGCGAACTGGCCCAGACCCTTGCCATCGCGTTCAAGCAGCGCCAGAAGCCGCAGGTTGCGAAGAGCAAATACGACTATTTGATTGCCGACGCGGTGCTGTCAGCGGGCGAGTTCGAGCTGGCCGCGCGCCAGGCGCGCAAGAAGGCGATCGACGTCGAGCATGTGTTGAGCGAGGAGTTCCAGGTCAAGATCCCGGCGATCGGCGCCGCGCTCTCCAAGTTCTTCGGCGTGCCCTACGAGCCCTTCAAGCCCGACCGGGTAAAGCCCGCCGATCTGCTCAGGAACCTGAAGCGCGAGTACGTCGAGGCAAACCAATGGGTGCCGATCGACGACAGCAGAGAAGGTCTGGTGGTGCTGTGCCTCGACCCCGAGCGCATCCGCTCTTCGCGCATTGCATCCAACGTGTTCCCGAAGGCGCGCATCGTCTACAAGGTCGCTACGCAAAGGGACTTCAAGGAGACGGTGAACCAGTTCTACGGCGCCGACACGAGCGGCGCCGACCTTGGCAATGTGGAAGACCTCCTCGGCGCGATGGACGAGTCAGGGAACGAGCTCCTCGAAAGCACGTCCTTCGACGATGCCTCCGCTGCGGAAGACAACGAGCTGGTCAAGCTGGTGAACAAGGTCATCCTGGATGCGTATCACCAGGGGGCCTCGGACATCCATATCGAGCCCTACACGGGCAAGGCCAAGACCGAGATCCGCTTCCGCAAGGACGGTTCGCTCGGGCCCTACATCGAGGTCCCGTCGAGCTACCGCGCGGCCATCGCAGCTCGCATCAAGATCATGTGCGACCTCGATATCTCGGAGAAGAGAAGACCGCAGGACGGCAAGATCAAGTTCAAGAAGTTCGGCCCGCTCGACATCGAGCTGCGCGTGGCGACGATTCCGACCGCGGGCGGTGTCGAGGACATCGTGATGCGAATTCTCAACGCGGGCGAGCCGATCCCGCTCGAAAAGATGGGCTTTGCCGAAAAAAACCTGGCGCAACTGAAGAGCGTCGTGTCCAAGCCGTACGGCCTGTTCTTCGTGTGCGGACCCACGGGCTCGGGCAAAACCACCACGCTGCACTCGGTGCTCAAGTTTCTGAACACGCCCGACACCAAGATCTGGACTGCGGAAGACCCGGTGGAGATCACGCAGAAGGGACTGCGTCAGGTGCAGGTGAACAAGAAGGCGGGCCTGGACTTCGCCGCGGTAATGAGGTCATTCCTGCGCGCCGACCCGGACATCATCATGGTCGGCGAAATGCGCGACAAGGAGACCACCGGTATCGGCATAGAAGCGTCGCTTACCGGCCACCTGGTGCTCGCCACGCTCCACACCAACTCGGCCCCCGAGTCCGTCACGCGCCTGCTCGATATGGGCATGGACCCATTCAACTTTTCCGATGCGCTGCTCGGCATCCTCGCCCAGCGCCTGGTAAAGCGCCTATGTAGCTGCAAGCAGCCCTATACCCCAGAGCCCGCCGAGCTGACCTCGTTCCTCCGCGAGTACTGCGAGGAGCTGATGAACACGGCCCGGTTCAAGGCGGACCCGAAGGGGGCAATGGAGGCCGTGTACCGCGACTGGGTCAAGGCTTATGGCAACGACAAGGGTCAGCTCACCTTCTACAAGCCGGTCGGCTGCGACAAGTGCGGCAACTTGGGCTTCAAGGGCCGTTGCGGCCTGCACGAGTTGCTGATCGCGAGCGATCGCCTCAAGAAGGCGATCCAGGAGCACGCCCGAGTTGCCGAGATCCTCGCGGTCGGCCTCGAGGAAGGCATGCACACGCTGAAGCAGGACGGCATGGAGAAATGCCTGACGGGCGTCACCCACCTCAAGGAAGTGCGCGCCGTTTGTATCAAGTAGAACGGCATCCAGAACGGCCCGTAAGATGGCCCGCAGCCGGCCCGTGAACGTCATGGATACCACGCCTGGCCTGCAGCTCGGGGCTGGGGGCGGACGCCGCGAGGACCTCGGCCAGCGCCTCGAGCAGCTCAACCTCATCGGTGCCTCGCTTTCGGCGGAGCGCGACATCCATCGCCTTCTCGAGCTGATCCTCGCGGCGGCGCAGTCGATCACCGGGGCGGACGGCGGCACTCTCTACCGCGTCACCGAAGACAAGACCTTGCGCTTCGAGATCGTGCGCACGAGCTCCCTCAAGTACTACCTCGGCGGCACGAGCGGCAACCCAGTGCCGTTCTACCCGATCCAGCTCTACCGCGACGCCAGGCCGAACCACAGCATGGTGGCGGCGCACGCAGCGCTCACCGGCAAGACGGTGAACATCGCCGACGCCTACGCTGCAGAAGGCTTCGACTTCTCGGGCACGCGCGCGTTCGACTCGAAGACCGGCTACCGCTCCAAGTCGTTCCTCACCGTGCCGATGCGCAACCACGAGCACGAGACTATCGGCGTGCTACAGCTCATCAACGCCCGGGACCCGGAGACCGGCGCGATCGTGGCCTTCTCGGACTCCGATCAGCGCCTCGCCGAGTCGCTCGCGTCGCAGGCGGCGATCGCGCTCACCAACCGCATGCTGATCAACCAGCTCGAGCAGCTGTTCGAGTCGTTCATCAATCTCATCAACTCGGCGATCGACGAGAAGTCGCCCTATACCGGTGGGCATTGCCAGCGCGTGCCGGTGCTGACAATGATGCTCGCCGAGGCGGTGAACGAGACGCGCGATGGCCCGCTCGCCGGCTTCCACATGACCGACAAGGACCGCTACGAGCTGAAGATCGCCGGTCTGCTGCACGACTGCGGCAAGGTCACCACGCCGGTGCACGTGGTCGACAAGGCGACCAAGCTCGAGACCATCTGCGACCGCATCCACCTCCTCGATACGCGCTTCGAGGTTCTGAAGAGAGATCTCGAGCTTGCCTTCCTCAAGAATCAACTCACCGAAAAGGAGCTGCGCACCCGCCTGCGGGAGCTGGAGGATGACCGCCGTTTCCTGCACGCGTGCAACATCGGTACGGAGCGCATGTGCGACGAAGATGTGGCGCGGGTGCGTCGAATCGCCGCGTACCGATGGCGGGACATGACCGGGCACGAGGCAAATTTCCTTTCCGAGGACGAGGTCAAGAACCTTACCATTCGGGCCGGCACGCTCACCGAAGAGGAGCGCAAGATCATCAACCATCACATCGTCGCTACGATCAAGATGCTCGAGGCGCTGCCGTGGCCCACGCATCTCATGCGGGTACCAGAGTACGCCGGCGGGCACCACGAGCGCATGGACGGCAAGGGCTATCCGCGCGGGCTAACTCGCGAGCAGATGTCGGTGCAGGCACGCTGCATGGGGATCGCCGACATCTTCGAGGCGCTCACCGCCCACGACCGGCCGTACAAGAAAGGCAAGACCCTGTCGGAGTCGCTCCAGATCCTCGGACGCATGAAGCTCAACCACCACATCGACCCCGATCTGTTCGACGTCTTCGTGCGCAGGAAGGTGTATCGGCGCTACGCCGAGATGTTCCTCGACAAGGAGCAGATCGACGAAGTGGACGAGTCCAAGATCCCGGGTTACCGCGTCTGAGCGGCCAGGTCGCCTGGCGTTCGCAAGCCGCGCGCCTGGCCTATCCTCCTTACCTGCTCGCGGCGTACGCGATCACGCTCCCCAGCGTCCTGATTGCCGACTTCGCCGCACCCTCGAGCGACCTAATCGCGGCGCTCAAGCTCGCCTGCATCGTCGCCTTCGCTTGGCACGCGGCCCCGCTGCTGCGCAACCAGCCGCTGGGCGCAAGGGGCGCGGCCGCGCTTGCCACGGCGATCGGGCTGCTGTGGAGCGCGCTGGGCGCAATGTACCTCTACAAGGTCGTGGCCATGGCGCCGCTCGATTTCTCCATGGTGGTGCTATCGATCGACGACGCGCGCCGCACGCTGGTCCACGTGCTCGGCGAATACGGCGTGCCGCTCGCTGTGGGGGCGCTTGGCGCAACCGCTGCCGCGGCGAGCGGCGCGGCATGGGTGTTGCTCGGCCAGCTCCGCGCGCGCCTCGCGCACCTGCCGCACAGCCCGCGCGGCGCCTTTGCCTGCGTGGGGCTGCTATGTTTTTTCGGCGCGAGCGACCTCAAGTACGCGGCCGAGGAGCTCGTCTTTTTCCCGCGGGTCTACTCCATCGATAGCGCCTACACTCCCGCGCTGCTCAGCGTTCCGGACTACACCGCGGTCCCGATCCGCTCCCGGGAAAGCGTTTTCATCGTCCAGCTCGAGTCGGTGAATTCGCTGGCGGTGTTCGAGCCGGCCGGGGAGGGGAGGCCGTTCAGGCCGCGGCTGCCGCAGCCTGGGCTCGAGACTATCGTGAGGGAAGGCGGCGGCGTTCTGTTTCCGCTGTTCTGGGCGAACGGCACGCAGACCCACCGCGCCTGGGAAAGCATTCTTTGCGCGGTGAGCGGCAATCTCGGGCCGGCTATGGCGGCCGATCCCGGCCGGCTGCTGCGCGCCACCTGCCTTCCCGAGCACCTGCGCCGCGGCGGCTACGACGCGCTGTTCTTCTATTCGTACTTCAATCTTGAGTTCTTCAACCTCGGTGAGTTCGCGCGTCAAGCCGGTTTCCGCGAGGTAGTCTACGGGTCGAAGCTGATGCGCGCTGACGATCCACGCCACGGGTGGGGGTTCGACGACTGCGCGTTCTACGGTCGCGCGTTCGATTATCTCGCCGGTAAAGGCCTGGACAAGCGAGACCGGCTCTTCGCCTACTTCGAGGTCGGGATGCACCACGCGCCGTTCTTTAACAGGACGCGGCACTCTCAAGCGCATCCGTATCCGGTGCCGGCGAGCTTTCTCGAGCATTACCTGAACTCGAACGCCGAGCAGGATCACTGCCTACTCGCGTTCTGGAGGCGCTTCCGCGAGCTCGGCCGCGACGACGTGCATCTGTTCATCGTCCCGGATCACAGCCTCTGGGTGCACGGCGTGCCGGCGTATCCGGATGCGGGCTTCGCCACCTGGCTTGCCTACGTTCCGCCGGCGCGGCGCGCCCGCGAATTCAAGCCGCGCGCGGTCGCCTCGCCGACGCCCAGCCAGGCGCAGCTCTATCCCACGATCCTCGAGCTCCTGGAAGGCGCGTCGCTCTCGGGCTCGTTCGCCTTTGCCCTGCGTGGCGAGGCGCCGCCGCCCGGCTACGCCGACTGCCATCTGCTGACCGAGCCGGGCAACCGGGTGGTGGTGCGGAAGAACGGCGAGCGCGCCGAGTACCGACTGCGCGCCGCGTCAGCGCCCGCGGGTGCGTCTCAATTCCATTTCTGGGACTTTCAGAAGAGCTTCGCATGCAATTAGGTACAGGTCGACGAGGTCGACGAATCGAAAATTCTTGGCTATTGGCCGTAATTTAAAATGGGAAATAAGTCGCAGCTGTTCGGACTAGGTTGCTGATGCGTGACCAAAATTGCCGTTCACTGACAATAAGGGGCAGAGCGGAGAGGCAAACCCGTGATCTAGTTTGCTTGCCTGTGCCTTGCAGGACATGGCACGAGTATTGCGAGTTGTCGGCGGGTCGGTACAGGGCCGACCGGAAAGAATTCTCACTAAATTGGAAGGGAGTAAAGCATGAAGAGTCTGCAGAAAGGCTTCACCCTGATCGAACTGATGATCGTCGTAGCGATCATCGGCATCCTGGCAGCGGTCGCGCTGCCTGCGTATCAGGACTACACCATCCGCGCGAAGATGTCGGAGGTGATTCTGGGCATGAGCGCTTGCCGCACCTCGATTACCGAGGTGTACCAGTCGGGCGCTGCTTCGGCCATGGTGGCGAACGGCTGGGGCTGCGAAGTCGGCACGACCCAGCAGACGAAGTACGTCGTAGGCATAAGTACCGACGTAAACGGCATAGTGACTGCGACTGTCCAAAACATCAGCGGCTCGGTCGACGGCTCGGTAGTTACGCTCATCCCGCTGGCCTCTGCGGGGACGGCTGCCACCTACACCGGCGGCTCGCAGACCCTCTACGGCTGGCTCTGCGGCGGCACCGGCACGTCGGTCAATCCGAAATACCTGCCAGGCTCCTGCCGCGGCATGTAACAAACGTCTAGCATCAGAAAAGGTACCCCGAACGGGGTACCTTTTTTTTTGGGGGGATGGGTTTCTGGGATGGCGCGGACGCCGATGGCAACGGACCTGACGATTCTCATGCCATGCCTAAGCGAGGCGGCAACCGTCGCGACCTGCGTCGCGAAGGCGCGAGCTTTTCTCCAGCGTTCCGGCATCCAAGGCGAGGTGCTGGTCGCGGACAACGGCTCAACCGACGGCTCACAGCTCGCCGCCGAGCGGGCCGGGGCGCGCGTGGTCCACGTTGACCTGCGCGGCTACGGCGCGGCGCTCGCTGGCGGCATCGCCGCCGCCCGCGGCCGCTACGTCATCATGGGCGACGCCGACGACAGCTACGACTTCGCGCGCCTCGAGGCCTTCGTCGAGAAGCTGCGCGAGGGCTACCCGCTCGTCATGGGCAACCGCTTCGACGGTGGCATAGAGCCGGGGGCGATGCCGCGGCTGCACCGCTACCTAGGGAATCCGCTGCTCAGCTTCATCGGCCGGCTTTTCTTCCGGGCGCGCGTCGGGGACTTCCATTGCGGACTGCGCGGCTTCGATCGCGAGGCGCTGCTCGGCCTCGGGCTGCGCACCAGGGGCATGGAGTTCGCGAGCGAGATGGTGGTGAAAGCGGCGCTCGCGGGTTGGCGGATCGCCGAGGTGCCGACACGCCTGCATCGCGACGGCCGCGGCAGGGCCTCGCACCTTCGCAGCTGGCGCGACGGCTGGCGGCACCTGCGCTTTCTGCTCATCTTCAGCCCGCGCTGGCTTTTCCTTTATCCAGGCTGCGCGCTCCTCGCGGCCGGGATCGCGCTCACTACCGCGCTGTACTTCACACCGATGCAGCTGCTCGGCGCCGGGCTCGACATCCACAGCATGCTCTATGCGTCCGCGGGCGCGCTTCTCGGCATGCAGCTCTGTCTGTTCTCCCTGTTCGCGCGCGTCTCGGCGCAAGCTGCAGGTCTTCTTCCACGCCGGCCGGCCCTGGATCGCCTGCTGCGCCTGCTAACACTCGAGAGGGGACTGCTGGCCGGGGCGGCGACTGCTTTTTGCGGGCTCCTATGGAGCGCGTCTGCCTTCTGGCAGTGGCGGGAGGCGGGGTTTGGCGCGCTGGATCCGCGCGTCGTCATGCGGGACACGATCCCCGCGGCAACCCTCATGGTCGCCGGCATGGAGGTCATGCTCGCGTCGTTCCTGCTCAGCGTGCTCAAGTGGAAAGATGCCTGAGCTTTCGGTCGTCATTCCTGCGTACCGCGAGCGCGACAACGTGTTGCCGATGCTGTCGGCGCTGGAGCAGGCGCTGCCGCAATGCGATTGGGAGGCCATCTTCGTCGTCGACGACGCGTTCGACGGCACGGAGGACCTCGTGCGCGAGCGGGCGCAGCGCGACCCGCGCGTGCGCTGCCTGCACCGCATCGGCCGGCGCGGCCTCGCCTCGGCGTGCATCGAGGGCATGCTTGCGAGCTCGGCGCCCTACCTCGCGGTGATCGACGCCGACCTGCAGCACGACGAGACATTGGTGCCGCAGCTGCTCGAGACCGCGAAGCGGGAGGATGTCGACGTGGTGGTGGCGAGCCGCTACATGGAAGGTGGCAGCACCGGCGACCTGGCGGCCGATCGCGTGCGCATCAGCCGTCTCGCGAGCGCGCTCAGCCAGCTGGTTTGCAAGGGACTCACCGACCCGATGAGCGGCTTTTTTCTCGTCCGGCGCAGCTTCCTCGAGCGCGTCGTACGACGCGTGTACGGGCGCGGCTTCAAGATTTTGCTCGATCTGCTCGCCGCGGCGAGAGGCGACGCGCGCATCGCCGAGCTGCCCTACCGCATGCGCAAACGCCAGCACGGCGAGAGCAAGCTCGGGGCGCGCGTGATCGCCGAGTTCTTCATGCTGATCCTCTATCACCTCACGGGCCGGCTGCTGCCGGCGCGTTTTTTCCTCTTCGGCGCCGTCGGCGCCACAGGCGTCGCCGTGCATCTCGGCGTGCTGACGGCCGCCTTCCACGCCACGGGTGGCAATTTCCTCGCGAGCCAGGCCCTCGCCACGTGGGCGGCGATGACCAGCAACTTCTTCCTCAACAACGCCTTTACCTACGGCGACCAGCGGCTGAGAGGCGCCGCCATCTGGCGCGGCCTTCTTAGCTTCTATATTGCCTGCGGCATTGGCGCCCTTATTAATCTCGCCGTGGCCGAGTGGCTTTATCTTCAGTCCGTGGCGTACTGGATCGCTGGCGTGTCGGGGGCGCTGATCGCCGCGATATGGAACTTCTTCACCACCGCGTCGGTGACCTGGGGACGGTCCGACGCCAGGAGGCGCTGATGGCGGTCGAACAAGACCTTCGGCCGACTCGCGCAGACTGGGCGCAGGCCGCAGGCGTCGCAGCCGCGGTGTTTGCACTTTACGCGCTAACCGCGCCACGCACCGTCGGCCTGGAGGACGACGGACTGTTCGTCCTTTCGAGCTATTTCCTCGGCATAGAGCATCCGCCCGGCTTCCCGCTTTTCACGCTGATCGGCCACCTCTTTACCTATCTGCCTTTCGGCTCGGTCGCCTATCGCGTCCACCTGGCGAGCGCTTTCTTCGGCGCGCTGAGCTGCGGCCTTTTGTGGCTGCTCGCTCGCTCGCTCGCGCCCGGCCGCCTGCCGGCATATCTGGCGGCGCTCGGGTTCGGCTTTTCGCCGGCGTTCTGGTCGCAGGCGGTGATCGCCGAGGTTTATACGCTCAACAGCTTCTTCTTCCTCCTTCTTACCTACCTCGGCGTGCGCGCCTGTCCGCCGGGAAGAGAATCGCCGAACCCGCGGCTACTGCCCTGGCTCGCGCTTCTCTTCGGGTTGAGCCTCAGCAACCACTTGCCGCTCATGGGCTTAGCTGCGCCGGCTTTCGCCGTGCTCCTCTGGCCGCTGCGCCGGCAGGCGCTTGCGCGGCTGGGCCTGATCTCCTGGCTCTTGCTCGCCGGCCTGCTGCCCTATGCCTGGCTCGTGTACCGCTCCTGGATGGCCGTGCCCATCAGCTTCTACGGGCCGCTCGAGACGCTCACCGAGATCTGGTTCTTCCTCAGCCGCGCCGGCTACGCCGAAGTGGACGTTCAGCCCGGTGCCGGCTGGCTCGACCGACTGAAGTTCCTGCAGTTCGTCGTGCTCGAAGTCGGTCGGCAATTCGCGGTCGCGGGCGCACTGCTCGGCCTTGTCGGCGTGGCGGTGCAGAGGCGAATGCTCGGCACTCGACTTGCCGCCTTCCTCGTCGTCGCCTTTTGCATGCCGACGGTGGTGCTGTTGCTGTTGCTCGGCTTCAGCTACAACGCGGTGAGCAGGCACGTTTTCCACGTCTATCCGCTGCCGGCCTACGCCGTAGTCGCGCTGTGGGCCGCGATCGGCTTCGCCTGGCTGCGGGAACGGCTCGCTTTGCGCCCGGCGGCCGCGACGGCTGCCTGCGGCGGCGTGCTGGCGGCGATTCTGGCCGTTGGCGCCCACTATAACCACGGCACGGACCACGGGTGGGGCGCGCACTACGCGCAGGTGCTCGCCCGCACGCTGCCGCGCGATGCCGTGCTCTTCGTGAAGGGAGAGTTCGATATCGGTCCGCTCGGCTACCTCCACATGGTCGAAGGCCTGCGGCCCGACATCACGCTCTACCAGTACAGGGGACTGGAGCTCGGCAACCGGCTGTTTCATCCCCTGCGCACGACCGAGGCGACGGCGAGCCGCGTGGTGCGCGAGTTCATCGAGGCGCAGCCATCGGAGGTCGCGCTGACCAGCGAGCTCTCTACGAACTACGCCCACCGCCATCGCTGGCTCTACCATGTAGTAGACAAGTCCTCGCGCGATCCGGCGAAGATCACGGTCGACATTCCCGAGGAGGCGATCCGCTTCTTCGAGGAACGCATCCTCACCGCGCACGATAGCAATGCCTGGATCGCGTACCACCAGAACGAGCTGCGCCGCGGCTACGCGCGCCTGCTCGCGCGGGGACTGCGCGTCGGCGCGCCGCTCGACGAGCGCAGCCAGCGCCACCTCGCCGCGCTCTCCGAGGACTACCACGGCGCGCTCGGCCTCGCCGAAGGGCTGATGGCAAATCCCGAGGGCTACGCGCCGGGCGTGGTCTATGCGTACCTGGACCGGGCTCGCGCGCTGATGCCGCTCGACGCGCTCCAGTCCGAACAGGCGAAGTTCTTCTACCTGCGCGGCCTGCTGCGACTCGACCACAAGGACACGCCCGGTGCGCTCGAAGACCTGCGATTCGCGCTCGAGCTCTGGCCGCATCACGACAACCCGGCGCTGGCGCCGCTGAACGATTTGCGCCGCGAGGCGCAGGACCGCGCAGCGCTGGAGGCGCTGCTCGCGCGCGTCATGCGGGCGCGACCCTAGCAATGGGGCGGGGTCCGTTCAGGGTTTTCCCGGCGTTCTTGGCCTCGGCGGCGCTCGCCACGGTGTGGACGCTCTTTGCCGGCAAGGATATCAACTGGGACCTGCTGAACTACCACTACTACGCACCCTTCCACCTACTGGCCGGGCGGCTGGAGCAGGATTTCTTCGCCGCCAGCGCACAGGGCTATCTCAACCCGCTGGGCTACCTGCCGTTCTATCTGATGGTGGCGGGCGGCTGGCACGCGGTAGGCGCGTCTGTGCTCCTCGCCGCGCTTCACGCCACGAGCGTAGCGCTTCTTTACGGGATTGCGGGGCGCCTGTTTGCGCACCTCCCGGGGCACGAGCGGATCATCATGGCCGCTCTCGGTGCCGCTCTCGGTGCCGCGACCTCGGTTTTCTGGATGACGATCGGCGGGTCCTTCCTCGATCCGCTGCTCGCTCCTCTCATGCTAGGCGGCTTGCTGCTGCTGCTCGATCCCGCGCGCGGCAGCGCTCGAGGGGCATTCGGCGCGGGCGTGCTCTTCGGTATCGCAGCCGCTCTCAAGTACTCGAATGCATTCTTCGCGCTAGCTGCCTTGCCGCTCGCCTTTACTTGCGCTGGCCGCGAGGCCGGCGGACGCCTGCGCGCCGGCCTTGCCTACGTCGCCGGAGGCGCGGTGGCGGTCGCCATGTTCGCCGGGCCGTGGTTCCTGGTGCTATGGCACGAGTTCGGCAACCCGGTATTCCCGCTGATGAACGCCTGGTTCGAGTCGCCTTACGCGCCGGCAGCCAACATGATGAGCGAGCGGTTCAAGCAGGACGGCCTGACCGCCGCCCTGGCGTTCCCGCTGCGCGTCGCGACGCTCGATCCGCTCCTTTATATCGAGACCTTGGCGCCCGATATACGCTTTGCCGCTCTGTCGGCCGCCTCGCTTGCCCTGGCCGGCACTGCGGCACTGGGGCGCGCGCCCGTTCGCCCCGCCTTCACGGCTGTGGACTGGCGGCTCTTCGGTTTCTTCGCGACCGCGGCGACGCTCTGGTTCGTAACCTCCGCGAACGGGCGCTACGGGCTCGTCGTTCTGTTTCTCGCCGGCGTCTGCCTGGCGCGCGTCGTGGAGCGACTGCTGCCGGCACGGGCGACGCGCATCGCGCTCGGCGTCGTGCTCGTGCTGCAGGTCGCAATGGCGGCGCTCGCCTCGCCGACCCGCTGGCACTGGATCGAGCCGTGGTCCAGCGAGTGGCTGCCGTACCGGGTTCCCGAAAAGGCGAGGGCCGAGCCGGCCCTTTACCTCACGGTGGAAGAGCTACCGATGGCCGTGCTCGCGCCGTTTTTCCATCCGGACGCTTCCTTCGTCAATTTTCGCGGGCAGTACAGCGTGCCGACCGACTCGCCAAAGCTCGCCGCGCTGCTCGAACGCCACCGGGGCAGGGTTCGCACGCTCGGGCGCACCCTGCAAGGAGTCGGCCCGGACGGCCGGCCTCTGCCCAGGATGTTGCGTTTCTACGATTCGGTGCTCGGTCGAATCGGATATCGCCTCGATCTCGACGATTGCTTCGCCGTGCAATGGTCCCCCCAAAGCGAAGACTGGCTGTCGCGCCTGGCAAACGCGCTCGCCCCGCGGCGAGACTCCGCCCCGTTGATGTTTTCTGCGGCAAGCTGCGCGCTCGTCGCGACGCCTCGCCCGCCGGAGACGATCGCAGCGGAGCGGCGTGTGTCGCAGCTCTTTGACCGAATCGAGAAATCGTGCCCGCGGCTCTTCCGCGGCCAGACTGCGGTCACCGACACGCTGGGCATCGGCTGGTCGCGCCTCTATCCAGCGCTCGACGCGCGGCTGGAAAGCGACGGCGAGCAGGTGGTCCTCTACCACATCCTCGCGCAGCGCGAATCACATCTCGGGCGCCTCGACGACTTGGGCGCCGGAAATGTTCCGCCCGCCTGCCGATAGCTCTTCAGTCGAGCCGCCACGCCTCGCCGCGTGCGTCCCGGCTCACGAGCCGGGCGCCGGGGAACCGGCGATGAATGAGTTGCTCGTCGAGTCTCGGGCCGAGGCTGAAGAAGTACCAGACCTTGTCGCGCAGGAACGGGTCGTTTTGCACGAGGTCGGCGGTGTAGTTTTCCGGGTCGTTGCGCACGAACACGATCTGCCGCACGCCGGCGAGGCTCGCTGGCCGCTTGGCGAGATGCGCGCTCACGTATTCGTGGATTTGACCGACGCGCAGCGCTGTGGCGACGATGACGGACATTAGGGCGAGGCCGGCGACGTAGCGGGCGAGGCTCGACCAGCGTGGCGGCGCGTCCGCGGCGAGCGCAATCGCAGCAAGGACCGGAAGAGCACCCCACGCGGAGTGCAGATAGCGCGCGCCCCAGCCATAGCCCTGGTCGAAGCCCACGAAGAGGAAGCCGGCAAAGGTGCTGGCGAGCGATATCCCGAGGAGGCGCGCGGCGACGATCCGGCGCGACGCCCACCAGCCCGCAGCGGCGAAGAGCAACAGGCCCGGCACCGCCCAGCACCAAAGGCGGGCTAGCTCCGCGAAGCGCGTCGCGAGCAGCCGCTCCCCTGGTCCTGCGAGCGCGCTTTGGACGCGCACGAACCATTCCCAGAGGAAGTTGGCGACGCGCTGCTGCGCACCTCCCTCGGGGTAGAGGCCGTAGTGCGTTACTCCTTGTACCCCGCTCAGCACGAGAGCCCAGCCCAGGCCGAGGAAGGCGCCAAGCGGCACGTAGCCCGCGGCGAGCGGCAGCAAATGGCGAAGCGGCTGCGGCTGTAATGCAAGCCACACGACCCAAGGGAGCGCGAAAAGCGCATGCGGTACGGGGTTGTGCAGGGCGAGCGCCCACGCGCCCAGCAGGCCGGCAAGAAAAAGCCGCAGCGGCGTGCGGCCGAGAACCAGCCAAGCGAACGCGAGGTTTAGCAACAAATGCGCCGTCATGGAGAAGTATGTAATCGCCATAGCGGTGAAAGCCGGAGAGCCGAGCGCGAGCAGCATTGCCCAGCCGCGTGCCTGCTTCGCTCCGGAGAGCCGCTCGGCGAGTGCGCCCATCAGCACGAGCGCGGCGGACGCAAGGAGTGGGTTGCACGCCCACGGAATGCCGAGTGCCGTAAAGGGGGTCAGTAGCAGCGCGAACCCGGGCCAGTATGCCGACGCGACTTCCCCGGTCTGAAGCGACCCGAAGAGGAAGTGGTTGAGGTAGATGGGTGGGATCAGCCGACCGACTAGGTCGGGCGGAAACCGGCCAGTGAGGTGGCCCTCGGCGAAGACGCGGCTCTGAAAAAGTGCCGCGTACTCGTCCTGCGCGAGCGGATGGTTATGCTCGACATAAAGGGAGCCGAGGCACAGCGCGACGAAGGTGAGGCCGGCGGCGCGCCAAGGATGGCGCGACAGCGCGTCGACGAAGCACAAACCCGCGCGCCCCACGTGCCCGAAGCACGCAGCGAGCACGAGGCCGATCATGAGCAGGGACCCGGCGACGTCCTGCGTGCGCAAGAGATGCTGAAACACCCAGAAGCGCGACGGTGTGCCGGGATAGCCGGTGTAGTCGGCTATCACCACAAGGCAGATGAGTGCGACCGCGACCAGCGCCACGACGAGCATGCGCAAGGGCTCGACTTGCGGGGCAGGAAGCGCCGCGGCCGGCTGCATCACGTGCGCTGGCCGGGCGCGATGAGCTCGGCGTAGCTCGCCGCGCAGCGCTCCCAGGACCAGTGGTGGGCGGCGTACGAGGCGGCTGCCGCGCGCAGCGCCCCTGGAGCGAGCGCAAAGGCGCGGATGCGCGCTTCCCAGCGCGTGGCGGCGTCTGGGCCGCCCAGCGGCTCGGCGAGGAGCGCCTCCGGCGCGTGCGGCAGTGCCGAGGCGGTCTCGGCGCCGACCAGGGCCGGCGTCCCGCAGGCGATCGCCTCCTGCACGACGAGCGGAAAGCCCTCGCCCCGGCTCGGCAGCACGAGCAGATCGGCCGCCTGGTAGAGCTGCGCGAGCCGGGCGCCCGAGCGGTCCCGGAAAACAGAAACCTGGGGTAGCGCCCACCGCTCCGGATCGAGCGGACCCCAGCCGGCGAAGACCCAGCGCGCGTCTCGCATCCGCGCTGCGAGCTCGCGGAGCAGCAGCAGGCCCTTCTTCTCCACGAAGCGGCCAACGAAAAGAAGAAGCGCTGTGCGCGCGTCCGCCTTCAGCTCCGAGCGCAGCGCTGCGCGGCGCGCCTGGTCGACAGGATGGAAGAGCGTGCGATCGACTCCGTTCGGCACCAGCGCGGGGGCTGCGCGAAAGCGAACAAAGCCCGAGAAGTAGCAACGCACCGCATCGCTCACGAAGACGACTTGGCTCGCGCCGCGCAGGATGTGCCGGCCGAGAAAACGGTAGGCAAGCCACATGAGGCCGCGGAGGATGCCGCTGCGATAGGGCACCATGCCGATGTGCTGCGTGACGAGCACCGGGCGCCGCGCGCGGCGAGCCGCCACGTAGGCGACGAGGCTCGGCAAGTACAAGCAGTCGTGGATATGCACGACGTCGGCCTGCCGCACCGCGGCTGCGAGGCGGCGAAGCGCCCCCGGCGACCACAGCGGGAACGGAATGCCGAGCGCACGCTCCACGCCGTTCCAGCTTCGGGCCGGGACGCAGGCGACGCCCGCGATCGCGGGCGCGGGATCGCAGTCGCTCGCATGCCAGGCGATCTCCATGCCGTGTCCCGCCGCAAGGGAGCGAGCGATCTCGCCGGCGACCCGCTCGATACCGCCGCGGTGAGCGGGGAAGTAGTGGGTGACGAGGACGAGGCGCATCAGCGTCGCAGCGCGAAGCTCCAGCGGTCGTTGACGAGGAAGTTGGTCGCAAGGAGCAGCAGCGTCACGATCAAACTCGCGGCGAGATACCACACGCCGAGGAGCGACACCAGCACGTACATGAGCCCGAGGTTGGCGGCAAAGCTCGACCCCATGGTGGCGAAATAGCGCGGCCATTCGATCCCCGCATGCGCGCGCGGCGTGCGAAAGGTAACGAGCTTTTGCAGCCAGAAGCCTACGGGGGTAAGGGAGGAGAATGAAATCATGGCGGAAACGAGGTAATGCACTCCGAGCACCGAGGTCAGCAGCCACAGCAGCAACAGGTTGATCACCGTGCAAGCACCCCCCACTACGGCGTAGCTCAGGAATTTCACCTTGCAGGGCTCACCCGGTTTTGCGCGCCTCGATAAGAAGGCAGCTGAAACGGCCGCTGGAATCGCCGCGCACACCGGCGTTGATCGCGGCGGCGAAGGCCGTGGCGACCCAACGCGGCAGGCGCAGGCGCCGGTGGCGCAAGTGCAGGGCGCGTTGGATCTCGATCGGCTGCAGCCGCTCGCGTGCAAGCGTATACAGGACCCCGGCAGTAAAGCGCGACAAGTTTTCCCAGCGTTGCAGTTCACGCGCGCTGAGGTACGGGACGGCCTCGACGACCCGCAAGCGATGACGCTCAAGGAAAGCCCGCCACTGCCCCTCGCCCCAATAGCGGCGGTGCGCGCAGCGACTGTCGATACGGCGTAAATAACGCTCGCGGTTTCCGCCGAGGATCGGCCCGGCGAGGCATTCCGGGAAGCCAGCGGCGGGAACGGTGAAAAGAAAGCAGCCACCGCCGCGCAGCAGGCGCGCCGTTTCGGCGACCACGGGCTCGAGATCGTCGATGTGTTCGAGCACGGAATTGGAGAACACGAAGTCGAAGGCTGCGTCGCGTTCCGGGATGCGGTCGCCGGCAACCGTGTGCACGCGCTGATAGACGCCGGAGGCGAGCGCCGCGCCGGTCTCGAGCGGATCGACGTCGACGCCGACCAGGCGCGCGGGCGAGCGCCAGAATTCCAGGAGAATGGCCATCAGCTTGCCGTCGCCGCAACCGAGGTCGAGGCCGGCGCCGTGCGGCATACCGTGGCGTAGCAGGGCGGCGAGCTCGATGGCGCGCCACCAGGCCGTGGCAGGCTGGAAGGGGTTTTCGGCAAGCAGCCTAACGAGGAGCTGCCGCTCGATTTGCATGCGTATCGTCCATTTGCGAGGCGCGCTCGAGGATGTCGTGTTGCATTCGCAGCACGGCGCACGCGTCCGCGGCACTGATGCCGCGCGGCTCGCCGCCCGAGCGTACCGCGGTGGCGAATCGCCGGAAGACTTCGTCGTTGCCGTAGAGCAGCGCGCCGGCAAGGTGGCGCGGCCCGCTCACGAAGTGCTGCATCCAGTGCCCCCAGGTTGCGGCGAGCGAGGTGCGCAGCACGGGCCAAGTGGTGTGCGCGCCGTCGTTCGGAATGCGCACATAGATGTCGCGAAAGACGTCGACGTCGCCCAGACAGTGTTCGCCGCCGACCGAAACGTGCCACTCGCTGAGCGGCGCCTCGAAAGCCATGTCGAGCTTGACCGGAATGGAGACGCGCCCGGCACTGTAATGTGCCGAGATCCACGCCGGCGTGCGTTTGCCGAGCGTGCTCCGGTGCACCTCCACGCCCCGGAACTCGAGCGGCGCGGGCGCAATCGCGCGCAGCAGGTAGAACATGTGCGGACTCTCGTCGTAATACAGGCCCAGAGGCAGCTCCTCGTACCACGCCGGCAGGCGGCGCAGGGGATTGCCAAGCTGCTTTGCGTGGATGAAGCGCACTTCGCCATAGCGACCGGCCTGGAGGTCGGCGAGCAGCCGACGGGTGGAGCGCGCGAACTGGAAATTGTGGACTATGGCGAGCACGCGAGCACGTTCGCGCGCCAGCGCGACGAGCGCCTCGCCTTCCGCCGGATCCATCACGAAGGGCTTCTCGGTAAGCACATGACGTCCCAAGGTGAGCGCCTCGTTGATGAGAGCGCCGTGCGAGGCGGGGCTCGTCGCCACGGTGAAAGCCTCGACTTCGTCCAGCCACGGAATATCGGCAAGCCGCTCGCCGGCATGGTGGCGCCGCAGCCCGAGGCGCTCGGCCACGGCGCGCGCCCGGTCGCTTCGCCGGTCAACCACGCCCACCAGGTCGAAAGCCTTGTCGGCGCGCAGCGCAGGCAGATGGCGATTCATGCCCACCCATCCCAGGCCGACGGTGGCTACGCGCACGGGCAGCGGGGCCTTCGATTCGATGGCTATCTCCAAGCGCTGAAGAGGGAACGCAGCGGCTGCACGGCGAGCGACAGCGCGTAATAGCCGAGCGCGAGCAGCAAGAGGTGGTTGAAGCCGACGACGAGCGAGAGCTGCTCGCTCAGGCCGCCGGCGATGATGCCGGCCACGTTCCACCCGAAGTCGGCTCCGGGCTGGCGGCTCGCGCTGAACGCGGCGGCGAAGATCACCCCGGCGAAGAACACCGGGAGGAACACGACCACGCACGAGGCGACCGTCCGGGCCGCCGGCTCGAGCGACAGGAACGTGTTCATCGGCACGAGCGCGTTCACGAGCAGAGCCGCCGCGAGCAGCGCGTAGTACGGCGCGAGGCGCCGCGGCTTCACCTTCAGGACATAGAGGTTGGCGGCCAGGATCATTGTCAGGATGGCGAAGAACACGATGGAATTCACCACCCAGGTCGACCCGAAGAGCAGCGCCATATGCACCACCGCCTTCGTCTCGAGCAGCATGAACCCCGCGCCGAGGAAGAACATCTGCGCATTCGGCGTGGCGCGCCCAAGCGGCACGAAGGCGAGCAGGATCACCGCCGAGACGAGCGCGATGACCAGCATCCCCTGGCCGATCGGCGCCCACGGCACCTCCCGCTCGCGCAGATAGAGGTGCGGCCAGTCGTCGCTCGGCACGAGTCCGGCAGCCGGCTCGACGCGGGCCGGCGCGGCCTTGTGCCATTGCGGCGACGGTGGCGATGAGCGAAAGCCGTTGACCGCTTCGGTCTGCGCCACCACGGGGTGCACCCAGAAGCTGCCGTTGCGCTCGAAGCTCTCGCGGATCGCCCGCAGGCGGGCCGAGTCCGCGCCGGCGAGCAGCAGCGTGATATGGCCGATCTGGCTGTCGGCGGCGCGGATCTCGTCGCGGAAGGGCAGCGAGATCACCACCGGCGGCGTGCCGAACACCTCCTCCGCCATGGCAGCAAGCCGGCTCACGACCCAGCCCTGACGGTAGAAGTTGTACATCGCGAAGACTCCGTCCGGCTTGAGGCGGCGCTTTACGTCCTCGAACGCCTCACGCGTGAAGAGAAAGTTCTCTAATCGCAGGCTCGAGAACCCGGAATGCAGCACGAGCGAGTCCACTACCGCGTACACCGCAACGTCGTAGTTTCGCTCGGTGCGCCGCACGAAGCTGCGGCCGTCGTCGAGATGCACCGCGACCCGGGCATCGGCATAGGGCCGGTTCGGGTGGTGGCGCCGGCCGAGCTCGTGAATCACCGGGTCGATCTCCACGGCGTCCACGTGCTTCACGCCGGCGCGCAGCGCCGCGGCGACGTCGTTTCCGCTGCCGGCGCCGATGATCAGCGCCGTCTCGAAGGGCTTTCCGCCTGCGTCGCGGTTCAGCAAATACGGCAGCAGGTATACCGGCCCGTGCTCGCCGATCGGCAGCATGGTCTGGTGGCTGAGATTGTTTCCCTCGATCGTGCGCGTCTCAGGCGAGTAGACGATCTTGTAGTAGGGCGACCAGGAGATGTCGGCGCGCAGGGACGGGATGCCGTGCGCGCCGATTGCCGCGATGAGCAGCGCAGCTCCCGCGGCGAAGACTTGCCCGGGCTGGCGCGCGCCGGCGAAGTACAGCGTGAGGACCGCGATGGGCACGAACCAGGCCGTGGGTGGCAGCTCGAGCGCGCTCATCGCGGCGAATGCGGCGATGCCGGTAAGGCTGCCGAGCACGTCGATGGTGTAGGCCACCACCCGGTTTGGGATCGCGTCGAATGCCCGGCCCATGACCTGGCCGAGGCCGACGAACGTGAGGGCAAGCGCTGCGAACACCGCTCCGGCCACGGCCCACATCGGGATCATCCAGCGGGTCGGATCCGCCGGCCGGTACTCGGCGCCGAAGTACACGACGCGCGGGGAGGTCTGCTGGTCGCCGAGAGTGACGGTCACCTGGTGATCCCAGGCGGAATAGGCGATGTACACCGCGAGCGCCAAGGCCATGGAAAGCGCGGCGAGCGGAAGCACCGCGCGGATGTAGTTCCGCGGTCTGCCTGCGGTGAGAAGCCCCACGCTCATGCCAAGGAAGCATGCGAGCAGGATGACATTCGTGAAAAAGCTGAGAAAAACCACCGTCGCGGCAAACCAGCGAATCGCCGCGAGTTCGAAGAATAGGATGAGAAAGCTGACGAGGAAGAGCTCCCGGTGCGGCCGAGGCATCGCTTGCTTTTGTTCTTCTCCTTCCCGGCAGCATACCGGGAAACCGCCCCAGGCGAGAGTGACGAAAGTCAGGCGCCTGGACGGCGCTGCTCGAACTCCCAGGCGTCACGCACGATGGTCTCGACGTCCACGCGGGCCGGCTCCCAGCCGAGCACGCGCTTCGCCTTGGTCGCATCGGCGACTAGCGAGGCGGGATCGCCCGGGCGTCTTTGGGCTCTGTGGACCGTGATTTCTTTCCCCGTGACCCGGCGGGCAGCGTCTATGACCTCCAATACCGTGGCGCCGTCGCCATTGCCGAGGTTGAAGCAGTCATACCGCCGGTGCGCCGACAGCCAGTCAAGAGCGCGGACATGCGCATCGCACAGGTCCGCGACATGGATGTAATCGCGCACGCACGTGCCGTCGCGCGTCGGGTAATCGGTGCCGAACACCGAGACTGGCAGGCCTTTTGCGGCCGCGCGCAGCACAAGCGGGATCAGGTGGGTTTCCGGATCATGGCGCTCGCCGAGGCCCGCTCGCGCCTCGGCGCCGGCGGCGTTGAAGTATCGCAGGCTGACGGCCCTCGTCCCGTAGGCCGCGCTGCACTCGGCGAGCATGCACTCGATCGCAAGCTTGCTCGAGCCGTAAGGATTGGTCGGCTCTTTGGGATGGTCCTCGTCGATCGGCAGCCGCTGCGGGTTGCCATACACCGCTGCCGTGGAGGAGAACACGATCTTCTCAACCGAGGCGTCGCCCATCGCCTTGAGAAGGGCAACCGTGCCGGCCACGTTGCGCGCGTAGTACTTGAGCGGATCGGCGACGGACTCGGCCACCAGGCTGGAGGCGGCGAAGTGCACCACCGCTTCTGTTCGATGCTTCCTCAATACGCTGGATGTCAATGAGATGTCTGCGATGTCCCCTCGCACGAGCTTGGCGCCGCGCACTGCATCGGCGTGGCCGGTGGAGAGGTCGTCGAGCACGGTAACCTCGTCGCCGCGGTCGACGAGCCGCTTCACCATGTGCGAGCCGATGTAGCCGGCCCCGCCCGTGACCACGATTCTCATTCGAAGCGCAGTGCCTCGACAGGGTTCAGGCGCGCGGCCTTCCGCGCGGGATAGAAGCCGAAGAAAACACCGATGACGAAGGCGAAAGCGACCGCGAGGCCGACCGCCTGCGCTGAGAGCATGATGCGCCAGCCGGCGAGCTCGGCGATCAGCATCGAGGCGCCGATGCCGACCGCGACGCCGACGAAGCCGCCGATCAGAGAGAGCGTTACGGCTTCGACCAGGAACTGGCCGAGGATGTCCCGCGTGCGCGCGCCCACCGCCATACGCAGCCCGATCTCGCGGGTGCGCTCGGTGACCGAGACCAGCATGATGTTCATGATGCCGATGCCGCCCACCAAGAGAGACACCGAGGCCACCGCGGCGAGCAGCAGCGCAAGCACGCGACTCGAGGCTTCCTGGGTCGCCATGACCTCGGCGAGATTGCGCAGCGAAAAGTCGTCATCGGTGCCGGGCTGGATGCGGTGGCGCTGGCGCAGGAGCGAGCGCACCTGGCCCTCGAGTTCCCGGGTGTCGACGCCGTCGGCCGCCTTCACCCAGATTGTGCTCACGGTGCGATTGCGCGCCGCGCTCGCCGTCCCGAGCACGCGGCTACGCGCGGTCTTGATCGGAATGAGCACCAGGTCGTCCTGATCGCTGCCCATCAAGCTCTGGCCCTTGACCTCGAGCACACCGATTACGGTGAATGGCACGCGCTTAATGCGGATCGACTGGTCCAGAGGGTCGGCGTCCCCGAAAAGCTGCTTCGCCACCGTGGCGCCGATCAGGCACACCTTGGCCCCGGCGGCCATCTCTGCGGGCTCGAAGCTGCGCCCCGCGGCGAGCGGCCATTGCCGTACGTCGAGATACTCGGGAGTGGTACCCTGAATCTGGGTCGACCAGTTGGTGTTGGCCCAAATGACTTGCGCGGAACCGCGCAGCGCCGGCGCGGCCAGCGCCTCCGGGATCTCGCGGTTGATCGCCCCGGCGTCGTCCTCCGTCAGCGTCGAGCGGGAGCCGAAGCCAAGGCGAACGCCGCCGGCAGTCGTCGAGCCGGGCGTGACGAGCAGCAGGTTCGATCCAAGCGCGCGGATCTGCTCCTCGACACGCGCGTGCGCGCCTGCGCCAACCGCGATCATCACAATGACCGCGCCGACGCCGATCACTATTCCGAGCATGGTCAGCGCGCTGCGAAGCTTGTTTACCGCCAGGGCGCGCAGCGCGATGCGCAGGAGGGCTCCGAAGTTCATGCCGCGAGGGCCCGATTTCGATCGTCCTGCACGACGCGACCGTCGCGGAAGCCGAGGATGCGGCGCGCGAAGCGCGCGATGTCGGGCTCGTGCGTGACGAGCACGACCGTCATTCCCTGGCGGTTGAGCTCCTGGAGCAGCCCCATGATCTCGAGGCTCGTGCGCGAGTCGAGCGCACCCGTCGGCTCGTCGGCGAGGATCAGGAGCGGCTCGGTGACGAGCGCGCGCGCGATCGCCACGCGCTGCTGCTGGCCTCCCGAAAGCTGGGCCGGATGGTGGTGAGCGCGCTCGCCAAGGCCGACGCGCTCGAGCATGGCTTTGGACTTTTCAAGCCTGAACTTCCTTTCAATCCCCGCATAGACGAGCGGCAGCTCCACGTTCTCGATCGCGGGCGTGCGCGGCAGCAGGTTGAACTGCTGGAATACGAAGCCGATGCTGCGGTTACGCACCGCCGCGAGCTCGTCGCCTCCGAGTTCCGAGACGCGCTTTTCGCCCAGCGCGTACTGACCGCTGGTAGGGCGGTCCAGGCAGCCGAGCACGTGCATGAAGGTCGACTTGCCCGAGCCGGAAGGGCCCATCACGGCGACGAACTCGCCTTTGTCGATGTCCACGGACACCCGGTCGAGTGCGCGTATCTCGCTATCGCCCATCCGGTATGTCTTCACCAGATCGCGCGTGCGGATGAGCATCAGAACCGCATGCGCGGTAGCCCGCCGGACGGCGCCGGGGCGGATGTCCGCGCGTCCCCCGTTCCGACGATGACCTCGGCGTTCTCGTCAAGACCGCTGATCACTTCGGTGCTCATGCCGTCGCTTAGCCCCAGACGCACATCGACCGGCTTCGGCGCTCCGTCCTCAAGGACGTAGACGCGTCCTGCGCTCATCGGACCGCGAGCGGCAGATTCGGCGAGCAGCCGCTCCCATGCCGGGCGCTGCTCAGGGGTGAGGATCTCCGCGATGCGCGTGTTGGTTTCGGCGCGGATGCGCTCCACTTCCTTGCGCCGGTTGCCATCGCCCTTCATGTCACGCACGCGAGCGAACTTCTGGCGGGACTCGGAAAATATCTCGTCGAGCTGGGCGCGCTGCGATTCGGTGGGCTTCAAATCCTGTTGAATACGGCTGCGGAATTCCTGCACCGCCTGGCCGCCCGCCTGCGGCGTTGGCATGTCGTTGGGCGCTGCTCTTGCCTCCGGCGCTGCTCCGGCAGGCCTGAAGCGCAGGGCGGCATTGGGCACCTTGAGCGTGCTCGTGCGGCTTTCGACCGCGACGCGCACGTTGGCCGTCATTCCCGGAAGGAGCGCGAGGTCGGGGTTCGCCGCCGAGATCACCACAGTGTAGCTCACCACGTTCTGCACGTTCTGTGGCGACTTGCGGATCTGCCGGATCTCGCCGGTGAAATTGCGTCGCGGGAAAGCGTCTACCGCGAAGCTGGCCGGCATGCCGACGCGCAGCCTGCCGACGTCGGCTTCGTCGATCGCCGCCTCGACCTGCATGTCGCGCAGATCTTGCGCGATGGTGAAGAGCACGGGTGCCTGCAGGCTGGCCGCGACAGTCTGCCCGGCGTCGACGTTGCGCAGGATCACGGTGCCGTTCACGGGGGCGCGGATGATCGTGCGCTCGAGGTCCACCTGCGCCTGCTTGAGCAGCGACTCGCGCTGCTTCACGGCGGCGCGCGCGCTCGCCACCTGGGCCTCGTTTACCTTGATCTGCGCCTCCACCGCTTTCAACTGCTCGCGCGTTGTGTCGAGCACCACTTGCGCTTTGTCGAGCTCGGCCGGAGAGATGAACTTCTTGTCGACCAGCTGCTTCTTGCGCTCGACGTCGCGTTGCGCGTCGACTAGCGTGACCTTGACGCGGCCGAGCTCCGCCTGCTGCGCGGCGAGGCCCGAGCGCGCGACCGCCACCGCGCCCTCGGCGGCATCGAGATCGGCGCGCGCCTGGTTCACGCGCAGCTCGAAAGTCGCCGGGTCGATGCGCGCGATCACCTGGTCTTTCTTCACCGCGGTGTTGAAGTCGGCGTAGATCTCTTTCACCTGGCCGGAGATCTGCGAGCCGACTTGGACCGTGGTGACGGCGTTTAGCGTGCCGCTCGCCACCACCACGGCGGCGAGCGGACCGCGCTCGACCTTGGCGAGCCGGTACTTGACTTCGCCGTTGCCGTCGCGCGTCTCGAGCCAGTACCAGCCGCCGGCGCCGAGCGTAGCGACGAAGGCCAAGCCGACGCCGATCTTCAGTGCAGATTTCATTCGCTTGTCAATTTTCCCTTTGGACCGCCCAGTCCTCAAAAGGATCGCCGTTATACCCCTCGCGCGGCGGCGCAACCTGCGAAATTTGTAACGTTTTGTTCAGCGCGGGGCGCGCCGGAATACCCCCGATTTCCCTCCATGTTTTTCGTCGAGACGCAGGTCGGTGAGCGTCATGCCGCGGTCGACCGCCTTCACCATGTCGTAGATCGTGAGCAGCCCGACGGCGGCGGCGGTCAGCGCCTCCATTTCGACGCCGGTCTGGCCATGGCACTCGACCTTCGCGGCGATGCCGATGACGGATCTCTTGCTGTCGAGGTTGAAGTCCACCGCGACGCGGGTAAGCGATATGGGGTGGGCGAGCGGAATCAGCTCGGCGGCCCGCTTGGCCGCCTGCACCGCGGCGATGCGCGCGACGCCGAGCACATCGCCTTTCTTCAGCTTGCGCGCGGCGACGAGCCTGAAAGTCGCCGGCCGCATCCGGATGCGCCCCGAGGCCACCGCGACACGGTGTGTGGCCGGTTTGCTTCCCACATCGACCATGTGGGCAGAACCTTCCGCGTCGAAGTGAGTCAATGACTTCGGGGTCAACGACTTGGCGCGCATTTCGAGCGCTATCATAAACACATGCGGTTGCTGGCCGTTTTTCTCGCCTTCGTCGCCGTCGGTGCGTCCGCGCAAGGGCTTCCCGACCTCGGCGGCGCCGGCGACGCGGGGCTCGCGCCGCAGACCGAGCGGCGCATAGGCGAGAGCATCATGCGCGAGATCCGCTTCCGGGATCCGAATTACCTGGATGACCCGGAGGTGGCCGACTACCTTGGATCCCTCGGCGCGCGCCTTGCACAGCACGCCGCCGGAGCGCGTCAGGATTTCGAGTTCTTTGCGATGCGCGAACCCACTATAAACGCGTTCGCTCTGCCGGGGGGCTTTGTGGGGGTGCATACCGGCCTGCTGCTCTCCGCCGAGAGCGAGTCCGAGGTCGCCTCTGTCCTCGCGCACGAGATTGCCCACGTTACCCAGCGGCACATCGCGCGCATGCTCGGTCAACAGCAGCAGATGCAGCTGCCGATGCTCGCCGCGATCGCGGCCGCGATCCTGCTTGGCGGCTCGCGCCCCGACCTCGCCGCCGGCGCCGCGACCGCCGTGCAGGCGGGTGCGGTCCAGACCCAGCTCAGCTACTCACGCGACTTCGAGCGCGAGGCCGACCGCATCGGCTTCCAGGCGCTCGAGGGCGCCGGCTTCGACGCGCATGCAATGGGTAGCTTCTTCGAGAAGATGCAGCGCGCCATGCGCATTTCCGACGATGGCTCGGTGCCGGGATACCTGCGCACGCACCCGATCACCACCGAGCGCATCGCCGACGCCCAGAACCGCGCCTCGAGCCGGTCCTATCGGCAGTATGTGGACAGCTCGGAATTCCAGCTCGTGCGCGCGAAGCTGCGTGCGGCAACGGGTGATCCGCGCGCCGCCGTCGAGTACTTCCAGGGCTCGGTGCGCGAGCGGCGCTATGCCTCGGAGTCCGCGGCGCGCTACGGTCTCGCGAGCGCGCTGCTCCGCGCACGGCGAGCCAAGGAGGCACAGGCCGAGCTGGATCGCGCCCGCGCGGCCGGCGCCGCCGGCCCGATGGTCGAGACGCTCGCGGCGCGGATGCGGATTGCGCTCGGCGACCGCGCCGGCGCCGCCACGCTGCTCGGCGAGGCGCATGCGCGCTTCCCGCACTCTCGCCCACTGCTCTACGCGCACGCCGAAGCGCTGCAGGATGCCGGCCGCAACGCGGACGCGCAGGTGCTGCTCAGCGACTCGCTGCGCGTGTATCCGCGCGATCATCGCCTGTACCAGCTGCAGGCGAAGAACTACGCCGCTCTCGGCAAGCGCCTGTTGCAGCACCAATCGCAGGCCGAGGTCTACGCGCTGCAGGGGAGCCTTCCCGCGGCGATCGAGCAGCTGCAGATCGCGCGCAATGCCGGTGACGGCGACTTCTACCAGCTTTCGGTGGTGGACGCTCGCCTCAAGGAGCTTCGCGCACAGCATGCGCAGGAGCTCAAGGACGCGAAACGCTAGTTCTTGAGCGGCGGGTAGTAGGCTTCGTACAGCAGGTCGAAGGTCTTCTCGGCTTCCGCGAGCAGCTCTCTGTCGCTCGCCGACCGGCGCTGCGCGCCCTGCAGCAGGGTCTGCACGCCGGCCGCCTCGGCGACCGGGGCGCCGCGGATTTCCAGGAAGCGCACGATGCTGCCGATTTTGACGAGCGCGGGATTCTTCGCGAGGTCGAGCTTGATCAGCATTTCCTCGAAGGTCACTCGGGTCGCGCTGTTGGCGAAATGCGCACCGTCGAAGCCGAAGGTGATGCCGTCCGGGGGCAGCGCATCGCTCTTCTTCAGCCAGAGGAGCGTGGCCTCGGGATCGACGAAGCGGCGGATGAGCCATGAGCAGGCGAGGCGGTCGGCCCAAAGCGGCTCGTGAGTCACCCAGGTGCGCCCGAGCAGCGCTTCGCCGGCGCCGGCCGCGCCGTGCGCGCGCGCCGGGAAGAGCAGCGTCCGCACCTCTGCTTCGGCGGTGGCGAGCGCCTCTTCGGCGCGCGCGCGCGCCGCGCTGGGGAAGAAATCGAGCAAGGCGATCACCTCGAATTCGCGGCGCTGCTTGTGCACCACGCGCGAGATCGCACTCGGGTCGGAGTGTCCGTAGCTCACACGCAGGCTCTCGACAGTCTTGATCAAGTTGTCGTAGCGCGCGGAGCGATCGAAGAGGCGCGTGAACGCGGCTTGCTGCTCCGCCGACGCCGCGCTCACTTGCAGCACGCTCGCCATGCCCTGGACCTTGGCGATGTAGTCGGCGAGCGCGTCGAGCGAATGGCGGTTCGCTGGCGTGTCGGGCAGCAGGTAGACGCCTTCGCGCATCACGGCCGCGCCGAGGGATTCCAGCGTGCGCAGCACGCGCATGCGCGCGGCCGGATCCTGGGTCGGCAGCTGCGCGATCGTGGCGAGCCAGTGCGAAGGCGACGCCGGCTGCCGCTCTGTTTCCTCCATGCGGCATAATAACTTGCATGAAGCGTGCGCTTCTCGCGCTGTCGGGTCTCGCAGCCTTTGCGGCGCACGCCGCCGATGGCACTTTCAGCGTCAGGGTCCTCACGCCGGAGACCGCGCTCAAGGCTTCGCAGGCGGCGCTCAAGAGCTGCCGCGATCGCGGCTTCCAAGTGGCCGTGGCGGTAGTCGATCGCATGGGCGTGGTCCAGGTCCTGGTGCGCGACCGCTACGCCGGCCCGCATACGCCCGACATGGCAACCGCGAAGGCGTATACCGCGGTGAGCTTCCGTACCAATACCACCGAGCTCGCTGAGGCTTCGCAGCCCGGCCGGCCGGCGAGCGGCATCCGCCACCGCCCCGGCGTCGCTGCAGTCGGCGGGGGAATGATCATTGAGGCGGGCGGCTCGCTTCTCGGCGCCATCGGCGTCTCCGGCGCTCCTGGCGCCCGCGACGACGACGCATGCGCCGCGGCCGGCATCACCGCGATCCGCGAAGACATCGAGCTGTGAAACAATCCTGCGCATGAAAGCGCGCTGGATAAGGCTGGGCGCGATCGGGCAGCGGGATTTCGATGCCGCATGCACCACATTCGCCGCCGCGCAGCCGCGCGCGGCCGCGCCCGCGCTGCTATGGGCCGAGGAAGCGGCGCGCTATCCTTTCGCGCTCATCGCGCCGCTCAAGTTCGCGCCGGGGTTGCGGCGGCGCCGGCTTCCGTGGGGTCTCGCGGCCGCGGTCGCCACCTATCGGCAGTTCGGCGTGCCGGCGTACCTGAACGACGAGATCTTCCTGCATGGGCGCGACATCGCGCAGAGCCGTGCGGGCGTGGTCGGCGAATGCGTCGTCGTCGCCTCGAGCTTCATGATGCGCTTCCCGGGACGCTGCGTCGCCACGCCTTCGCTCGAGCTCGAGTACGCCTTCCGTCTGCGCCTCGTGGCGCAGCACGGCTGGGAGTTTGACTACTCCTGGCTGAGCGAAATCGAGTCTAGGCTCCCAGCTTCTCGAGCTGCTGCCTGACTCTTGCGAGCGTTGACTCGAAGCCGGCGAGGCGCGCGCGCTCCTGCTCCACCACCTTGGCCGGCGCACGCTCGACGAACGAGGTGTTGCCGAGCTTTGCCTTTGCCTTGACGATCTCGCCTTCCAGCCGCGCGGACTCCTTGCTGAGCCGTTCGCGCTCGGTCGCGCGATCCACTTCGACGTGAAGCATGATGCGGTGCGGACCGACGACGACGAGCGGCGATTCGGATGAGGGCAGCTCGTCCACCGTGTGGATCACCGAGGGCCGAACCAGTGCCTCCACTGCCGCAAGCTGCGCCCGGCCCGGTTTGCCGGTGATGTACAAAGGCACACGCTGCTGCGGGGTGAGCTTCATCTCCGCCTTGAGGTTACGCGCAGCGTTCACCACCGCCATAGCCGTTGCGATCTCGCGTTCCGCCGCCTCGCTGATTTTCTCAGGCTGCGACTTGGGGTAGGGCTGCAGCATGATCGTGTTTCCCTGCTTGCCGGCCAGAGGAGCGACCTTCTGCCAGAGCTCTTCGGTGATGAACGGAATGATCGGGTGCGCGAGGCGCAGCGCGGCTTCGAGCACGCGCACTAAAGTCCGCCGCGTGCCGCGCTGCGCGGCTTCATCCGGCTCCTGGAGCTGGCGCTTGGCGATCTCGAGGTACCAGTCGCAGTACTCGTCCCACACGAAGCGATAGATCGCACCGGCCACATTGTCGAAGCGGTATTCGGCGAATCCCTGCTCGACTTCAGCTTCGGTCTTCTGGAGCCGGCTGATGACCCACGCGTCCCAAGTGGATAGGCTCACCGGCTTCGATTCGTCCCGCCCGCAGTCCCTGCCATCGGTGTTCATGAGAACGAAGCGCGTCGCGTTCCACAGCTTGTTGCAGAAGTTGCGGTAGCCCTCGCAGCGGTTCAGGTCGAAGTTGAGCGTGCGGGCGAAAGTCGCGAGCGACGCGAAGGTGAACCGAAGCGCGTCGGCGCCAAACGCGGGAATGCCGTTCGGGAAGTGGCTGCGCACGTACTTCTCGGCCTTTTCCTTGTGCTCCTTGCGCAGCAGCCCCGCAACCGATTTCTTGAGGAGCGAATCGAAGTCGATGCCGTCGATGAGGTCGAGGGGATCGAGCGTGTTGCCCTTGGACTTGGACATCTTCTCGCCTTCGGCGTCGCGCACGATGGCGTTGATGTAGACGTGGCGAAACGGCACCTTGCCGGTGAAGTGGGTGGTCATCATGACCATGCGCGCGACCCAGAAGAAGATGATGTCGAAGCCGGTGACCAGCACCGAGGAGGGGAGGAACAGTTCCTGCTCCTTCGTCATTTCCGGCCATCCGAGCGACGAGAACGGCACTAGCGCCGAGGAGAACCAGGTATCGAGGACGTCCGGATCCCTCTTCAGCGACGAGGCGAGGTTGTGCTTTTGCCGGATTTCCTCCTCGCTCCTGCCGACGAAGACGTTTCCCTTGTCGTCGTACCAGGCCGGTATCTGATGGCCCCACCAGAGCTGGCGCGAGATGCACCAGTCCTGGATGTGCTCGAGCCACTCGTTGTAGACCTTGGTCCAGTGCCCGGGGAAGAAGCTGACCTTGCCCTCCGCCACCACCTCCAGCCCTTTGCGGGCGAGACTTTCCATCGCCACGAACCACTGGTCGGTGAGCATCGGCTCGACGATCACCCCGGTGCGCCCCGAACGCGGGACGCGGAGCTTGTACGGCTTTTCCGAGGCGAGAAGATTTGCTGCTCGTAAATCCCCGATCATCTGCTTGCGCGCCTCGAAGCGCTCGAGGCCGCGGTATTTCTCGGGCACGCGCTCGTTCATACGCGCATCGAGCGTCATGACGCTGATCGGCTCGAGGCCGTGGCGCTTGCCCACCAGGTAATCGTTGAAGTCGTGGCCTGGCGTGATCTTGACCGCGCCAGTGCCGAACTCGGGATCGACGTAGTCGTCGGCGATAATCGGGATGGTCCTGCCGGTGAGCGGGAGGACGGCTTTCTTGCCCACGAGCCGGGTAAAGCGCGAGTCGTTGGGACTGACGGCGACCGCGACGTCGCCGAGCATGGTTTCCGGGCGCACGGTCGCGACGCTGATGGAGCCGCTCCCGTTCTCCAACGGATAGCGGATCGTCCAGATACTACCGTCTTCCTCCTCGGCATCGACTTCGAGGTCGGACACCGCAGTGCCGAGCACCGGGTCCCAGTTCACCAGCCGCTTGCCGCGATAAATGAGTTTTTGTTCAAACAATCGAACAAACACCTCCACCACGGCGCGCGACATGCGCGCGTCCATGGTGAAGTAGCCGGAGGGCTGCCTCTCCCGCGTTTCTTCACTTCGGGCGTAGGTCCAGTTCGCCGAGGCGCCGAGGCGGCGCATCTGGCGCGTGATGGTCGAGCCCGACTGTTGCTTCCATTGCCAGACGCGCTCCACGAACTTCTCGCGGCCGAGGTCGTGGCGCGTCTTGCCCTCCTCCTCGAGCTGGCGCTCGACCACGATCTGGGTGGCGATGCCGGCGTGGTCGGTACCCACGATCCAGTTGGTGTTGTAGGCGCGCATGCGGTGATAGCGGATGAGCGCGTCCATCAGCGTCTGCTGAAACGCGTGCCCCATGTGCAGCGTCCCGGTCACGTTCGGCGGTGGCAGCTGGATGCAGTACGCGGGCGTCGCCCCCGGAAAACTTGGGTCCCGGTGGCGGAAATAGCCCGCGCTCTCCCAACGCTCGTACCAGCGCTGCTCAATTGCCGCCGGGTTGAAGCTCTTGTCGATCACTCCAGGGTTTTCGGCCGCAGCGCGAGCGCCACTGAAGCGGCCACCGCCTCGCGCACCGTCTGCTGCACGCTCAACGCGATCTCGGCGCGCACTTCGACGACTGCCTCGCCGAGCGCCGTGTTCAGCGCGTGCGCGCGCTCCTCGATGATACGGTCGATCTCGGGCCCGAGGCGCTCGAGCACCGCCCGCTCGAGCGAGCGCGCGAGCGCGTCCAGCGCGGCGTCGTCCACCGGGCGCCGCGACAAGCTCTTCTCGGCCACGACGTCGGTGAGAACCGGCACCTCGCCGTTGGCGAGCGAAGACTCCTCGCGCCGCAGGAGCGCGTCGATGCGCTTAATGAGGTCGTCACTCATTGGCTTGCCGCATTTTCCTGCGCCAGGTCATGGTTGGTGAGCTTGTAGCCGCGCTCGCGGTAGAACCGGTAGCGCTTTCGCCCCGCTTCGCGGTCTGCCGCATCGACGACTTCGAGAAGGCGTGTAAAGCGTTCGAAGTGCGGCGGGCATTCGAGGCCGAGGTTGAGCAGCATCTCGCAACCTTCGGGCATCTCGTCGCCAGAGGCGATCAGCACCGGGGTCTCGTTCGCGAGCGGCGCATGCGTCGCGCAGTGCGGTACGAACCCCGTAGCGGGCCAGGTCCAGAGCATCTTGTCGATACGCCTCGCGGTCTCGACCTCGGGCGCGTAGATCAGCAGCCGCTGATTTTGCTTCATCGCCTTGCCGGCGAGGCGGCAGGCGACCTGCAGCCGGTCTTGCGCATTGAAGTAGAAATCGATGAAGGTCATTTGCGGCCCGCGTGCCGCAAGGCGAAACGGACGAGCAGCGGAACGGGCCGGCCGGTGGAGCCCTTCTCGCGGCCGCTCTTCCAGGCGGTGCCCGCGATGTCGAGGTGGGCCCAGCGCAGCTTCTTCGTGAAGCGCGACAGAAAGCACGCCGCGGTGACGCTGCCGGCGGGACGGCCACCGATGTTCGCCATGTCGGCGAAGTTCGAGCGCAGCTGCTCCTGGTAGTCATCCCAGAGCGGCATCTCCCACACGCGGTCCCAGGCATCGTCGCCGGCGTCGCGCACCTCGTCGGCAAGCTTTTCATCGTTGGCGAAGAGGCCGGTGGCGATGTGCCCGAGCGCGATGACGCATGCGCCGGTGAGCGTCGCGATGTCGATGACAACCTCCGGCGTGAAGCGCTCCGCATAAGAGAGCGCGTCGCACAGGATGAGGCGGCCTTCGGCGTCGGTGTTCAGGATCTCGACCGTCTGTCCCGAGAGCGTCGTCACCACATCGCCGGGCCGGGTGGCGTGCCCGCCAGGCATGTTCTCGCAGGTCGGAATGATCCCGACTACGTTCACGGGCGCGCGCATCTCGGCGAGGGCGCGCAGCGAACCGAGCACCGCGGCCGCGCCCGACATGTCGAACTTCATCTCGTCCATCTCGGCGGCGGGCTTGAGCGAAATGCCGCCGGTATCGAAGGTGATGCCCTTGCCGACGAACGCCAGAGGCTTGGCACCTTTTCGCCCTTGGTACTTGAGAACCACCAGCTTGGGCGGCTCCTGGGAGGCGCGCGCCACCGACAGCAGCGCGCCCATGCCGAGCTTCTCCATGTCTTTGCGCTCGAGGACCTCGAGCCCGAGCTTGAACTCGCGCGCGAGCTTCCTCGCCTCGTCGGCGAGGTAGGAGGGCGTGCAGATGTTCGCCGGCAGGTTGCCGAGCGTGCGCGCGAGCGCCGTGCCGCTTGCGGTGGCTATCGCCTCGCGCAGCGCGTTCTGCAGCTCCTGCTTCGGTGCGAGCGGCAGCGTCACCTCGGCGAGCGCGGGCGCGGGCGGATTCTTCTGCGTCTTGAGTTGATCGAAGCGATAGAGGGCGTCGGATACGCCGAGCACGGCGTGGCGCACGTTCCAGCCGAGCGGCCGCGCGGCGACCTTCATGTCGACGAGGAAGAACGCGGCGTCCTTGGCGCCGAGTTCCTTGAGCGCGTTGCCCGCGGCGCGCACCGCGTCGCGGTACTGCGCTTCCTTGGCAGGCTTTTCGCCCAGGCCGACCAGCAGCACGCGCTCGGCCGTGACGCCCCGCAGCGCGTGCAGGAGCAGCGTCGAGCCGGTCCTGCCAGAGATGTCGCGCAGCGCTTGCTTGAGCGCGCCCTTCGATGCCTGATCGAGCCGCCGCGCCGCGGCCGTGAGCTCGCCGCCCTGATGGACGCCTACGACCACGCAGCCCGTTTTCGCCGACTCGGGCGAGAGCGCCCTTATGCTAAATTTCACGGACCGAAAGTATCGCATGATCTTCCACCGGGCGCTGCTCAGGGAATTTGCAGGTCTCGCGGGCGCGGTGTTCATGACGCTGTTTGCCATCGCGGTCACCACGCGGCTCATCCGCCTGCTCGGTCAGGCCGCGGGCGGCAAGTTTCCCTCCGACGCGGTGTTCGCATTCCTCGGCTTTTTCGCGCTCGGCGCGCTGCCGGTGCTGCTCTCGCTCACCATGTTCATTTCCGTGCTGCTCACGATGACGCGCAGCTGGCGCGACTCCGAGATGGTGATCTGGTTCGGAGCGGGCCAGTCCCTCGCCGCGTGGCTGAAGCCGGTCATGCTGTTCGCGCTGCCGCAAATCGCGGTGATCACGGCGCTCTCGCTTTTCATCTCGCCGTGGGCGGCGCAGATGGCGGCTCAGTACACCTCGAACCTCGAGCAGCGCGAGGACGTCTCGCGCGTCACGCCCGGCGTCTTCGGCGAGACTTCCAATCGCACGCGGGTGTTCTTCGTCGAGTCGATTTCGGGCGACTCGAGCGCCGTGCAGAACATCTTCGTCAGCTCGGTGCAGCAGGCGAAGAGCGGCGTCAGCATGAGCCGCAGCGGACATACCGAGACCACGCCCAACGGCGACCGCTTCATCGTGCTCGAACATGGCCGGCGCTACGAGGGCGCGCCCGGCGACCCCGAGTACCGCCTCACCGAGTTCGACCGCTACGCCGCGCGCATCGAGTTGAAGGAGGGCAAGGAAGTCACTCCGACGCACAAGAATCTGCCAACCTGGGCGCTCATCACCAACCCGACTCCCCCGAACCTGGGCGAGCTGCTCTGGCGCGTCGGCATTCCGATCTCGGCGCTGGTGCTCGTGATGCTCGCGATTCCGATGAGCTTCGTCAATCCGCGCGCCGGGCGCTCGGTAAATCTGCTCTTCGCGCTGCTCACCTACATCGTGTACTCGAACCTCCTCAGCGTGAGCCAGGCGCGGGTCGCGCAGGGACGCATGGACTTCAGCGTCGGCTGGTGGCTGGTGCACGCCGGGATGATCGCGCTGCTCGTCTTCATGTTCGCCCGGCGCATGCAGCTGATCCGCCTGCGGATCGGGAAGTAGGCGCCGGGGTGCGCACCCTCGAGCGTTACCTGGCGCGCCAGATTTACGCGGCCACGGGCTTCGTGCTGCTCGGGTTCCTGGGCCTTTTCGCCTTCTTCGACTTGATCCGCGAGCTTGCCGACCTCGGCAAGGTCGACTACCAGTTGCGCCAGGTGTTCACCTTCGTGCTGCTTTCGTCGCCCGCCCATGCCTACGAGCTCTTCCCGGTGGTCGTGCTGATCGGCACGCTATACGTGCTCGCGCATCTCGCCAGCAACTCAGAGTACACCGTGATGCGCGCTTCGGGCCTTTCGCCCAGGCGCGCCGCGGTCACGCTCACCAAGATCGGGCTCGCTTTCGTCGTGCTCACCTTCCTCATTGGCGAATGGATCGCTCCCTGGTCGGAGGAGCAGGCGCAGAAGGTGAAGCTGCGCGCGATGAGCTCGGCCATCGGCCAGGACCTGCAGTCGGGCCTGTGGTTCAAGGACGAGGGCTCGTTCATCAACGTGCGTGAGGCTCGGCAGACGAACCAGCTCGTGGGCGTGCGGATCTACGATTTCGATGCCGACTACCGCCTGCGGAAGATCACGCTTGCGCAGCGCGCCGACTATGCCGGCGGCGGGGTCTGGAAGCTGCATGACGTCGCGAGCACCCGCTTTGCCGGCGAGGAGGGGCCGCGCACCGAGCGCCAGCCGCTCATGGAGTGGCGTTCGCGCGTGAATCCCGAGATGCTCGATGCGCTGATCGTGCGCCCCGAGCGCATGTCGGCCTGGGCGCTGCACAAGTACACCGAGCACCTCGCGGGCAACCGGCAAAAGACCGAGCGCTACGAAATCGCGTTATGGAAGAAGCTTTTCTACCCGCTGGCGGCGCTGGTGATGATGGCGCTCGCGCTTCCGTTCGCCTACATGCAGGCGCGCGCGGGCATGGTGGGCGTGAAGGTATTCCTCGGCATCATGCTCGGCATTTTTTTCCATATGCTGAATAGCCTCTTTGCGCACATCGGCCTGCTGCAGAACTGGCCGCCGCTCTCCGCAGCGGTTGTCCCGAGCGCCGCCTTCCTTGCGGCCGCGGTCTTGATGATGTGGTGGGTCGAAAGAAGGTGAAGCGGCGTTGCTCAGGCGTTGACCAGGCGCGTTCCGGCGATGCGGTCGTGCAGGAATTGGCGTTCGCGATCGAACAACGCCCACACGATGGAAATCGCCGTCGGAACCATCAAGCCCGCCAGAATCAAGCGGAAAACCGCTTTACCGGGCGTTACGTCGACGAGCCGGATATGCCAGGCCTTCATCGCGAGAGTCTGCCCGCCGCGCAGCCAGCACCACAGGAAGTAGGCGGCGAATACCGTCAGGATGAAGAGCTGGAGCGCATGGCGCAACCCGCCGGAAGTGGCCTCGCGGCCGCCGCTCGCGAAGAAGAATAGCCACGCGGCGAAGAAGGCGACGCCGAAGAGCAGGATTGCCTCGTAGACCATGCTCGCCAGGCGGCGCGGCAAGCCCGGCGTCGCGACGCTCAGCGGCGTCTCTTTTCTCCCTGGGAAACCAGGCCGTCGCGCTCATGCGGCGGCAGCTGCTGGTACTCGGCCCACTGCTCGCGCAGATTGCCGCGCTTCTCGGGCGGCACCTTTACGATCTGTTTGTACGTCTCGCGCGCTTGGCGCCGCTGCTCAGGGGAGAGCTTGGCCCATGCCTGCATGCGCCGCTGCACTCGCTCTTGGCCCTCCGGCGTCATCTTCGGATAGCGCTTGGCGACGCCGATCCATTTCCGCCGCCGCTCGGGCTCCAGGGTTTCCCAATCGGCCTTCAGGGGGGCAAGGATCTGCTGCTGCTCGGCCGTGAGCTCGGCCCAGGCCGGGCGCACCTGCGCCTTCGCCTTCGCCGCGGGCTTCGGCTTCGCGGCGGCTTTCGCTTTGGGCGCGACGTCGACTGGCGGCTGGGCCAGCGCGCCGCAGCTCAGCAGCGCCGCGAGCACAAGCCAGGCAGACCGCATCATTGCTCCGCCGCGCGCTTCTTGAGCCAGTTCTGGAACCCGCGATCGAGATAAGCGTCGATCGGCAGGTCGTCGGTGAGGAGTTGGGCGTCGATTTCTTCCAGCTCCGCGGCGCGCTGGTTTTGTTCCCAGGCATACAGGGCGACGGCGCTCGCGACAAGCATGGCGAGCGGCAGCAGCACGCGCAAGGCGAGCCCGCCCCAGCCGCCGAAGCGTACGAGCGTGTTGTCTGCCCAGGCGAAGGCCGGCGCCGGCTCAGGGCGCTGCCGCGCAAGAGCGAGCTCGCGGGAACGCTTCAGGCGCTCCGCAATGTTCGCACTGACCTGGGTCCCCTGATTCAGGATTTGACGGATCCTGTGGCCGAATTGCATCTCGTTCATCATTTTGTCTCTAACGTGATGCCGCGCGCCGCGAGCGCCACTTGCAAAGCATGAGCAGCCCGGGAGCAATGCGTCTTCACGCTGCCCTCCGAGCAATTCATGGCCCGGGCCGTTTCGGCCACGTCGAGTTCCTCCCAATAACGCAGGATGAAGGCTTCCCGTTGACGCGCTGGTAAGCGAGAAATCTCTTGCTCAATAATTTCAAGGACTTGAGTCTGCTCCAGGTGCTGCGCCGGGGCGTCCTGAAAATTGGACCGGTCGGCGGGCTGCAGGGTTTCCAGCGGATCCTGCTCGTCGTCTTCGTCACGGCCGGGGCCGACGGACGAAAGCAGCGTGGTCCATAGCGAGCGCACCTTTTGGCGCCTGAACCAGTCGCGAATCGCATTTTGCACAATCCGATGGAAAAGGGCCGGCAGCTCGACTGCGGGGAGGTGCCCGTATTTCTCCGCAAGCCGCAGCATCGCGTCCTGCACGATGTCGAGTGCCGCCTCCTCGTCGCGAACGGCGAATACGGCTTGCTTGAACGCGCGCTTTTCCACACCTTGCAGGAAAGCGGCGAGCTCGCTTCGGGATGCCAGGGTGGCCCCTCTATTGTTTGGCGGCCGATGGTATCAAAAGGCCGGCGCGATCCGCTGGGCGCGGCTTGACCGCACCGCACCAAGCCTTTACTGTTTAAAGCTTTTCCGGCACTTAGACGAGCCGATGGATCGGGCGAAAGCCACCACGCTGACGGGCGCAGAAATCGTTGTGCGCTGCCTGCAGGCCGAGGGCGTCGAGTATGTCTTCGGCTACCCCGGCGGCGCGGTGCTTTTCATCTACGACGAGCTGTTCAAGCAGGACCGAGTGAAGCACGTCCTCGTGCGGCACGAGCAGGGCGCAGCGCACGCCGCGGATGGCTACTCGCGCTCGTCGAAGAAGGTCGGCGTGTGCCTGGTGACGTCAGGACCTGGCGTCACGAACGCGGTCACCGGCATCGCCACCGCATACATGGATTCGATTCCGCTCGTGGTCCTCACCGGCCAGGTGCCGACCCACGCGATCGGCTTGGACGCTTTCCAGGAGTGCGACACGGTCGGCATTACCCGGCCGTGCGTGAAACATAACTTCCTGGTGAAGGAAGTGAAGGACCTCGCCTCCACTGTGAAGAAGGCCTTTCACATCGCCACTACCGGACGCCCAGGGCCGGTGCTCGTCGACATCCCGAAGGACGTGACGACCCAGGCCTGCGAGTTCGACTACCCGGAGAGCGTGCACATGCGCTCCTACAATCCGGTGCGCAAGGGCCACGCCGGGCAGATCAAGAAAGCGGTGCAGCTCATCCTCGACGCCGAGCGTCCGATGGTCTACACCGGAGGTGGCGTCATCCTGTCGAACGCCTCCGCCCAGCTGCGCGACCTGGTGAAGCTTCTCGGTTTTCCGTGCACCAATACGTTGATGGGCCTCGGTGCCTACCCGGCCACCGACCCGCAATTCCTCGGCATGCTGGGCATGCACGGCACCTACGAGGCGAACATGGCGATGCAGCATTGCGACGTGCTGCTCGCCATCGGCGCGCGCTTTGACGACCGGGTGATCGGTAATCCGGCGCACTTCGCGCAGAACCCGCGCAAGATCATCCATATCGACATCGACCCCTCGTCGATTTCCAAGCGCGTCAAGGTCGATGTGCCGATCGTCGGCAACATCCCGGACGTTCTGGACGATGTGCTCAAGCTCGTCAAAGGGGCGGGGACCAAGGATCTCAAGCCGTGGTGGAAGCAGATCGGCGAATGGCGCGCGAAGGATTGCCTGCGCTACGACCGCAAATCGCCGATCATCAAGCCGCAGTTCGTGCTCGAGAAGCTCTACGAGGTCACCAAGGGCCAGGCGTTCGTAACCTCGGACGTCGGCCAGCACCAGATGTGGGCGGCGCAGTTCTACAAGTTCGACGAGCCGCGGCGCTGGATCAACTCCGGCGGCCTCGGCACGATGGGCTTCGGCCTGCCGGCGGCGATGGGGGTGCAGCTCGCGAACCCGGGCGCGACGGTCGCGTGCGTCACGGGGGAATCCTCGATCCAGATGTGCCTGCAGGAGCTTTCCACCTGCAAGCAGTACCGCCTGCCCATCAAGATCATCAACCTGAACAACAAGTACATGGGAATGGTGCGCCAGTGGCAGCAGTTCTTCCACGGCAACCGCTACTCCGAGTCGTACATGGACGCACTTCCCGATTTCGTCAAGCTCGCCGAGGGCTACGGCCACCGTGGCGTGCTGGTGGAAAAGCCGGCCGATGTGGAACCTGTATTAAAAGAAGCTTTTGCTCGTAAAGACGAGCTGGTGTTCCTCGATTTCATCACCGACCAGAAAGAGAACGTCTACCCGATGGTCCCCGGCGGCAAGGGGATCACCGAAATGATCCTCTACGAGGATCTCTGATGCGTCACATCATCTCGATCCTGGTGGAGAACGAGGCAGGGGCCCTCTCCAGGATCGCCGGGCTCTTTTCGGCGCGCGGCTACAACATCGAGACGCTGACGGTGGCGCCGACCGAGGACGCGTCGATGTCGCGCATGACCATCGTGACCACCGGATCCGAGGACGTGGTCGAGCAGATCACCAAGCAGCTGAACAAGCTGATCGAGGTGGTCAAGGTCATCGATCTGTCCGAGGCCGAGCACATCGAGCGCGAGCTCATGCTGATCAAGGTCCGGGCCGGCCAGAAGGAGCGCGAGGACATGAAGCGCATGGCCGATATCTTCCGCGGCCGCATCATCGACGTATCCGACAACACCTATACCATCGAGCTTACCGGCGACGGCGCGAAGCTCGACGCGTTCATCCGCTCGCTCGACCAGGGCGCCATCATCGAGACCGTAAGAACCGGTGCCAGCGGAATCGGGCGGGGCAATCGGGTCTTAAGAGTTTAGATGAATGGGGCAGGCCCCATTTTCCGGGGACGATAACTACATGAAAGTCTATTACGACAAGGACGCGGACCTTTCGCTCGTCAAGGGAAAGAAGGTCACCATCATCGGCTATGGCTCGCAGGGGCACGCGCACGCGCTGAACCTGCAGGAATCGGGAGTCAAGGTCACCGTGGGGCTGCGCAAGGGCGGCGCGTCATGGGACAAGGCGAAAAAGGCCGGCGTCAAGGTGGCCGAGCTCGCCGACGCGATCAAGGGCGCGGACATCGTCATGATCCTGCTGCCCGATGAGCACCACGCCGCGGTCTACCAGCAGTTCGTCGAGCCCAACATCAAGAAGGGCGCCTCGCTCGCCTTCGCGCACGGGTTCAACATCCACTACGGCCTGATCCAGCCGCGCGCCGACCTCGACGTGTGGATGGTGGCGCCAAAGGCGCCCGGCCATACCGTACGCTCGACCTATGCCGCGGGCGGCGGAGTGCCCATGCTGATTGCGGTGCACCGCAATCCGTCGAAAAAGGCGCGAGACGTCGCGCTCTCCTATGCGGCGGCGATCGGCGGCGGAAAGGCCGGGATCATCGAAACCACGTTCCGCGAGGAAACCGAGACCGATCTCTTTGGCGAGCAGACCGTGCTGTGCGGCGGTTGCGTCGAGCTCGTCAAGGCCGGTTTCGACACCCTGGTCGAGGCAGGCTACGCGCCCGAGATGGCGTACTTCGAGTGCCTGCACGAGCTCAAGCTGATCGTCGACCTCATGTACGAGGGCGGCATCGGCACCATGAACTATTCGATCTCGAACAACGCCGAATATGGCGAGTACGTCACCGGGCCCAAGATCATCGACGAGGGCGTGAGGAGGCGCATGAAGGATGCGCTGCACCGGATCCAGAACGGGGAGTACGCGAAGGAGTTCGTGCTGGAGAACCGCGCAGGCGCGCCCGGCCTCCTCAGCCAGCGGCGCATGACGGCGGAGCTGCCGATCGAGAAGGTGGGCGCGCGACTGCGCGAGATGATGCCGTGGATCAAGCGGAACCGCCTGGTCGACACCTCGAAGAATTGAAGCAACGGCGCTACCCGCACCCGCTGATCGCCCGCGAAGGGTGGCTGTTCGTCGGCATCGCTGTCGCGGTCTCTCTCCTGGTCGGCATTGGGCTGGGTTGGGGGTGGTCGGTGCCTTTTTGGCTCGCCGCCATCTTCGTCTTGCAGTTCTTCCGGGATCCGCCGCGCGACGTGCCCGCAACCCCGGGAGCGGTTCTGTCCGCGGCCGACGGCCGCGTGGTGGAAGTGAGCCGTGCGCAGGATCCCTACGTGAAGCGCGACGCGCTGAAGGTTAGCGTCTTCATGAACGTGTTCAACGTGCACTCCAACCGCTCGCCGGTCGACGGCGTGGTGAAGGAGCGCTGGTACTTCCCCGGCGCGTTCGTCAACGCCGCGCTCGACAAGGCTTCGCTCGAGAACGAGCGCAACGCCCTCTGGCTGCGCACGCCGGAGGGCCACGACGTCACCTGCGTGCAGGTGGCGGGGCTGATTGCGCGCCGCATCCTGTGCTATGTTGGGGCCGGCGCCGAGCTTGAGCGCGGCCAGCGCTTCGGCTTCATCCGCTTCGGCTCGCGCGTTGACCACTACCTGCCGCTCGACGCCGAGGTCAAGGCGGCGATCGGCGACAAGGTGTACGCCGCGGAGAGCGTGCTCGCATGGCTGACGCCCCCGACTACGAACCCGAAGTAGCGCAACCCAGCCCGATCGGCCTGCGACGCCGGGGGATCTACTTGCTGCCGAATCTGTTCACGACCGGGGTGCTGTTCTGCGGCTTCTTCGCCATCGTGCAGGCGATGAATGGCCGCTTCGAGATTGGCGCGATTGCCATCTTTGTCGCCATGCTGCTGGACGGCATGGACGGCCGGGTAGCGCGCTGGACCCACACTCAGAGCGAGTTCGGCGCGCAGTACGACTCGATCGCCGACATGGTGGCCTTCGGCGCCGCGCCGGCTCTCACCGCCTACGTCTGGGTCCTCAAGGAGCTCGGTACCGCCGGGTGGATCGGCGCCTTCATCTACTGCGCCGGCGCGGGCATCCGCCTCGCACGCTTCAATGCCAACATCGCCGTGGTCGACAGGCGCTACTTTCAGGGGCTGCCGAGCCCCTCCGGCGCCGCGATCATGGCGGGGCTCGTGTGGGTGCTCGTGGACAACGGCTTTTTGCCGCGTGACCACGTCTGGATCGCAGCCGTGACGTGGGCCGTCGCGGTGTTCGTGGGCGTCACCATGGTGTCCAACGTTCCATTCTGGAGCTTCAAGGAAGTGAACTGGAAAAAGCGCGTCCCGCTCTGGGTGATTCTCGCCCTGGTCGTGGGCTTCTCGATCGTATCGCTCAGCCCGTCGCTGGTGCTCTTCGGCTTCTTCCTGGTGTACGGCCTGTCGGGCTATGTCATGTGGGCCTTGGGCCACCGCGTGCGGCCGGTGCTCCCCGAAGAGTAATCACCCGCCAGCCGCGCTGCCGCGCAAGCGCCTCGAGCCGCTCGTCCGGGTCTACCGCGACCGGATGGGTGACGCGCTCGAGCAGCGGCTGGTCGTTGATTGAGTCGCTGTAGAACCAGCTTTCGTCAAAGGATGAAAGCGACGAGCGTCTCGAGTTTAACCATTCCTCCAGCCTGTTCACCTTCCCTTCGCGCATGCACGGCACGCCGACCGCCTCTCCAGTGAAGCGGCCGCCGGCGAGCTGCGGCTCGGTGGCGATCAAGTGTTCAACGCCGAGCAATTCGGCGATCGGCTCCGTCAGGAAGCGGTTCGTCGCGGTGATGATCGCTACCAGGTCCTGGCGGTGACTTTCGAGCAGTCGCTGTCCCGCAGGCAGGATGCGGGACTCGATCTTCTGCCGGACAAAGGCCTTCCGGTACTCGACAAGCTCTACGATCGGGAACCGGGGATAGAAGCGCAGGTAGAAGCGCACGTATTCGAGCGCGCCGGCTTTGCCCGAGCGATAGCGCCGGTCCATCTCCAGGTTCTCGCCGTGCAGCGACTTGTCGAGCACGCCCTGCCCGATCAGAAAGTCGAGCCACTCGACATCGGTGTCACTACTAAGGAGCGTGTTGTCGAGATCGAACAGCGCCAGGTTCATGCAGTCGGATCTTCTGCTCGGCAACGGTGTCGGCGATCGCGTGTACCGCGGCGCGGATGACGTGCTCGTCGATCGCGCCGATGCAGCCGACGCGCAGCGTGTCGACCTGGGTGAGCTTGCCGGGATAGAGCACGAAGCCCTTCTCGCGCACGCGATCGTAGAAGCGCTGGAAGTCGTAGTTCGGATCGCTCGGCGCCTGGAAGGTGACGATCACCGGCGCCTGGTGCTTGCGGTCCAGGAACAGCTTGAAGCCGAGCCTGGTCATCCCCTCGATCAGCACCTCGCAGTTGCGGCGATAGCGCGCGCCGCGCGCGTCGCGGCCGCCCTCGGCGACGAACTGCTCGAGCGCGGCGTGCAAGGCGGCGACAATCACCGTCGGCGGCGTGAAGCGCCACTGCGCGGTCTTCTCCATGTTGACCCACTGGTCGTGCAGGTCGAGAACTAGCGAATGCGCATTGCCCGCACAGCGCTCGAGGGAGGTTTTCTTGATTAACGCGAAGCTCATTCCGGGCGGGCCTTCGAGGCACTTGCCCGACGCCGCCACCAGCGCGTCGAACTCGCCTTCGATCGGCACGGCGGCAAAAGAGCTCATGGCGTCGACCAGAAGGCTTTTCTTATGGCGGGCCACCACCTCAGCCACTTCCGCGAGCGGGTTCAACACGCCGGTGCTGGTTTCGCAATGGACCAGGGCGACGTGCGTAATAGAAGCGTCTTTCTCGACCGCGGCATCGATGTCGGCAGGCCGGACCGGCTCGCGCTCGTCGTACTCGATCGAGGTGGTCTTCCTGTCGAGGATCGAGCAGATGCGTTGGATGCGCCTGCAGTAGGCGCCGTTGAGCGGCACGAGTACATGGCCGTTCTTCGGCACCATCGTCCCGAGCATCGCCTCAACGGCGAAGGTGCCGCTGCCCTGAAGGGGTACGCAAACATGGGTCTTCTCTACCCCCACCACTTCCAGAAGCATCTGCCGCACGCGCCGGTTGATCTCGATGAATCCGGTATCGCGCGAGCCCCAGTCGCGCACCATCGCAAGCTTGGTCTCGGTCGAGGTGGTGAGCGGGCCGGGCGTGAGGAGGAAGGGTTCCTTCATGACTTCTCCCGGATTAGAGCCGCCACGCCTGAGAGCGGGCGATGAGCAGGCGCGTGGCGAGCGAGTACAGCAGGCACACGCCGACCGAGGCGAGCACGACCAGCGTGCCGAGCGCTGCGGCAGGGCCGATGTCGCCGGCCTCGTCCATGTTCATGATTGCCACCGCGGCGAGGATGGTGTGCGGTGCATACAGGAACACCACGCACGACAGCGTCGAGATCGAGACCACGAAGTAGTAGCGGGCGATCTCGAGGATCGCCGGCAGGCACACCGGTACGGTCACGCGCCAGAACGTCTTGTAGAACGGCACCTTCAGCGAGGCTGACACCGACTCGTACTCGTCGTCGAGTGCCTTCAGCGCCGTAACGGCGGTGAGGTGGCCTGACGTGTAGTAGTGCACGACGGTGGAGACCGCGAGGATCGCCATCGTCTGGTAGAGGGAGTTGAGCGGGTTCTGCGGGTGGTTGAAGAACATGATGTACCCCAGGCCCAGAACCAATCCCGGCACCGCCATCGAGAGCAGCGCGAGCAGCCGCAGCGCTGGCCGCAGTGGCCCGAGCCCGCGCGTCTTCTCGAGCAGGTATGCGGTGCAGAACACGAACACAGTGCCGATGAGGGCGGTCCAGGCGCCCATCTTCAGGCTATTCCAGAACGCGGGCGCGTAGTCACCAGCGACGAGCGCGTAGTGGTAATGCTGGAGCGTGAAGTTCAACTTGTACGGCCAGAGCTGGATGAGTGAGGTATATACCGCCATGCCGAGCACGGCGAGGAGCAGCGCGCATACCAGCACGCAATACGCGAGCATGAGCGTGTCGAACGCGCGCCGCGGACGGGGGATGAACGGCACCGAGCGCGCGCCGAGGTTGGCGGTGAGGCGCCGGCGCACCACCCAGTCGACGGCAAATGCGACGACCGAGGGAACGAGGAGCAGCAGCCCCACAACAGCGCCGATCGAGAAGTTGAACTGGCCGATGACCTGCTTGAACACGTCCACGGCGAGCACGTTGAAGGTGCCGCCGATCACTTTGGGCGCGCCGAAATCGCTGATGGTGTAGGTGAAGACTACGGTGAAGGCTGAGAGAAGGCCGTATTTGCAGCCGGGGAGCGTGATGGTGAAGAAGCGCCGCAGCCGCCGCGTGCCGAGCGCGTCGGCGGCCTCGTACAGCCGCCCGTCGGCAAGCACCAGCGCGGCGATCAGGATCATGAGCGCGTGCGGGAAGGAGTTGAAGACCTCGGACAGGATGATTCCCGGCGCGCCGTACACCGACACGCCGCCCATCAGCCATTTGGCCGCGCCCTGGTTGCCGAACCACTGGATGAAGGCGATCGCGGGCAGGAGCGATGGCGCGAGCAGCGGGATCAGCGCGATGAGGCGCAGCGTGCCTTTGAACGGCATGCAGCTGCGCGTGAGCGCGTAGGCGAACAGAAACGCCGCGGGCACCGTGATCGCCGCCACGACGATCGACACCCACACCGAGTTCCACACCGAGCGCGCGAGCGCTGGCGTCGCGAAGTAGGCGACGAAATGCTGCAGCCCGACGAAGTTGCCCTGGTTGTCGAGCACTGCGCGCACGAAGATCGCGGCCATCGGCGCGAGCAGGAAAAGCGCCAGCCCGAGTCCGGAGGCGACGAGCGCAGCCCTGACCAGCAGCCCGGAAAGATCGATCCGCGCCGCCGCCGGCGCCGGGAGCACTGCGCTCATTCTTCACTCATTTTTCAAATACGCGGATGCGATCGGGCCGCAACGCAAGCCGCAGCTCGCCCCCTTCGCGCAGCCCCAGCTCGCGCACCTGGTTGAGCGAGAAGAACACGCTGAGCGGCTGGCCCTCGAGCTCCGGCACCTGCACCTCGGCAAGGCAGTGGCCGCCGAGGAACTCCACCTTGGCGATCCGGCCGCGCATCTGGTTCGACTCCGCGTCGAGGTCGCCTTCCACGACGCGGTCTTCCGGACGCAGGTAGAGGCGCACCGCCTTGCCGGCCGCGCAGTCCGACCCATTGGCGCTGAGGTCGAGCCGGCCGGTCCGGTAGCGCCCCCCGCCGAGCGACACGGCGTTCAGCACGTTCACCCGGCCGACGAAATCGGCGACGAAGGGGCTCGCCGGCAGCTCGTAGATCTCGCGCGGCGTGCCGACCTGCTCGAGCACGCCCTGGTTCATCACCACCACCCGGTCGGCCATCGAAAGCGCCTCTTCCTGATCGTGCGTCACCATGATGGTGGTAACGCCGACCTTCTTCTGCAGGCTGCGGATCTCGCCGCGCAGACGCACGCGTTCGAGCGCATCGAGCGCGGAGAGCGGCTCGTCCAGCAGCAGCAATCCGGGCGACGTGGCGAGCGCACGCGCGAGCGCGATGCGCTGCTGCTGGCCGCCGGAGAGCTGGCTCGGATACTTGCGCTCGCTGCCGGGCAGGCCGACCAGCTTGAGCAGCTCGGCCACCCGATTGCGGATTTCGCCGCGGGCGAGACGGCGGTTGACAAGGCCGTAGCCGACGTTGTCTTCGACGGAAAGATTGGGGAAGAGCGCGTACGACTGGAACACGATGCCGTAGTCGCGCTGCGCGGGCGGGAGGCGCGAGATGTCGCGTCCATTCTGCACGATGCGGCCCGCGCTCTGTGTCTCGAGGCCGGCGATGATGCGAAGCAGGGTGGTCTTGCCGCAGCCCGACGGGCCGAGGAAGCAGACGAGCTCCCCGTGCCGTACCGACAGGCTGACGTCGTGCAGCGCGACGAAGGGGCCGAAGTGCTTCGAGACCCCTTCGACGCTTAGCGCGAGCTCACGTCTTGGGCTCTGCTTTTGCGTTATAGCGCTTGTTCCACTCGCCGAGGATGCGGTCGCGGTTCTTCGCCGCCCAGGCGAAGTCGTTCTTTACCAGCATCTGCTCGTAGTTGGCGGGCACGTTGGGCAGCGGCTTCGCGACGCCTGGCATCGCCACAATGGCGTAGGCCTTGGCGTAGACCTCGTTCGCCTCGCGCGTGACGGCCCAGTCCATCACCTTGCGCGCGGCGTCGAGCTTCTTTGTGGTCTTCATGATCGCGGCGGCTTCCATGTCCCAGCCCACGCCTTCCTTCGGAAACACTAGGTCCACCGGCGCGCCCGAAGCCTTGGTGGCATTGGCGCGATACTCGAACGAGATACCCATCACGAACTCGCCGGCGCCCGCCTGGCGGCAGGGCTTGGAGCCGGAGTGCACGTACTGCGCGATGTTCTCGTGCAGCGCGTCCATGTATTTCCAGCCCTCCGCCTCGCCGAAGAGCTGCAGCCACGCCGTGACGTCCAGGAAGCCGGTCCCGCTCGACGCCGGGTGCGGCATGGTGATCTGGCCCTTGTAGATCGGCTTGAGCAGGTCTTTCCAGCTCTCGGGCTTGGGCAGCCCGCGCTTCTGCGCCTCCACCGTGTTGAAGCAGATGGTGGCGCCCCAGACGTCCATGCCGACCCACATCGGCGGCTTCTTGCTGTCGACGAAGCGAGCATTGAGCTTCTCGACCCCCTTCGGCGAATACGGCTGCAGCATGCCTTCCTGCTCGAGCACGAGCAGGCTGGTGGCTGCCAGGCCGAGGACGAGGTCTGCCTGCGGATTCGCTTTTTCGGCGAGCAGCTTGGCGGTGACGATGCCGGTCGAGTCG
>DASTPE010000071.1:0-6942 GCA_035762345.1 Burkholderiales bacterium
CTGGTTCAGCGTCTGCTCGCGCTCGTCGTTGCCGCCGCCGAGGCCCGCGCCGCGCTGGCGGCCGACGGCGTCGATCTCGTCGATGAACACGATGCACGGCGCGTGCTTCTTCGCCTGCTCGAACATGTCGCGCACGCGCGCCGCGCCCACGCCGACGAACATCTCGACGAAGTCGGAGCCCGAGATCGAGAAGAACGGCACCTTGGCTTCGCCGGCGATCGCGCGCGCGAGCAGCGTCTTCCCGGTGCCGGGATTGCCGACCATCAGCACGCCGCGCGGAATGCGGCCGCCCAATTTCTGAAACTTGGACGGGTCGCGCAGGAAATCGACCAGCTCGGACACTTCTTCCTTCGCTTCCTCGCAGCCGGCGACGTCGGCGAAAGTGACGGTGTTCGTGGACTCGTCCAGCATGCGCGCACGCGACTTCCCGAACGAGAACGCGCCGCCACGGCCGCCGCCCTGCATCTGGCGCATGAAGAAGATCCACACGCCGATGAGAAGCAGCATCGGGAACCACGAAACGAAGATGTTCATGAGGAGCGAGGGCTCTTCTTCGGGCTTCGCCTCGATCTTCACGCCGTACTTGAGCAGATCGCTCACCAGCCAGATGTCGCCCGGCGAGTAGCTGGTGACGCGCTTGCCTTCGCTGGTGGTCGCCTTGAGCTGGCGGCCCTCGATGGTGACTTTGGCAATGCGGCCCGCCTTGACCTCCTCGAGAAACTGGGAGTATTCCATCGGCGCCTGGGCCGACTGGCGGGTGTTGAACTGGTTGAACACGGTCATTAGCACCAGCCCGATAACGAGCCAGATGACCAGGTTCTTGAGCATATTGTTCAAGTGCTTGACTCCTTGCCTAAAAAACCATCTTACAGGGCGCGCACGCCGCGTGCCACCACGTAAGTCTCGGCCGATTCACCCCGGGAAGCCGAGGGTTTTACAACTTTCACGTTCTTGAACAGCCCCTTCAAGCGCTTCATGAGCGCCTCAAACGCTTCGCCGTGAAACGCTTTGACCACGAAAACACCGTCAGGCTTCAACGTCTTGCGGCAAAGCTCGAGCGCGCCTTCCGCGAGCTCGAGCCAGCGCGCCTGGTCGACGTTGGGAATGCCCGACAAGTTGGGCGAGAGGTCGGACAGCACGACGTCGGCTTGCGCGTTGGGGGCAAGTTGCAGGTCAATCTGGCGGAAATCCCCTTTGTGGACGGTTACCCCGGAGATGGGGGCAATTTCGAGCAGGTCAATGGCGATCACCCGCCCGCCCGGCCCGATCTTCTCTGCGGCGACCTGCGACCAACCGCCCGGCGCGGCGCCGAGATCGATGACGGATTGACTGCGGCGAAACAGCTTTTCTCTTGAATCGATCTCGAGAAGCTTGAAAGCGGCTCTCGAGCGGTAGCCTTGCTTGCGCGCCTGCCTTACGTACGGGTCAGCGATGTGCCGGCGCAACCATGCCTTGCTGGATTTGGCCATTGACGGCGAATTTACGCCGGAACAGCCGCAGGTCAGAAGCGCGCTGTTTCTTCCAGTGCTGGAACAGCCAGAGAAGCAACGCGATAAGAGTCCCGCCGGGCAGCAGCAGCTCCACCAGGAGATAGGGGCTCAGAGTGCGTGCGCCTTGGAGAAGCAGCTTCATGCGCGCATCCTGACGAGCGCGTGTCTCGCCTGCATTTCCGGGCGATGGTCCCGCGTTACAGCCGAAACAAGCCCAACTGATCCGATTCTGCCCAGCCACGGAGATGGACAGTTAACAGGCTATAGTCCGGACTACGCAGGATGCTGCTCCGCGTTCTTGCATTTTGCTGCCTCGTTGGCTATGCGCACGGCGCACTAGCCGCGCGCGTCGAAATCCCGCTGCGCGTATCGCTCGATACGCTGGGCGAGGCATTGGGCGCGCAGCTCGTTCCTTACCGTGAAGCACGCTGCCGCTATCTCGAATTCCAGGCCCCCAAGCTGGAGTTCGCACAAGGACGCCTGCATCTAGTGGCCCCCGCCACGGGCTCGCTCGCGGTAGAGATCGCGGGCAAGTGTCAGGGCACGGGGTGGAAAGGAACGATCCATCTCACGCTCGTGCCGTACGTCGAGGACGGAGCGCGCCTGCGCGTGCGCATCGTTGATTCGCGGCTCGTCGATGCGAGCGGCGGGCTCGGTCCGCTCTTATGGGACGCGGCCAAGCAGCATATTCACGCGCGGCTTGAGCGCTTCGCCTACGACCTTGGCGCTTCGCGCGACGCGCTCGCCGAGTTGCTCCGCAGCGCAGCGCCCCCGTCGCACGCGGCGGCCATGGAACAGGCGCTACGCCAGATGGCGATGCTCGCGCCGCGCCCCGAGCCCGGCCAGGTCGTCGTGCCGATCGCGCTGGAGGTCCCGGATGCCTGGCTCGCCGCGGCGCCAGCCGCCACCTCTCCCGCGCCGCTCACCGAGGCCGAGCTTGAAGCGCTGGAACAAGCGCTCGAGCCATGGGACGCGTTCCTCGTCTACGTGGTACGGCAGATGGCGCTCGACGGCGAAGACGACGCGGTGCGCAAGCGGCTTTTCACGCTCCTCCTGGACAGCCGCTATCAGCTTGCCGCCATCCTCGCGGGCGAGTCGGCCCCGCCAGGAAACCCGGTGCGGGAGCTCTTTCTCGAAGCATGGAACGAGTTGCGCGCGATCCTCGTCGAGACGAAACGCCATGTGGTGTTCGTCGACGCCGCGGATGCGCTGGCGGCGCTCGAGGCCGCTGCGCCGGGCCTGCCGATCTCGCCGGAAGGCCTGCGCCGGCTTGCGCGCAACCTCAAGCCCGACGATACCGGGAACCCGCTCGCGTACGACTGGGCGCTCGACCCCCAGCTCGGCCGCCTGTTCGGCGTCGAAGGCATCCCCGAAGGCGATCCGGCGCCCGCCGCGCCGCCCACGCGCAGTTGGCTCGACTTCTTCATCACGCAGGCACATGCCGACACGCCGCTCGACCGCTGGGTGCCAACGCTCAGCGAGTACGCCGCGTACGAGGCGCGCATCGGGGCTGTCTTGCAAAAGGTTACTACCGCCGAACTCCAGCGCACGAACCTCCCTTCGCCCTACAACGCCATCTACGCGCACCTCGTTCCTACAACCGCCCTCATTGAAAGCTGCTGGCGCCAGTACGTGGTGCGCAGCGGCAAGATCACTTACCTGCGCTCGCACTCGGGAAGCGTGGGCATCATGCAGATCAACCAGCGCGTCTGGCGCGGCTTCTACGACATCGAGCGCATGCGCTGGGACACCGCGTACAACATCCGCGCCGGCACTCAGATCCTGCTGCGCTACCTGAAGGATTACGCCATTCCCTACGCCGAGCGCACGGGGGACCCGGACCACGCGCCGCGCGCCGCCTACGCCGTGTACAACGCCGGCCCTAAAGCGGTCGGGCGCTTCGCCAAGGCGTCCCCGCATCCGCGCGAAGCGCGCGTGGACCAGAAGCTCTGGACGCTGTACCAGGCGATCGCCGAGGGCGGTCAGGTCGATCTCGCGACCTGCGGCGTGAAGCAGGCGCGCGCGGCGACGCGCTAGCGCCGCACCTGGCTCCAGGGGTAGTTCATGACGCGGTCGCGCGCACGCTCGAGGCGAGCGATCTCGCGCGGAGTCTGCGCGCGCAGGTGCAGCGCCGGCGGATGGCCCAGCGTGCGCCGCGCCAGCAAGGTTCTCAATCTTGAATCGTCGAGATCCGAATCGGCCAGCCGGCGTAACTGCCCGCCCTCGACCGCTGCGATCGGCAAGCCGTCGCGGAGGAGCACGCGGTTGCGATGGATGCCGGCGACGCGCGCTTCGGGCGTGAGGATGCCGACCAAATTCAGCGGGTCGGCAGCGCCCAAGACGACGAGCTCACCCGGCTTCGCCATTTGTCGTACAGCACGCAGCCTTCCGACCGCATCCGGAGCGGCGAACTGCTCACCGCCGAAGCCGCCAACGAAGCGCCCGCCGCGGATCTCGCCGCGCGCTTCGAGCCTGCGGTACACGCGCACGAGTTCGCGCCAGGGCGGAAGCTGCGATTCACGCTGCAGCAAGGTGCGAAAGACGACTCCGTATCGCTTCAGCAAGGCTCTCGCCAGGGCCTCGACGTTGCCGCTCTTCTCGCTCCTCAGGAGCGACCATCTCCCGGCCATTTCCACAAGGCCGCGCCGCTTTTCCGCAGCGGCGAGCAGCGCCCGCAGCCCGGCAAAGCTGTCCGCGGTGGCGATGCCGCCGCCGGCGAGCTCCGCCAGGCCACGCTCGACGAGACTGGGCAACAATCCCGTCTGTGAACGCAATTCATGGAAGAACGACGCGCCGCGCTTCTCCAACGCCTCGCGCACGGCCTTCGCCTCGGCGGACAAGTCCGCGACGATTTGCCTTTCGACGCCCCAATGCGCCGCGTGCTCTCGCAGCATCAATGCAATCGGAGAGGTGCGCAGCGGCGCTTTGGTCCCTGGCGTGAGCCGTCCCCACGCCACGCGCCCGCTCAGGCACAACTGGTCGATCTGCGCCCCGTCGTAATCGGCGACGCGCGCCGGCAGCACGTCGCTTTCCCACGCGGCGGCGGCGACCTCGAAGCCTTCGAGCTGCTCGATCACCGCCGCCAGCCCTTCGGCGCCCTTCATTTGGTCCTCGGCGGCAGCGTGCTGCCAGTGCAGCAGGAAGCGCAGGAAGTCGGCCGCGCTGACCGGTTCTATTTCCGACCTCAGTTTGTTCAGGGTGTAGCGATGGATACGCGCCAGCAGCCGCCGGTCGCACCATTGCAGCTCACTCGACGAAAATTTTCCGCGCAGGATGCGGCCTTGCGCTTCGAGCGCGAGCAGCGCCGCGGTTTCGTTGGAGGTGATCGGTCCCAAGACTTCCAGGCGGCTGGCGGTGATCTCGACTGGGTCGTCGTCCTTGCGTTCCAGAGCGAACCAGGCGTCGCCGCGTTTGACAGCTCTTCCGTCCAATTGCTCGAGCAGCGCCGGCCAATGCCCCGCCAATTCCGTTTCCTGGATGTACCCGGCGACCATGAGCGCGTCGTGCATTTCGTCCGCGGTATTGGCGACCGGCCACGCTTCCTCGCGCACTCGCTGGATCGCCGCCATGTCGAGCGCGCCCAGGTCGTCGGCGCTGCGCACTTCGGTTGCGCGACGCGTATAGACCGCTCGGGTGCGGCGCTCCTCGAGCGGCGCGTCGTCGAGGAACGTGTAGACCGCAGAGTTCAGCAGCTCGTGGCTGAGGACCGAGGGCTCGGGCGTGTCGCGCGCTATGGTTCGTATCTCGCCCGAATGAAGTCTTCTTAACTGAACTTCAAGACCCTGAATATCCACAGCCTCTTCCAGCGTGTCGCGCATCGCCTGGTTGACGAGAGGATGGTCGGGGATCTCGCGCGCGCCCTGCATGTTGTCCTGGCACGCCACGGCGTCGGGAAATACGGCCTGCAGCAGGTCCTCGGCATACATCCGCTGCAGCTGGTTCGGGATGCGCGCGCCGCCGCGGTTGCGCGGCACGGCGAGGGCGAGCGTCGTGCTCCAGCGCCAGCGCGTCTCGAAGATAGGCGAGGCGAGGAGCGCCTGCATCAGCGTCTCGCGCACCGTGTCCGGATGCAGGTAGCGGAATACCTCTTCCAGCGCGAACGAATGCACCTCGCCCAGCGAAAGGATGATCCCTTCCTCGGTCGCCGCCGCCTGCAGCTCGAAGTTGAAGCCTTGGCAGAACTTCTTGCGCAGCGCGAGTCCCCACGCTCGGTTCACGCGGCTGCCGAATGGCGCATGCAGAACGAGCTGCATGCCGCCGGATTCGTCGAAGAAGCGCTCGAGCGCAATCGTGTCGATTGTCGGCACGGCGCCGAGGCTGCGTTTCGCCTCGCCGAGGTAGGCGGCGATCTGCTCTGCGGCGTTTTGCTGCAACAGATACTCATCTCTTAGGAGATCGATGGCCGGCGCAAGCTCGCCCTCCCTGCGGACTTCGTCCGGACCGGGCAATCGTGCATCGACCGCTGCACGTAGCGCCGACACTGCGGCGCTCATCTCGTCGCTGCGCGCCGGCGCTTCACCGAGCCAGAACGGCATAGACGGCGGCTGACCCTGGGCGTCCGCCACCCGCACGACGCCATTGCCGATGCGCAGGATCCTCCAGGACGTGTTGCCGAGCTGGAACACGTCGCCCGGCAGCGACTCGATCGCGAAGTCCTCGTTCAGCGTGCCGATGAAGTGGCCTTCGGGCTCCAGCAGCACTCGGTAGTCGAAAACCTCCGGAATCGCGCCGCCGTTCACCAGCGCGCTCAATCGCGACCCTTTCCGGCCCCTGATCTTCTTGTTCAGGCTGTCGTAGTGGACCAGCGCACCGCGCCGGCCGCGCCGGGTTGCATACCCGCGCGCAAGCATCTCCACCACGTCCATGAACTGTTCTCTTTCGAGCGTGCGATACGGATACGCTTGTCTGAAGAGGGCAAGCAGCGCGTTCTCGTCCCACTCGCAGGCCGAAGCTTCGGCGACAACCTGCTGCGCCAGCACGTCGAGCGGCTTGTCGGGCACGGCCACCCGGTCGAGCTCGCCGTCGTGCACCGCGCGCACCATGGCGGCGCACTCGATCAGATCGTCGCGCGTGAGCGGAAATATCCGGCCCTTCGGCACGCCCTCGATAGTGTGGCCGGAGCGCCCGACGCGCTGCAGGAAAGTCGCAATACGGTGCGGTGACGAAATTTGGCACACGAGATCGACATGGCCAATGTCGATACCCAACTCCAGCGATGCGGTCGCCACCAGGACTCGCAGCTTTCCGCTCCGCAGCCTGTCTTCGGCGTCGAGCCGCGCTTCCTTCGCCAGGCTACCGTGGTGCGCTGCCACGTACTCGGCGCCAAGGCGCTCGGAGAGCTGGTGCGCCATTCGCTCCGCCAGGCGCCGCGTATTCACCGTGATCAGCGTGGTGCGATGCGACTCGATCAGCGAGACCAGGCGGCCGTAGATTTCCTTCCACACCTCGTGCG
>DASTPE010000072.1:0-17507 GCA_035762345.1 Burkholderiales bacterium
GTCAAGTTCCTCGTCTACCACTCCGGCTTCGTGACGGGCGTGAAGGAAGGCCCTTACGGGCAGAAGGACGGCATCGACACGCTCATCCGCTCGCTCGAGGAGAACAATATCGGCTCGGGCTCCAACGTCTATGCCGAGCTCGGCAGCACGTGGCGCTTCCTCATGCGCGATCCCGAGCAGGCCGCGCACGCGCTCGGCAAGCTCATCAAGCACTGCGGCGAGGACAATGTGCTCTGGGGCACCGATTCGATCTGGTACGGCTCGCCACAGGACCAGATCGTCGCTTTCAGGACCTTCCAGATCTCGCGCGAATTCCGGGAGCGCTACGGCTATCCCGAAATCACGCCCGCCCTGCGTGCGAAGATCTTCGGCCTGAACGGCGCCAAGGTGTATGGCATCTCGGCTGACGAGCTGAGGCGGGTGCTCTCGCGCGATCGCGTCTCCGCCGAGAAGCTCGCTTACACCGAGCGACCGGATCCGCACTTCCTCACGTACGGGCCGAAGACCCGGCGCGAATTTCTCGAGCTTTTCCAGCCGGCGCGCCGCTGAACAATGAATATTGAAGAATCCGAGCGCGTGCTCGCGTTCTGGTTTCCCGACCTTTCAGGCGCGGACCACGCGCGCCTGGTGCGCCAGTTCGAGTGGTGGTTTCGCGGCGGCGCCGATGCCGTAATCAGCGAGCGCTTTGCCCCGCTGCTCGAGCGCGCGGCTCGGGCGGTGCCGTCCTAGCCCGGCCGCTACCGCTGCATGCAAGGAGAGGGATGAAATCAACGATTTTCATCACAGGGGCGGGCGGTAACCTGGGCCGCGCGGTCGCCAACGCATTCGCCGAGCGCGGGGCAAACCTCGTGCTGGTAGACCTCCAACGCGAAGCGCTGCAGAACAGCTTCGGCGCCTCGGACGAGCGGCGCGAGCTCGTGGCGGTGAATCTTCTTGACCGGGTCGAGGTCGACGCAACGGTCCACAAGGCCCTCGAGCGCTTCGGACGCATCGACGTCCTGTGCAACATCGCCGGCGCGTTCCGCATGGGGCCGCCGGTGCACGAGACGAAGGACGCGGACTGGAACTTTCTCTTCGACGTCAATGCGCGCACGGTGCTGCACACGGCTCGCGCGGTCGTACCGGGGATGCTGAAGGCAGGGGGCGGCAAGATCATCAATGTCGGTGCCTACGCCGCGCAGAAGGGCGTCGCGGGCATGGGTGCGTACATCGCGTCGAAAAGCGCCGTGATCCGCGTTACCGAGACCATGGCGGCGGAACTGCGCGAGAAGAACATCAACGTGAATTGCGTGCTGCCGACGATCATCGACACGCCCGAGAACCGCGCGGCGATGCCGAAGGCGGACCCGCGGCGCTGGGTTGCGCCGCAGGACCTCGCGGCGGTGATCGTGTTCCTCGCATCCGACGCGGCGCGCGCGGTGCACGGCGCCGCGATCCCGGTCACGGGCTTGAGCTAGCGCGCGGCTTATGAGGACCCAGCGGATCACCTTCCCCGCTAGCGAAGGACAGAAGCTCGCGGCGCGCCTCGATGCCCCGGACGAGGAACTGCGTGCGTACGCCTTGTTCGCGCACTGCTTCACCTGCGGCAAGGACGTCTTCGCCGCGAGCCGGATAGCGCAGCGGCTCACTGAGCACGGCGTCGCCGTGCTGCGCTTCGACTTCACCGGAATCGGTGCGAGCGAAGGCGAATTTGCGAACACCAACTTTTCGTCGAACGTGGCCGACTTGATTGCCGCCGCCTCGCACCTGCGGGAAGCCTACAAAGCACCCGCGCTGCTGATCGGTCACAGTCTCGGAGGCGCGGCGGTGCTCGCTGCAGCGCTCGAGGTGCCGGAGTCGAAGGCCGTCGTCACGATCGCCGCGCCGAGCGATCCCGGCCATGTCGCCGGGCTATTCCGCGAGCAGGTTGCGGAGATCGAAGCGAAGGGCGAAGCGCTCGTGCAGCTCGCCGGACGCCCCTTCAGGATCAAGCGCCAGTTCCTGGCCGACGCTGCGGAGCAGAACCTCGCTTCGAAAGTCGCCCGCCTGCGGCAGGCGCTCCTCATCATGCATTCGCCCAGGGATGCGACCGTCGACATCGCCAATGCGACGCGAATCTTCATGGCGGCCAAGCATCCGAAGAGCTTCGTATCGCTCGATCATGCCGATCACCTGCTCAGCGCAAGGCAGGACGCGGTCTACGCAGCGAACGTGATCGCGGCTTGGGCCGAGCCTTACGCCTGGAGCGTCGTTTGAATCGGCAGGCCCGATTTCACGAGCGTGACGGAAGCCGCTGCATTTCGCCATGTTGTATCGCAGCGGTTCGCTTGGGCTCGACGAGGTCGAAAACGCGCACGCCGTAGTGATCGGGCTTGTGCTCGGTAAAGCGAGGATCGCGCAGCGTCTGCAACACATCGGCATGACCGGAAGCCCAGTGCTCGCGCATCGTCCAGCGCGAGAACTGGTAGTCCTTCGAGTGGTGCTCGTACTGCTTCGCGCGGTAGATGAGGTGCACGATGTCGAAACCGCTGCACGTGATGCGCGTGCGCGCGAGGAGCTCCTGCGCGTCGGGATCGGCGCGCAGCTCGGGAGGGAGCTTCGCGACCAGACGACGCGCGGCTTCCGAAACGCGGCGCCAGGCGACCTCCATGTCGGTGTTGCGCCGGGTGCGGCTGGAATAGCGGATGTCCTTCTCGCGCTCGGCGACGTCCAAGAGCGTTGCTGGGAAGTCCCCGCGCGCCGGGAAAAGGTCGACCTGGAACAGCACGCGATGGCCTCCTCCTGGCTGCTCGAGCACGTAGTCGAGCGGCGTGTTGGAGACGAGGCCGCCGTCCCAGTAATGCTCGCCGTCGATCTCCACCGGCGGCAGACCCGGCGGCAACGCGCCGCTCGCCATGATGTGCCGCGCGTCGATGCGCTGCTTGGCCGAATCGAAGTAGGCGAAGTTGCCGGTGCGCACGTTGACCGCGCCGACCGATAGGCGCACTTCGCCCGCGTTCAGCCGGTCGAAGTCGACCAGGCGCTCGAGCGTCGCCCGGAGCGGCGCCGTGTCGTAATAGCTGACCGCCTCCGGCGTTCCCGGCACGCGGAGAAGCGCGGGCGGTACGCGCGGCGTGAAGAACCCGGGCACGCCGAAGAGCAGCGACTGCAGCGCACTTGCGCCGTTCAAGAACACCCGATGGTCACCGTCGGCGCGGAACCACGGGTCCGGCAACGCGGAGCTCACGAGCTCCCAGAATTCCCGCAGCCGCGCGACGCGTTCGCCCGGCGCATTGCCCGCGATCAGCGCGCAGTTGACCGCGCCGATCGAAATCCCGGTGACCCAGTTGGGCGCGATGCCTTCGCTCGCCATCGCCTCGAACACGCCTGCCTGGTAAGCGCCGAGCGCGCCGCCGCCCTGCAGCACAAGAACGTAATCGTGGTGTGTTGCGCGGTCCATCGTGTCACGCCTCCTGACGTCTCGGAACGAAGATGTTGCCGACCGACACCTGCACCGCCTCTTCCCGCTGGTTTAGCGTCGTCGTCCTCAGCTTCACCACGCCGCGGTCGGTGCGCGACTTGAGCGGCCGGACTTCCAGGATCTCGCTTTCGACCCGCAGCTCGTCACCCGGCCGCACCGGCAGCGGCCAGCGCAGCTCGTCGAAGCCCGCGCCGATGATGCCGCCTGCGGGCTTCAAGTCACTGTCGACGAGGAGGCGCATTGTAAGCGCGGCGGTGTGCCATCCGCTCGCCGCCAAACCCCGGAACAGGGACGTACGCGCGGCGTCTTCATTCAAGTGAAACGGCTGAGGATCGAATTCCGTGGCGAAGCTCTTGATGCGATCAGTCTCCACCCGAATGCGGCCGCTCCCGGCGTACACCTGGCCGGCCGCGAAGTCCTCGAGATACCTCATGAACCCATGACTTCGAACGACACGTCCACGTTGTTTCGCGTGGCGTGGGAGTAAGGGCAGATCTTCTCGTGGGCATCTTTCACCATCGCCGCGAGCTCGGCCTGCGGAATGCTCTTGTCCTCGACGCGCATCTTCACCGTGATGCCGAACCCGCCGCCCTCGCGCGGGCCGATGGACACCGCGCTCGTCACCTTGGCGTTGGCGGCGTTGCGTTTCTTCTGCTTCGCGACGAAGTCCACCGCCCCGCCGAAGCAGGCGGCATAGCCCGCGGCGAAGAGGTGCTCGGGGGTAGCCGTTCCGGGCTTGCCCGGGCCGCCCATTTCCTTCGGGACCGAGAGGTCCACCTTGACCAGGCCGTCGCTCGTCTCGGTGCGCCCGTTGCGCCCGCCTGCGGCGGTCGCAGTTGCGGTAAAAAGGGGCTTGATCTTATCCATGATCTCTCCTTTCGATAGGCTGATTGTCGCGCTATGGACGACAGGCGTTTCACACGGGATTTCCGCATAGTGTGCCCATGCGTGCGCGGCTGATCGCAATTTTGGCACTCTGCTTCGCTTCTTTTGGCCTGCACGCGCGCGATTGGTTCGACGACGGCCGCATCGGTGCGGGACTCGACATCGTCCACCAGCAGGGGATGCCGATGGCCTCGCTCGCGCTCTATCCGGCCTCGTTCCTCCTATGGGAGCACAACTGGGGGGTCGCCCTCACGTATCCGATCGGCCCGCGCGTCGGATGGAGCGGCGCCGTGGGCGGCATCTACGTGTACCGCACCGACGACGACATCGGCACGAACCTCAACTTTCTTTTCCGCCTGAGCTACTGTGGCGAAAAGCTGTGCCTGAGCTTCGCGCATATCTCGCACGGCGAGGCACTCGGCATCGAGACCGACAAGGCGAACTCCGGGCTTAACTTCCTGTACCTGGAATACCGATACCGCTGACCCAGGCATCGAATCCTCCCGCAAGAGGCCGCACGCGGCGGATGCCGCGACTCCTGAGAAGCATCGCCACCTTCACCGCCGTCGCGTCGTTCGGGCATGCGCAGTACACGACGACGTCGCCGTCCGGTGGAATCTGCGGCAGCGCCGCCTCGAGGTCGTCGAGGTCGACGGCGCGCGCGCCGGGAATCATGCGCGGATCGAGGCTGCGATGCGTGCGCGAGCGCACGTCGAGCACGATCGGCGCCTCGCCGCGCCGGATCATGTCGTTGAGCTCCGCGACGGCGATGCGCGTGGCGCGCAGCGACTTCAGGAAACGCCGGCGAGCGAACCAGCGCCAGGCGACGTAGAGCGCGACGACGGCGATAACGATCAGCAGCGCGTGGCCGCTGTACAGGGCGAGCCAGTCCATGAGCCGGCTGATCTCGTCATGCAACACGAGGCCAAGGACCAGCCCCGCGCCCGCCCACAGCGCGGTCCCCGCCCCATAGAAGAAGAGAAATCCGCCGGCGCCGAAGCGGAACGTCCCCGCGAGCGGCGGCCCAACGTGGCCGAGGCCGGGGACGAACTTGGCGGCGACGAGCGCCGCGGCGCCGTGCCGCTGGAACAAATTTTCCGTCTGGCGCACGCAGCTGTCCTGCGAAAGCGAGATGCGGCACACGGTCTTCAGCACGCGGTAGCCGTAGCGCTGCCCCGCCCAGAACCACGGCAGGCTGCCGATCACCGATGCCAGAATGGCGAGCGCGAGCGCATAAACGCCATAGAGCGGATCGACGGCGGCGTGCGCGCCGGCGAGCATCAGCACCGGCATCGCCGGAATCGGCGCGCCGAGCTGCTGCACCAGCACTACGGCGAAAACGCCGATCAGCCCGTACTCAGGATCGAAAGGCATGATATTTCAATGACGCATTTTGCCGCCCTGGTTGCGTTCCGGGGATGACAACCGGCTACGAACGGGTTGCAATTGCAGCAAGCCGTTTTCCGCTACGCGCCGCCGATAGTTTTCAGATAATCCGGGGCGCTTTGCCGCCATCGGAAGGCCGATACCGGCCGCTAGTGCGGCGCCGGTGATCAGGACATTCCGGCGCGTTGCGTTGAACTTCGGGTCTTCGTGCATGCCCGTAGTCTTGCCGGGCGGTGCGGCGCGCAGATGTCGCCGCGGGGAAGTTATGCGTCAGCCGACACGAAGCTCAATGGATCGCGCGGGCGAACGTGCGGCCGCGCATCAGCCCGACCGCATCCGGGCGCTCTTCGGCGAGCTCGGCGAGCGCCTCTACTAGCTCCTGATAGAAGTCGGCTCCGACCGTGTACCCGGGCCAGGCGTGAACGGCCACGTCGGCAAACTCGAGATCCTGGCGCAGCGAAAAGCCGCTAAGCATCGGCAGGCGGCGGAAGAGCGCATGGATATGCTCTTCGACGATCGCCTCGGCACGGCTACGGCGGCTCTCTTGCAGACGGGTCTCGGATGCCTTCATGGCCCCAACTATGCACCGCGTTCGTAGCCGGCGTATTTCCGCCACGCCCTGGCTTGTTTCAATTGGAATCTATTAGGTTTCCGCGAGCACGCGGTGCGCCATCTGGACGCAGATGGCGCCCTCGCCGACCGCCGAGGCGATGCGCTTCACGTTCCCGGAGCGCACGTCGCCCACGGCGAACACTCCGGGGATGCAGGTTTCCAGCATGTGGGGCGCACGCTCTAGCGGCCATTGCATGTCCGCCAGGTCCTGCGGCGTGAGCTGCGAGCCGGTGCGTACGAACCCCTTGTCGTCGAGGCAGACGCAGCCTTGCAGCCAGCCGGTATTGGGCAGCGCGCCGGCCATCAGGAACACATGGGCGATGTTGTGCGTCTGCACGCCACCGGGGCCGCGCCATGCAATGCGCTCGAGTTGCCCATTGCCCTCGAGCGAGGCGAGCTGCGTGCGCGTATGCAGCGTGATATTGGGGCTACTCTCGATGCGCCGGATCAGGTAGTCGGACATGCTTTCGGCCAGTCCCGCCGAGCGCGCCAGCATGTGCACGTGGCGGCAGCCGCTCGCGAGAAACACTGCCGCCTGTCCCGCCGAGTTCCCACCGCCGACTATGACGATTTCCTCGCCGCGGCAAAGCTTGGCTTCGAGGTGGGTGGCGGCGTAATACACGCCGACGCCTGTGAAACGCCGCAGGTTCTCCAGCTCGGGCTCGCGGTATTGCGCGCCGGTGGCGATGATCACAGTGCGCGCGCGAGCGGTGCGCCCATCGGCAAGCTCGACGGCATAAGGCCGTGCGTCGCAGCGCAGCCGCGCCGCGTCGGCGGCCACGATCACGGTCGCGCCGAACTTTTGGGCCTGCACGAATGCCCGGCCGGCGAGCGCCTGCCCGGAGATCCCGGTGGGGAAACCGAGGTAGTTCTCGATCTTCGAGCTCGAGGCGGCCTGGCCGCCGTACGCCAACGACTCCAGGACGAGCACGCATAGCCCCTCGGAGGCGGCGTAAGTGGCGGCCGAGAGCCCGGCAGGGCCGGCGCCGACGACGATCACGTCGTGCACGACCGAGAGATCGACCGCCGGGTTCATGTTCAGGTATTCGGCCATGTCGCGCACGCTCGGTCTTCTGAACACCCGGCCGCAGTGCCCGATCACCACCGGGATTTCGTTCGGCGTGACGCGGAAGCGCTCGAGCAGCGCCTGGACCTCGGCATCGGCTTCGAGCTCGAGGCTCACGTGCGGATAGGCGTTGCGGGTGAGGAACTCGCGGAGCCTGAGCGTGGCCCCGCAGGTTCGCGAGCCGACGAGCGTCACCTCGGCGTGCTCCGAGGCGAGCAGTCCCATGCGGCGGAGGATGAACGCACGCATCATGAGCTCGGAGAGCTCGGCGTCGGTTTGCACCAGCTCGCGCAGCCGCTCGCGGTCGATCGCGAGCACGGTGCCGCTCTCTCGCGCGCGCAGGAGGGTAAAGCCGCCGACGCCGCGCAGCGTGCTCAGCTCGCCCGAGAAATCCCCCGGCTCGAGCACCGTGATCTGCTCATCGCCGTGCTGCACCTCCAGGCTGCCGTCGAGCACCACGAACAGGCTTTGCTGGCGTGCGCCGGGGTGCACGAGCACTTCGCCGGCGCGGGTCGCGACGCGCGTGCCGAGCGATTCCAGGTGCTCGATGTGCGAAGGGGCGAGCTTCGGAAACATCTGCTCGCGGCGCTTTTCGTAGACCGCGTTCACCGGCGCAGCGCCTCCTCCACGCGCTCGAAGAGATGCTGCAGGCCGAACGAAACGTCCTGGATCGTGCCTTCGACGAAGAACGTCGGGGTACCGCGCACGCCGCTCGTCTCGCCGCTCTCGATGTGCTCGCGCACCCGCTGCAGGTAGAGCTGCCCGGCCATGTCGGCGTCGTAGCGCGCGATGTCGAGCTCGAGGCGCTCCGCGTAGGCCCGCAGCTGCGGCAGCTTGAGGTGCGACTGGCTTTCGAACAGGAGATCATGCATCAGCCAGAACTTTCCCTGCGCGCCGGCGGCTTCGGCGGCAAGCGCCGCCTGCAAGGCATGCGGATGCACGCCCTCGAGCGGGAAGTGCCGGTAGACGAAGCGCACCCGTTCGGCGAATCGGGCCATGAGTATCTTCACCGCCGGCGCGGCCTGCCTGCAGTTCGGGCATTCGAAGTCGCCGTACTCGACTACCGTGACCGGAGCGCGCGCCGGGCCGAGGATGTGGTCGGCGGCGCCGACTGGAGCCGCGAGCTCGAAGGGCTCGCTCACGAGTGCAGCACCTTGGACAGGCTTGCGGCCAGATCGCGCGCCGACAGGGGCTTCTTCAGCACGTCCTCCGCGCCCGCCTCGCGGGCGAGGGTTGCGATCCTGCCGCCGACGTAGCCGCTCATCAGCACGATCGGGATGCGGTCGCGCGCCCGGCGCCGCGACAGGACCATGATGGGCGCAGCATACACGGCCTCAAGCGACTCGATCACCGGCTGCGCGCCGCGCGGGCTCGGCACGTCGGCGATCACGAGGCTCGGCGGTGCGTCGGCGGCTGCGCGTACGGCGTAGCCCGCCTCGCCGAGCCAGCGCTCGAGCAGCTCGCGGATCAGGTCATCGGCCTCGTGGATGACGATAAAGCCCTTTCCTCGCACGTCTTTCCTTACATTTCTTACAAGACCACATTGGACGGCCCGCCGGGCGCGCCAATGTGAAGGTCCGATGACCCGATATGTCACTTGACACAAATCGCAACCGTAACGCCTGTCACCGGATTCGACATCGGAGCGAAGCCGCGCGCGGGAACGATTGCTGCATGAACAAACCATGAAAGGAGCCATCATGAAGTACGCTGCTCTGCTTGTCGCTGTCGCGCTCGCCGGGTGTTCCGTCATCCAGGGCCGCACGGCCGCCGATTCCGAAGAGATCCTCGCGCAGGCTGGCTTCCAGCGCGAGCCGCTGGACGGCCCCGGCCTTCCCGCGAGGCAGCTTGTCCAGTCCGGCGCTGGCTACAGCTTCGCCGACCCCGAGTTCTGCAAATGCGTATATGTCGGCGGCGAGAAGGAGTATGCCGAGCTTCAACGACTGCGCGCCGCGCGCACCGCGGACCGCAGCTGGGCCCTGCAGCACTCAGGGTACGGAAACACCTGGTCGCCGATCGTGACCGGGGCTTGGAACCCCCAGGGGCTCGATGTCATCAGGGCGCCGGTGGCCGCGAAATAGCGCGGCCTTTTGTGACCACTGACGTCGAAATCGTTCGCTAAGCACAAGTTTCAGCTGTAACGCGCCGGACGCGCGTTGTAGTACCTCGCGCACACGCATGCGCGATGCTGGCCTCATGCGAACCGTCGCGATAGCAGTCTTCGTCTTCTGCCTCGGCTGGATGCAGCCCGCCCGCGCAGTCGACGTCGATATCGATCGGTCGCTCATCTTGGTGGCGGCCCCCGAGCTGTACGACCCGCTGTACGGCGCCGCTGTGCTGGTCGTTACGCCGATCGGCGGCGACGAGCACGTCGGGTTTATCGTCAACCGGCCGACCACAACGAGGCTCGAGAACCTGTTTCCAGAGCACGCGCCTTCGCGCAAGGTGGTCGACCCGATCTATCTCGGCGGGCCGGTCGAGCCCGGCGTGATCTTCGCGCTCGTGCAGCGCAAGAGCAGCCCGGGCGAGCATTCGATCGAAATGGCGCCCGGCCTTTACGCCGCTTACGAAGGCGCGGTGGTGGAAGGCATCATCCGATCCGATCCGCAGCACGCGCGCTTTATGGCGGGCCTCGTCGCCTGGAGAACGGGTGAGCTACGCGAGGAGATCCAGCGCGGCGCCTGGTACGTGCTCGAGCCCGATGCGGCGCTCGTCATGCGCAAGCCCGAGGGCCTCTGGGAAGAGCTTGTCCGCCGCTCGCAAAGCATCCGGAACGCTATCTGATCGAGCTGAAGTCGAGGGACATGAAGACGTTGTTGGGATCATGCGCGTATTCGCCGAACGGCGGGCACTCGACGAATCCGACGCTGCGATAGAGCGCACGCGCCGGCTCAAAGTAGGGCCACGATCGGGTGTCGAGGCTCGACCGCGACATCCCGGTACCGTCGCGGCGCGGGGCAGTCGCCAGGTGACGTTTCGAGCAGGCTGCGCACGCGCGGATCGTCGAGGTCTCCGGGAAGAATCTTCATCGGGAATGCTCCAGCGAGCATCAGGCAATCTAGGCGAAGGCGTCGCGTTACGGCTGTAACAGGCGAGCCGCACGCCGTAGCCGCGCCGTCGCAGGTGGGGCCGATCCTGTCGCTCGGACAGGAGGCTGTATATGAAACGCATTCCAATCGTGGTGGCGACACTCGCCGCCGTAGCCGTGCTCTCGGGCGGTGCGCTCTACCTGCGTTCCTCGAGCGCCCAGCCCAAACTCGCAGCAGCCGCGCCGCAAGCTATGCCCGTGGCGGTCGCGGTCATCGACCAGCAGGAAGTGCTCACCTGGGACGAGTTCTCGGGCCGGCTCGAGGCCGTGGAGCGCGTCGACGTGCGCTCGCGCGTCGCCGGGCAGGTGAAATCGGCGCATTTCACCGAAGGCGCGCTGGTGAAGCGCGGGGACCTCCTCGTCACCATAGATCCTGACCCGTACGCCGCGGAAGTCGACCGCGCGCACGCGCAGGTCGTCGCGGCGCAGGCGCGCGTCAACTACACAAAGAGCGAGCGCGAGCGAGCGCAGCGGCTGTGGGACGAGAGCGCGATCGCGCAGCGCGAGTTGGATGAGCGCGTGAACGCGGCGCAGGAGGCAGAGGCGAATCTGCGAGCGGCGCAGGCTGCCCTCACTTCCGCGAAACTCAATCTTTCTTATACCCAAGTGCGCGCGCCTGTAGCCGGCCGCGTCGGCAAGCTCGAGGTCACCGTCGGCAATTTGGTTGCGGCCGGACCCGGCGCGCCGGTGCTCACCACGCTGGTGTCGGTCAATCCGATCTACGCGAGCTTCGATGCCGACGAGCATGTGGTCTTCCGGGCTCTTCAGGACGGCCAGAAGGCCATCACCGTCGAAGCCGAGACCGTAACCAACGGCGGCAGGCAATTGCGCGGGCGGCTGCAGCTCATCGATAACCAGGTCAATACGCGAAGCGGCACGGTGCGCGCGCGCGCGGTGTTCGACAACAAGGACGGCAGCCTGATTCCGGGCCAGTTCGTGAAGATCCGAATGGGCCGGGCGAAAGCCGAGCCGGCGCTGCTCGTGAGCGAGCGCGCGATCGGCACCGATCAGGACAAGCGCTTCGTGTTCGTAGTCGGGCCCGACGACAAGGCGATCTGGCGCCAGGTCACGCTCGGCGGCACGGCGAATGGCCAGCGCATCGTCACCTCGGGCCTCGAGGCGGGCGAGCGCATCGTCGTCAATGGCCTGCAGCGCGTGCGGCCGGGCGCGCAACTCGCGCCCCAGCCGGCTCAGCCGGCGGGTGCCCCCGGGGAGGCGAAGTGAACCTTTCCAGGTTCTTCATCGACCGCCCGATCTTCGCGGGCGTGCTCTCCGTCCTGATCCTGCTCGCCGGAGCGATCTCGATCGGCCTGCTGCCGATCGCCGAATACCCCGAGGTGGTGCCGCCCTCGGTCGTGGTGCGCGCGAACTACCCGGGCGCGAGCCCGCGGGTGATCGCCGAGACGGTGGCGACACCGCTTGAAGAGCAGATCAACGGCGTCGAGAACATGCTCTACATGTCGAGCCAGGCGACCACCGATGGCCGCATGACGCTCACGGTCACCTTCAAGATCGGCACCAACCCGGATCTCGCGCAGCAGCTCGTGCAGAACCGCGTGCAGCAGGCCGAACCGCGCCTGCCCGAAGAAGTGCGCCGCCTCGGCGTCACCACGGTGAAGAGCGCAGTGGACCTCACCATGGTGGTGCACCTCGTGTCGCCGGCCGAGCGCTACGACATGACCTACCTGCGCAATTACGCGCTCATCAACGTGCGCGACCGCCTGGCGCGCATCGAGGGCGTGGGCCAGGTGCTGATGTGGGGCAGCGGCGACTACGCGATGCGCGTCTGGCTCGATCCGCGCAAGGTGGCCGAGCGCAACCTTTCGGCGGGCGACATCGTGCGCGCCATCCGCCAGGAGAACGTGCAGGCCGCGGCCGGCGTGATCGGCGCCTCGCCCTCGCCGGATCGCATTGACCTGCAGCTCTCGGTCAACGCCCAGGGCAGACTGCAGACCGAAGAAGAATTCGGCGACATCATCGTCAAGAGCGAGGGTAATGCCGTGACCCGGCTGCGCGACGTCGCGCGCATCGAGCTCGGCGCCGCCGAGTACGCGCTGCGCTCGCTCCTCGACAACAAGCCCGCGGTGGCGATCGGCATCTTCGCCGCGCCCAACTCAAACGCGATCCAGATTTCCGACAACGTGCGCCGCACGATGGCCGAGATCAAGCGCACGATGCCCGAGGACGCGGACTACGAGATCGTCTACGACCCCACGCAGTTCGTGCGCGCCTCGATCAAGGCGGTGATCCGCACGCTGCTGGAGGCCACCGCGCTGGTGGTGCTGGTGGTGATCCTGTTCCTCCAGACCTGGCGCGCGTCGATCATCCCGCTCGTGGCGGTGCCGGTATCGATCGTCGGCACGTTCTCGCTGCTGTACCTCTTCGGCTTTTCGATCAATGCGCTGAGCTTGTTCGGCTTGGTCCTGGCCATCGGCATCGTGGTCGACGACGCGATCGTCGTGGTCGAGAACGTCGAGCGCAATATCGCCGAGGGACGCCCGCCGCGCGAGGCGACCTATCAGGCGATGAAGGAGGTCACCAACCCGATCATCGCCATCGCGCTCGTGCTCGTGGCGGTATTCGTGCCGCTCGCCTTTATCAGCGGCCTGTCGGGCCAGTTCTACAGGCAGTTCGCGCTGACGATCGCGATCTCGACCGTGATCTCGGCGATCAACTCGCTCACGCTGTCACCCGCGCTCGCGGCCTTGCTTCTCAAGCCCCATCAAGAAAAGAAGAACTGGTTCTTCCGCGGCTTCAACAAGTACTTCGGCGCCGCTGCAGCGGCCTACAGCCGCAGCGTCGGCGGCGTGCTGTCGCGCAAGTCGCTGATGATGGGCGTTTACATCGCTCTTCTTTTGGTAACCGGAGTTCTTTTCAGGGCTGTGCCAGACGGCTTCGTGCCGCAGCAGGACAAGCAGTACCTGATCGGCTTCGCGCAGCTACCCGACGGCGCCACGCTCGACCGCACCGAGGACGTGATGCGGCGCATGGGCGAGATCATGATGAAGCAGCCCGGCGTCGAGAACGCGGTCGGCTTCCCGGGGCTTTCGATCAACGGCTTCACCAACAGCTCGAACTCCGGGATCGTGTTCGCCGCGCTCAAGTCCTTCGATGAAAGGAAGCATCCGAGTCTTTCGGGCGGAGCGATTGCGGGGCAGCTCAACAAGCAGTTCGCTGCAATCCAGGACGCGTTCATCGTCATCTTCCCTCCGCCCCCGGTGCAGGGCCTCGGCACGACCGGCGGCTTCAAGCTGTACTTTGAAGACCGCGCGTCGCTCGGCTACCAGGCGCTCGATCAGGCGACCAAAGCGTTCCTCGCCAAGGCGTATCAGACGCCCGAGCTCGCGGGACTGTTCTCGACCTACCAGGTCAACGTGCCGCAGCTCTACGCCGACATCGACCGCACCAAGGCGCGCCAGCTCGGCGTGCCGGTGACCGAGGTGTTCGACACGATGCAGATCTACCTCGGCAGCCTGTACGTGAACGACTTCAACAAGTTCGGTCGCACCTACTCGGTGCGCGTGCAGGCCGACGGACAGTATCGCGCGCGCGCCGAGGACATCGGGCTTCTTAAGGTACGCTCGAACACGGGCGAGATGGTACCGCTCTCGGCGCTCATGAACGTGCGGCCAGCGGCCGGGCCCGAGCGCGCGATCCGGTACAACGGTTTCCTCGCCGCCGATATCAGCGGGCGCAACGCCCCTGGCTTCTCGTCGGGCCAGGCGCAGGACGCGGTCGAGCGCATCGCGGCCGAGACGCTCCCGCCGGGCATCAGCTACGAGTGGACCGAGATCACCTACCAGGAGATCCTCGCCGGCAACTCGGCGATCTGGATCTACCCGCTCGCGATCTTCCTCGTGTTCCTGGTGCTCGCCGCGCTCTACGAGAGCCTCGCGCTGCCGCTCGCCATCATCCTCATCGTGCCGCTCTCGCTCGGCGCCGCGCTCACGGGCGTGTGGCTCACCCACGGCGACAACAACATCTTCACCCAGATCGGCTTCATGGTGCTTGTCGGCCTGGCGGCGAAGAACGCGATCCTGATCGTGGAGTTCGCGCGCGAGCTGGAGTTCGCCGGGCGTACGCCGGTGCAGGCGGCGATCGAGGCGAGCCGGCTGCGGCTGCGGCCGATCATCATGACCTCGATCGCTTTCATCATGGGCGTGGTGCCGCTCGCTTTCTCGGTCGGCGCCGGCGCCGAGATGCGCCAGGCGATGGGCGTCGCGGTGTTCGCCGGCATGATCGGCGTCACGGCGTTCGGCATCTTCCTCACGCCGGTGTTCTACGTGCTCGTGCGAGCCGTGACCGGCAACCGGCCGCTCAAGCGCCACGGCGAGATCCCGCACGACGCCGAGCCTTTTGGCGGCGGAACGGCGCTGAAACCGGTTCCCATGAAAGCCGCCGAGTGAACACCCTCCTCTACCGGGAAGCCGGACCGGCCACCGCGCCGGTATCCCTCCTCCTGCACGGCTTCCCGACCTATTTGAGGTTTGCAGCAGGGGTCGCAAGAGAGGTGAGGACCCTTTTACTAGCGTCTCTTCTCGCGCCTCTCCTGTTTCTGGCCGGCTGCGCCACCAAGCTGCCCGAGATCGAGCCGCAAAAGCTGCCGGAAGTGCCGGCCGAGTTCAAGGAGCGCTGGACCATCGCAACGCCGGCCGAGGCGCAGCCGCGCGGCGAATGGTGGAAGGCGTTCAACGACCCGGTGCTGGACGAGCTCGCCGAGCGCGCCGGCCGCGCCAATGCGAGCATCCAGGTCGCCGCAGCCCGCCTTGCGCAGGCGCGCGCCGTGGCGCGCATTAGCGACGCCGATCGTGCATTGCAGGTCTCGGCCGGAGCGAGCGCGAGGCGCGCGCAGGGCATCATCGGCGGCGACGCTGGGCCGGCGCGCAACCTGTTCGCGGCCGGCGTAGATCTTTCGTACGAGGTGGATCTGTTCGGCCGGCTTTCGCATGCCAGCGCCGCCGCGGTCCTCGATGCCCAGGCGCGCGAAGCGCTCCTGCAAAGCACGCGGCTCCTCGTTCAGGCCGCGGTCGCGCAGACCTACCTCGCGCTGCGGGCGCTCGATGTGGAGCGGCTCATCGTCCAGGAAACGCTCGCCGCGTACCGCGTAACGCTGGCGCTCACCGATCGGCGCTGGCGCGCGGGCGATGTCGCCGAGCTGGATGTCGCGCGCGCAAGCACCGAGGTCGCCGCGACCGAGTCCGAAGCGCTCGCGCTCGAGCGGCGCCGCGCCGAGCTCGAGCACGCGCTGGCAGTGCTGCTCGGAGAACCGCCCGCGAATTTCTCCATCAAGGAAGCCGACTGGAGCACCGCGCTGCCCACGATCCCCGCGGGCGTGCCGAGCACCCTTCTCACGCGCCGGCCCGATGTCGCCGCGGCGCAGAACACGCTGCTCGCCTCGCAGGCGCGCGTTGGCGCCGCCAAGGCGGCGTATTTCCCGAACATCGCGCTCACCGCGAGCGGCGGCTACGCCTCGACCGAGATCGAGGATCTTTTCCAGTGGTCGTCGCGCGCCTGGCTGATCGGCGCGATCTTCTCGCTGCCGATCCTCGACGGAGGCCGGCGCGAGGCGGGCGTGCAGGCGGCGAGCGCGGATCTCGACGGCGCGATGGCGAGCTACCGCGACCAGGTGCTGGTGGCGTTCAGGGACGTCGAGGACCAGCTCTCGGCGCTGCGGCTCCTCGCCGAGCAGGCCGAGGCGCAGGCGCGCGCGGTGAACGGTGCGCGCCGCACCACGCTGCTTTCCGACGCGCGCTACCGCGGGGGCTACGTGAGCCAGCTCGAGCTGCTCGATGCGCAGAGAAGCGAGCTGCGCAACCGGCGCGAGGAGCTGCAGGTGCGCTCGGCGCGGTATCAATCCACCGTCGCGCTCGTGAGGGCGCTCGGGGGAGGCTGGGAGACGCAATGAACATCCTCACGGTCAACCTCGTGCTCAGCACCTTCGTATTCTGGGTCGCCGCGCGCGTCTATGTCGTTCCCAGGCTCGGCCAGTGGAACGAGAAAAGCATTCTCGTGCCGATCCTGCTCCTGCATTCGTTCCGCCACCTCGGGCTCATGTTCCTCGCCGGCGGCGCAGTCTATGAGGGCATGCCGCCGCAGTTCGCCCACCCCGCGGCCTGGGGCGACCTCGTCACTGCGGCGCTCGCAATGGCGGCCATCCTTAGTGGCACGCCGCGCTGGCTCGTCTGGGTGTTCAACGTGGTCGGCACGCTTGACCTGCTTGCCGCCATCACCCTCGCCACGCTCTATGGCGCATCGGACTTCATGGGACCGGCGTACTGGATCCCGGCGTTCTGGGTGCCGGCGCTGCTGGTGACCCACTATCTGACGTTCGTCGTTCTCACTGAAAGGACCTGGACTGCAGCTCTTCGAGCGTGAAGCGCTGCGTAATGTGCCGCGGGCAGTTCCAATCGAACGCTGCGACGTCGAATAGCGCGACGCGCTCGACTCGCGCCGCATAGCCGGGTAGCTCGACCTGGCGCACGAGTCCCGCCTGCGCCTCGCCTACGTCGACGAAGCGCAGCCGGCCGAACAGCTTGAGGCGCTGGCGCGCGGCGTAGTCCATCACCAGGATCGAGGCGCGGTCGTTGCGCGCGGCGTTGCCCGCGCTCAGGTGCTGCAGGTTGCCGCGGAAGTCGGCATACGCGAGCCGCGTCGGCGAAAGCACACGCAGGAATCCTTTCGGTCCGCCGCGGTGCTGCACGTAGGGCCAGCCGGCGTCGTTCACGGTGGCGAGGTAGAAGGTGTCCGCGCGCGCGAGGTAGGCCGTTTCGCTCTCGCCCAGGGCGTCGCCCGCCTGCTGCGACGCCCCGGTGCGCGCGATGTCGACGAACCGTCGGTTCATGCTAGCGATTGAGCTGCGGCCATTTGCGGTCGGCGGCCTGGATGTAGCTCGCCGGCCGGCGCTGGAAGGTGCGGTTGATGTCGGCGTTGAAGTTGAGGTAGAGCTTGCCGTCGTGGATTGTCCAGCCGTTTTCGGGATCCACGTCGAACAGGCGGCCCGGCTCGGCTACGCCCCAAGAGCAGAAGCCGCC
>DASTPE010000073.1:0-60208 GCA_035762345.1 Burkholderiales bacterium
GCGTGATCGGCCAATTCGTCGCCGCGGCCGGATGCAAGCACCGGGTCGAGCACGAGCGGCACATGCGCATGCGCGGCCGCCAGCTGCGCCACGGCACGCACGTTGTCTGCGGACGCGAGCACGCCCACTTTGAACGCTGCAACTTTGCTTTCTGCGAGCACGCGGCTCGCTTGGCGCGTCACGAGTTCCTGCGCAATCGGCTCCAGGTGTTCGACACCGCGTGTGTCCTGGATAGTAAGCCCCGTGAGGACTGACAGCGGATGGCAGCCCAGGGCGGCGAGGGTGAGCACATCGGCTTGCAGTCCGGCGCCGCCGGTTGGATCGGACGCCGCGAACGTCAGCACTATCGGTGGCATGGGTTAATATCCGGCTCGATTTTATGAGCACCGAGAGCCAAGTACAGTCCAGAACGTGGATGTGCCTCATCTGCGGCTTCGTGTACGACGAGGCCGCGGGCCTGCCCGACGAAGGCATCGCGCCGGGCACGCGCTGGGAGGATGTGCCGATGAACTGGACCTGCCCCGAGTGCGGCGCACGTAAGGAAGATTTCGAGATGGTCGAGCTCTGAGGCGCAACCTTTCGGCGCGGGCGGCGCTCTAAGCCCTTTGACAGTAGAATGAGGCTCGGGCGGATGTCCTCGATCAACCTGACGCATCACTTCCTGATCGCCATGCCCAACATGGCCGATCCGTACTTTTCCAAGACGCTCACCTACATCTGCGAACACAACGACCAAGGCGCGCTCGGCCTGGTCGTGAACCGGCCGATTGACATGACATTGCAGGCGCTGTTCGAGCGTCTTTCACTCACCCTGCGCGACGCCAACCGCAGGGATGCGCCAATCTATTTCGGCGGCCCGGTGCAGACCGACCGAGGTTTCGTTCTGCATGAGCCGACGGGCAACTGGCAATCGACGCTGCGCGTGCGCAACGCGATCGGCCTCACCACCTCCAAGGATATTCTCGAGGCCGTAGGCCGCGGCGAGGGACCGGCGCGCATGTTGGTCACGCTCGGCTACGCCGGCTGGTCGCCAGGTCAGCTTGAGCACGAGCTGTCGCAGAACGCCTGGCTCACCGTGGAAGCGCGCGACGGGATTATCTTCGACACCCCCGCGGAAGAGCGCCTGCCGGCGGCGATGGAACTGCTCGGTCTCGACTACGCGCGGCTTCAGGACGCGGCGGGACATGCCTGAGCGAGGCACGGTCCTCGCTTTCGACTTCGGGCTTAAGCGCATTGGGGTGGCGGTGGGGGAGCCGGAACTCGGCACGGCGCATCCGCTGCCCGCGGTATCGAATTTCTCCCAGATCCACAAGCTGGTGGAGCAATGGAAGCCGAGCAACCTGGTCGTGGGGCGACCGACTTCGACGAAGGGCGAGCCGCACGAGATGAGCCGCCGGTCCGAGGATTTCGCCCGCCGCCTCGAACGGCGGTTCAAGCTGCCGGTGGCGCGCGTGGACGAGCGCTACACGTCGGTAGAGGCCGAACACCGCTTGCGCGGCGTGAAAAGGAAGGCAATCGATTCGGTCGCGGCGCAGCTCATACTCGAGCAATACTTCGATGAAGCTGCCTGACGCCGAAAGGCTCTGCGAGCAGCTCGCGGGCGAACTCAAGCCCCGGGTGGGGCCGAGGACTGCAATGGTCGGCCTTTATACCGGCGGCGCTTGGCTCGCCGAGCGGCTGCACAAGATGTTGCAAATGGCGAGCCCGCTTGGCTTGATGGATATCGCGTTTTACCGCGATGACTACGCGGCGCGCGGCCTGAAGCATGATCCCAAGCGCACCAGGATCCCGTTCGACGTGAACGACTGCGAACTGCTGCTGGTCGATGACGTCCTTTACAGCGGGCGCACGGTGCGCGCCGCGATGAACGAGCTGTTCGACTACGGCCGGCCCGCGAGCATCGCGCTCGTCGTGCTTGCCGACCGTGGCGGCCGTCAGTTGCCCATTTGCGCGCAGCACGTCGGCGCGCGGGTCGAAGTGCCCGCCGGGATGCGCCTGACCTTGAAGCGCGAGGAAAGCGGGAAGCTCGCGCTCGCCCTGGAACCCCAACGTGCAGCGTAATCCCCAGCTGAACGAAAAGGGCGAGCTGCAGCACCTCCTTTCGATCGAAGGGCTACCGCGCGAGATCCTGCTGCAGATCCTCGATACTGCCGAGTCGTTCGTCGGTGTCACCGAGCGTGAAGTGAAGAAGGTGCCGCTTTTGCGGGGCAAGAGCGTGTTCAACCTGTTTTTCGAGCCGTCGACGCGAACACGCACCACGTTCGAAATAGCCGCAAAGCGGCTCTCGGCCGATGTCATCAACCTGAACATCACCGTGTCCTCGGCGACCAAGGGCGAATCGTTGCTCGATACCGTGGCCAACCTCTCGGCGATGCAGGCCGATATCTTTATCGTGCGCCACGAGTCCTCGGGCGCGCCGTTCCTGATCGCACGTCACGTCAAGCCTCATGAGCACGTTATCAACGCCGGCGACGGCCGCCACGCGCATCCGACCCAAGGGCTACTCGATCTCTTCACCATCCGCCATTACAAGAAGGACTTCACGCGGCTCACCGTGGCGATCGTCGGCGACATTCTGCATTCCCGCGTCGCGCGCTCGCTTATTCACGGGCTCACCACGCTCGGGGTTCCCGAGGCGCGCGTCATCGGCCCACAGACGCTGCTCCCGACCGGCGTAGGCGCGCTCGGTGTGCGGGTATTCCATGACATGCGCGCCGGTCTCAAGGACTGCGATGTGGTCGTCATGCTGCGCCTGCAGAACGAGCGCATGCGCGGCGCGCTGCTGCCCTCGGCGCAGGAGTATTTCAAACACTACGGGCTTACTGCCGACAAGCTCACGCTCGCGCGCCGCGACGCCATCGTGATGCATCCCGGCCCGATGAACCGCGGCGTCGAGATCGACTCCACCGTCGCCGACGGCCCCCACTCGGTGATCCTGCCCCAAGTGACCTTCGGCATCGCGGTGCGGATGGCGGTGATGAGCATCGTCGCCGGCAACTGATGCGCCTCCATATCAGGAACGGGCGCATCGTCGACCCGGCAAGCGGCAAGGATGGAAGCGGTGATGTATTCGTGGTCGATGGAAAGATTTCGGCCGAGCCCGGAAAGCCGGATCGGGTCATAGACGCGAAGGGGCTGGTAGTGGCGCCCGGCTTCATCGACCTCTCGGCGCGGCTGCGAGAACCTGGCTACGAATACAAGGCGACACTCGAATCGGAAATGGAAGCCGCGCTCGCCGGCGGCGTTACGAGCCTCGCCTGTCCGCCGGACACCGACCCGCCGCTCGACGAGCCAGGTTTGGTCGACATGCTGCGTCGGCGCGCCAAGGCGCTGTCGCGGGCGCGGGTCTACCCCGTGGGCGCGCTCACCGTCAAGCTCCAGGGGCAGGCGCTCACCGAGATGGGCCAGCTCACCGATGCGGGCTGCGTCGCCTTTTCGCAGGCAAATGCGCCGCTCGCCGACACACAGGTGCTATGGCGCGCTCTGCAGTATGCCGCGACCTTCGGCTATCCGGTGTGGCTGCGCGCCGAAGACGCATGGCTCGCCAAGGGCGGTGTGTCGCACGATGGCGAGGTGGCGACGCGCCTCGGCCTGCCGGGTATCCCGCCGTTCGCCGAAACCATCGCGCTCGCGACGCTGCTCGAGCTCGTGCGAGCCACGCAGGCCCGGGTGCATGTTTGCCGACTCTCCACCGCGGGCGGCGTCGAGCTCATGCGCCGGGCGAAGCAGGAGGGGCTCCCCGTAAGCTGCGACGTCGCAGTACATCATGTGCACCTCTGCGACGTGGACCTCGGCTATTTCGACTCGCAATGCCGGCTCGAACCACCGCTTCGGAGCCAGCGCGACCGCGAAGCGCTCTCTCGCGCGCTCGCCGAAGGCGTAGTCGACTGCCTGTGCTCAGACCACACGCCGGTCGACGAGGACGGCAAACATCTGCCTTTCGCGCAGGCCGAGCCTGGCGCGACGGGGCTCGAACTGCTCCTGCCGCTGGCGCTGAAATGGGGCGAGGAGCGCCGGCTCGGATTGCCGGCGACCCTCGCGCGCATTACGTCGGAGCCGGCGCGCATCCTGGGCGTCGCCTCTGGCCGCCTCGCCGCCGGCGCGCCGGCCGACTTGACGCTTTTCGATGCCTCGGCACCGATGCGCATCACCCCCGAAACGCTAAAGAGCCAGGGTAAGAACACGCCATTTCTGGGCTACGAGCTCGCAGGCCGGGTCCGCTACACGATCGTCGGCGGCAACATGGCATACGAAGCATAATGAGGCTGGCTCTTTTGATGTTGCTCGTGATCGTTGCCGGGTGCGGGACCCCGACCCGGCCCGGCGGCTACTATTTGGACGACGGACCACCGGACAGGCCGCCCGGGGACCTCGACCGCGTGGTCGATGCGGTGCCGCGGGTAGAACCGCTGCACAAATACGCCAACCGCCCATACCAGGCGCTCGGTCGGGACTACGTGCCGATGACGTCGCTGCAGCCTTTTCGCCAGCGCGGCACGGCGAGCTGGTACGGCAAGCGCTACCACGGCCAGAAGACTTCAAGCGGCGAGGTCTACGACATGTACGCGATGACTGCCGCGCATCCCACGTTGCCCATTCCGAGCTATGCGCGCATCACCAACCTTGCAAACGGCAGGAGCGTAGTCGTTCGCATCAACGACCGCGGCCCGTTCCGCGGTGCCCGCGTCATTGACGTCTCGTACGTCGCTGCGCACAAGCTCGGCTTCATCCAGGCCGGAGAAGCGCAGGTGGAGGTGGAAGCCATCGCGCCGGGCAGAACTGCGGGCTTATAATCCGCCGCTTTTCGGCACGCGGATGAGGTTCTTTCTCGCGTTACTCGCTTGCGCTTCCCTTGGAGTTCAAGCGGCCGCTCCGCAGCCGCCCTCGATCATCGGCAAGTCCTGGGTGCTCGGCGACCTCTCCAGCGGGCAGGTCCTCGCCGCTCAGAAAGCCGAGGAGCGCTTCGAGCCTGCGTCGCTCACGAAGATGATGACGGCGTACGTCGTCTTCGCTGCGCTGCGCGATAGGAAGCTCGCGCTCGACCAGCAGGTGAAAGTATCGGAGCGCGCCTGGAAGACGCCGGGCGCACGGATGTACCTGGAGCCGCGTCGGCCGGTGACAGTGGACGAGCTGATCCGAGGGATGGTGGTGCAGTCGGCCAATGATGCTTGCGTCGCGCTCGCCGAGGCGCTTGCCGGCAGCGAGGAGGCGTTCGCCAGGATGATGAACCGTGAGTCCGAACGGCTCGGCATGAAGGACACCCGGTTCGCGAACGCCTCAGGGCTGCCACACGCGCAGCACTACAGCACGGCGCAGGACCTGTACAACCTCGCCGCGGCGCTGATCCGCGATTTCCCCGACGAGTATGCGCAGTATTACTCGCAGAAGGAGTTTCGCTACAACAACATTCCGCAGGTGAACCGCAATCGGCTGCTGTGGATCGACCCGAGCGTAGACGGCGTGAAGACCGGGCAGACCGAGGCCGCGGGGTACTGCCTCGTCGCCTCGTCGCGCCGCGGCGGACGACGCCTGCTGTCGGTCCTGCTCGGCTCGACCTCGGAGGCGACGCGGGCCCAGGAGTCTCTCAAGCTGCTCAATTGGGGATATCAGTTTTTTGACAGCGTGAAGCTCTACGCCGCCGGCGCCACGGTGCGCTCGCTCGAGGTCTGGAAAGGCGCCGCGCGCAGCGTGGAGGTCGGTGTCGGCGCCGACCTTTTCGTCACCGTGCCGAAGGGCGAGGCGGACCGGCTTAAGGCAGAGCTCCTTTCCCAGCAGCCGCTCGTCGCGCCGCTCGGCAAGGGCCAGCGGGTCGGTGTGCTTCGCGTCACGCACGATGGCAGGCCCTTTGGGGAGTATCCGATCGTAGCGCTCGAGCCGGTGGCCGTGGCGGGATTCCTTCGCCGCGCCTGGGATACACTGCGGCTATGGCTCAAATGACGGTTTTTCTGAACGGCAAGCTCCTGCCCATCGAACAGGCCACGGTCTCGGTCCTTGACCGCGGTTTCATCTTGGGCGACGGCGTGTATGAGCTCGTGCCGGTGTACTCACGGGTGCCTTTCAGGCTGGAGGAGCACCTCGCGCGCCTGGAGCGCAGCTTGGGCGAGACTCGCATCCACAACCCGTACTCGCGCATGCAATGGCGTGCGCACATCTCCGCGCTGATCGATGCACAACCCTTCGAGGACCAAGGCATCTACTTCCAGGTCACCCGCGGCGTGGCGAAGCGCGATCATGCATTCCCGGCCAATGCGGAGCCCACGGTGTTCATGATGTCCAACCCTCTGGTGAACCCGCAGCCGGCGCAGGTCGAAGAGGGCGCTTCGGCGGTGAGCGCGCAGGACTACCGCTGGCTGCGCTGCGACATCAAGTCGATCTCGCTCATCGGCAACTGCCTGCTGCGCCAGATTTCCGCCGAAGCGGGCGGGGCAGAGACGATTCTCTTCCGCGACGGGAAGCTGACCGAGGCGTCGGCATCGAACGTTTTTATCGTGAAGCGCGGCATGATCCAGTCGCCGCCCAAGTCGAATCTCATCCTCCCCGGTATCACCTACGACGTGGTGGTGGAGCTGGCGCGCACCAATGGCTTACCGCTGGAGTTCAAGGACATCCCGGAAGCCGACGTGCGCGCGGCGGACGAACTGTGGGTCAGCTCCTCGTCCAAGGAGGTGCTCGCCATCGTCGAGCTCGACGGCAAGCGCATTGGCGATGGACGCCCGGGTCCCGTATTCCGCCGCATGTTCGGGCTCTACCAGGAGTTCAAGCAGAAGGTCATGCGCGCTGGCAGGCGCGACACCATATCCGCTTAAGAGGGATCGGGCCGGTGCCGGTCGTAGCGGATGGCTTGCCTTTGGCGTTTCCCTGCCATTTTCCGATCAAGGTCATGGGACGCAAGCAGTCGCGCTTCGTGCAGGCCGTCACCGGCATCGTGCGCAAGCACGCGCCCGACTTCGACGCCGCGACAGTCGAGATGCGCCCGAGTCGTCAAGGCAAGTACCTCAGCGTCACCTGCGTGGTGCGCGCCATCTCGCGCGCGCAACTCGATGCCCTCTACAAGGAGTTGTGCGACCATCCCGATGTGGTGATGGTCCTATGACCATAGTCGACGACATCGTCGTCCGGCGCCTTGGCCGCGCGGACTATTCCGCGACTTGGGAAACCATGCGCTCGTTCACGCGGGCGCGCGACGATGCGACGCCGGATGAGCTCTGGTTGCTGGAGCACCCGCCGGTCTACACGGTGGGGCAGGGCGCGCGGATTCCATCGATTCAAAGCGGCGTTCCGGTTATCAAGACCGACCGCGGTGGCGAGATCACCTATCACGGCCCGGGGCAGGCCGTGATCTACACGCTTGTGGACCTTGTCCGGCGCTCGATCAAGGTCAAGCGGTTCGTGTGGTTGCTCGAGCAGGCGGTGATCGACCTGCTCTCCGGGCGCGCCGAACGAAGGACCGGCGCGCCGGGCGTATACGTCGGCGGGGCAAAGATCGCGGCGCTCGGCATCCGCGTCGCTCGCGGCCGCGCCTACCATGGGCTCGCGCTCAACGTCGATATGGACCTCTCGCCCTTCGAGGCAATCGACCCGTGCGGCTATCCCGGCTTGCGCGTGACCCAGATGAAGGATTTGGGCTTCACCGACACTCCGGAAGCCGCGGCGGGCAGGCTTTCGCGGATCCTTGTTGAGCACCTCGATGCGTGAAGCCGGCGTAAAGGAAAAGGGCGCCCGCAAGACGATCCGCATTGTGGCGCGGGTAGCGCTTCCCAAGCCGGCCTGGATCCGCGTGCGCGCCGCGAGCCCGAACTCGCGCTTCTACGACATCAAGCGCATTCTGCGTGAACAAAAGCTCCACACGGTATGCGAGGAGGCGTCCTGCCCGAATATCGCCGAGTGCTTCGGCAAGGGCACGGCAACGTTCATGATTCTGGGCGACATCTGCACGCGCCGTTGCCCGTTCTGCGACGTCGCGCACGGCCGCCCGCTTGCCCCTGACGGCGAAGAGCCGCGTCATCTCGCCGAAACGATTTCGCGCCTCGGGTTGAAGTACGTGGTTATTACCAGCGTCGACCGCGACGACCTGCGCGACGGCGGCGCCCAGCATTTTGTCGATTGCATTCGTGCCGTGCGACAAGCTTCCCCGCAGACGACGATCGAAGTGCTGGTGCCCGACTTCCGCGGGCGGCTCGAGCGCGCGCTCGAGATCCTTGACGCCGCGCCGCCGGACGTCATGAACCACAATTTGGAAACCGTCCCGCGGCTCTACCGTAAGGCGCGTCCGGGCGGCGATTATCAGCACTCTTTACGTCTGCTGCAGGAGTTCAAGAAGCTTCACCCGGCAGTGCCGACCAAATCCGGACTGATGGTGGGGCTGGGCGAAACGGACGAGGAGATCGTCGCGGTCATGCGCGATCTGCGCGCATACGACGTCGACCTGCTGACGATCGGGCAGTACCTGCAGCCCTCGCCGCATCACCTGCCGGTGGAGCGCTACGTCGAGCCCCAGGTTTTTGCTGCCTTTGAAAGAGAAGCGGTGAGCCTCGGGTTCCGGCATGCCGCGGTGGGCGCCCTGGTGCGCTCCTCTTACCACGCGGACCAGCAGGCGCACCAGGCCGGAATCTAGGAACAAAAACCGCCGGGGTCGCCGGGACAATTATGCCCGCGGCAAGAGTGGCCAGCCCGACGATAATCCTGGCCTCGATGAGAAGAGCGACACTCGTAGCGCTCATGGCGTTTGCCGCTTCGGCCGCCGCCCAGCTGGAGGGGCTGACGCAGCGCGAGGCGCTTGCCGGCCTGCAGACGGCGCTCGAGCGCGGCGCGCGCAGCGCGGTATCGACCCTCGGCCAGGCCGACGGCTTCCTCGGCAACCCGCAGGTCAGGATCCCGCTGCCCGATTCGCTCGCGCGAACCGAAAGGCTCGCCCGCCGGCTCGGGTTCGGAGCCGAAGCTGATGAGCTGGTTGTCGCCATGAACCGCGCCGCCGAAGCCGCAGTGCCCGAGGCGCGGACGCTCCTGGTCGACTCCGCGAAGAAGATGAGCGTCCACGACGCCAAGGCCATCCTTACCGGCGGCGACACCGCCGCCACGCAATACTTCCGGAAAACGAGCCACGCTGCGCTTCACGATCGGTTTCTCCCCGTCGTGAAGGCCGCGACCGAGAAAGTTGGCGTCGCCCAGCGCTACCGAGATCTCGCGCAGCCCGCGTCGGCGTTTGGCCTTGTCAAAGCCCAGGACGCGGACCTGGACGAGTACGTGACGCTCAAGGCGCTGGACGGGCTCTATTTCATGCTGGGCGAGGAAGAGAAGAAGATTCGCAAGGACCCGGTCGGCACCGGCAGCGCGATCCTGCGGCGCGTGTTCGGCGCGCTGTAGTTCGGCCGGCTTGTCGGCGACCTTTTCCAGCCGGCTTCTCGGCTATCGGTTAGTGCGCCTTGTCCCAGTTGTCCCCGACACCCACCTCCACGACGAGAGGGACGTCCAGTTTCGCGACTGACTGCATGAGCTCCGGAACTCTCGCTTTGACCGTGTCGAGTTCGTCGTCGGAAACCTCGAATACGAGCTCGTCGTGCACCTGCATGATCAGAAGGGCCTTGAGCTTCTCCTTGTCGAGGAAGTTCTGGACCGCGATCATGGCGAGCTTGATCAGATCTGCCGCCGTACCTTGCATCGGCGCATTGATCGCCGCGCGCTCGGCGGCCTGACGCCGCACTGGCGCGCCGCTCTTGAGCTCGGGGAGCCAAAGCCGCCGCCCGAAGACGGTCTCGACGTAGCCCAGCTCGCGCGCGCGCGTGCGCGTCTCGTCCATGAAGCGCTTCGCGCCAGGGTAGCGCGCAAAATAGCGCTCGATGTAGGTCTGAGCGGTCGGGCGGTCGATGCCGAGGTTCTGCGCCACCCCGAAGGATGACATGCCGTAGATCAGGCCGAAGTTGATGACCTTGGCGATGCGCCGCTGATTGGAGTCGACTCGAGATAGCGGCACGCCGAAGACTTCGGCGGCAGTTGCACGGTGGATGTCTTCGCCTTCGGCAAACGCGCGCCGCAGGTTCGCGTCGCGCGAGAGGTGCGCCATGATCCTGAGCTCGATCTGCGAATAATCAGCCGAGACGATCTTGGCGCCCGGCGTCGCGATGAAGCATTCGCGGATGCGGCGGCCGGCTGGCGTGCGGATCGGGATGTTCTGCAGGTTGGGCTCGTTGGAGGAAAGCCTGCCGGTGACTGCGGTGATCTGGGAGTACGTGGTGTGCACGCGGCCGGTGCGCTCGTTGATGCTCTGGGGCAGCTTGTCGGTGTAGGTGGACTTGAGCTTGGAAAGCGCGCGATGCTCGAGGATAAGACGGGGCAGCGGGTGGTCGAGCGCGAGCTCGGCGAGCGAGTCCTCGTCGGTTGACGGCTGACCGGACGGCGTTCTCTTCCTTACCGGGAGCTTCTGCCGGTCGAACAGGATCTCCTGGATCTGCTTGGGCGAGCCGAGGTTGAAGGGTTGCCCCGCAGCGGCGTACGCTTCTTGTTCTTTCCGAAGAATCTCCTTTCCTAACTCGTGGCTTTGAGCCTCGAGCTTCGCACGGTCAAGCAGCACGCCGTTGCGCTCCATGCGCCAGAGCACCGGCAGCACCGGCATCTCGATCTTGCTGTAGACGAAGTCGAGCTTCTCGTCGCCCTGGATCTTTCTGAAGAGCAGCTCATGCAGCGAAAGCGAGCAGTCGGTGCGCTGCGCCGCGTACTCGGTGGCGCGCGCGATGTCGACCGAGGCGAACGGAATACGTCCCGCCCCCTTGCCCGTCACGTCCTCCCTGCTCAGCACCGTACGACCGCAATGGCGCTGCGCAAGCATTGCAAGGTCGTGCTTTTCGTGGACTTCCACGACATAGGACTCGAGCAGCGTGTCGTGCGCGCAGCCGGAAAGGTGCACGCCATGGTTCGCGAGGACGTGAGTATCGAACTTCACATCTTCGCCGACTTTCGTGCGGTCCGCGCGTTCGAGCCAAGGCTTCAGCAACGTGAATACGGTGGAAGGATCTAACTGCTGGGGCGCGCCCGGATAGTTATGAGCAAGAGGCAGGTAGATGGCTTCGTCGCCGAAAGCGAAAGACATGCCGGCGAGGCTCGCAGTCATCGGCTCATCGCCGTCACAAAGCGTGTCGAATCCGACGATGTCGACCGCCTCGATCTTCCGCACGAGCTCTCTGAACTGGTCCTCAGTAAGAACCGCGTGGTATCTGCGCGGCGCAACGCCGGAGGCAACGGCGGGCGCAGCCGAAGGCGCGGCGGCCCCTTCCACCTCGCGCAGCCATGTCTTGAATCCAAAGCGCTCATAGAGCTCGCGCTGCTTTGAGCGATTTCCGTCCAGGCGCAGGTCATGAATGGATACCGAAAGCGGAACATCGCGCTTGATCGTGAGAAGCCGACGCGCCTTGGGCAGCCAATCGCGCATCTTGCGCACGTTCTCCCCGGCGATTCCGGTGATCTCGTCGGCGTGCGTGAGCACGCCTTCGAGCGATCCGTACTTCTCGATCCACTTGGCTGCGGTCTTGGGCCCGACCTTGTCGACGCCGGGAATGTTGTCGATTGGATCGCCGATCAGCGTCAGGTAGTCGATGAACTTCTCGGGCGGCACGCCGAACTTGCTCTTCACGCCTGCGATGTCGAGGAGCTCGTTCGACATGGTGTTCACGAGCGTGATGCGCCCGTCGACGAGCTGGGCGAAGTCCTTGTCGCCGGTCGAGATGACGGTGTGCCAGCCGTCGCGCTTGGCAGTCTCGGCGAGCGTCGCGATCACGTCGTCCGCTTCCACGCCCTCGACGATCAGTACGGGCCAGCCGAGCGCGCGCACCGCCTCGTGCAGCGGCGCGACCTGCACACCGAGATCGTCGGGCATCGGCGTGCGGTTCGCCTTGTAGTCGGCGTAGTCCGCATCGCGGAAGGTCTTGCCCTTGGCGTCGAACACGCAGGCGAGCGCGGCCGGCTTATAATCCGCAGCGAGCTTACGCAGCATGTTCAGCACGCCGTAGATCGCGCCGGTCGGCTCGCCGGTTTTGGGGCTCTTCAGCCCCGGCAGCGCATGAAAAGCGCGATAGAGGTACGACGAGCCGTCGACCAGCAATAACGTTTTCTCAGGATCTTTTCCCGACATGAATCAGGACAGGCAACCGAAGCTGGCAGAGCTGGCGAAAGAGGTCCCCGCGCGCGAGGCGTGGCGGGTTTTCGGCATTATGTCAGAGTTGGTCGAGGCGACGGAGCGGCTCGTCGGAATTCACCCCGCGGTCTCGGTCTTCGGCAGCGCGCGCGTCAAGCCGGGAACGCCGTACTTCGACCTCGCCGAGGAAACCGCGCGCCGGCTTTCCGACGCCGGCTTTGCCGTGGTCACCGGCGGCGGCCCCGGCCTGATGGAGGCCGCGAGCCGGGGCGCGTTTGGCGGCGGCGGGCTCGCCGTGGGCCTCAACATCGACCTCGCGGGCGAGCAGCCCGCGAGCCGCTTCCAGCACATCAGCCTGCGCTTCAAGCATTTCTTTACGCGCAAGGCCATGTTCGCCAAGGTCGCTACCGCGTTCATCGTGCTGCCGGGCGGCTACGGCACGCTCGACGAGCTGTTCGAAGCCCTCACCCTGGTGCAGACCGGGAAGACGCGCCAGATGCCGATCATCCTGGTGCACGAGCCGTATTGGCGCGGCCTTCTCGCCTGGATGCGCGAACGGCTCGCCGCCGAAGGGATGATCGATGCCGCTGACATCGACCTCGTGCAGGTCTATGACGAGCCGCAGCAAGTGGTGGACGCGATCTTTACTTTCTACGAGAAGCGAGGCTTCGCGCCGTCGCCTGCCGAGCGCGAGGTGCTGCTGAACCTCTAGTAGAATCGATCAATGCGGCGTGTGCTGTTGGTTGGGCTTTTCTTCATCGTGTTCGCCTCGCCGGCACATGCGCAAAGGCGCCCGCCCAAGCTTGAGCCGCTGCCCGAGCCGCCGCCGCCTCCGGAGATGTCGGTCGACGAGCCTGCGGTGCGCATCCCGGTGCAGGAAGGCGACAAGGTGGAGGAGGTGCGCGAAGGCGGCCGCGTAGTGATGCTCAAGGTGACGCCGCCGCACGGCAAGCCCTATTACCTTGTCGACACTACGGGCAACGGCAACTGGATGCGCCGTGATTCGCTCGACGACGGCGTACGCGTGCCGATGTGGCCGATCCACACGTGGGACTGAGCCTCTCCCCGCCTTGTCCGTCTACACCCCCGTCTCCGAGGCCGAGCTGCGCGAATGGCTCAGGAACTACTCCGTCGGGCGGCTCGCCTCATGCGAGCCCATCAAGGCGGGCATCGAAAACACCAACTACTTTGTCACCACCACCCAGGGCCGCTACGTCCTGACGCTGTTCGAGCGGCTGCCGGCCGAGGAGCTGCCGTTCTATCTCGATCTCATGGCGCATCTCGCGCGCCACGGAATTCCATGCCCGGCGCCGATCGCCGATCTTTCCGATCAGTACCTCGGGCGCTTGAACGGCAAGCCCGCAGCGCTGGTCACACGCCTGCCCGGGCGCTCGCTCGGTGAGCCGGGTGTGCGGCACTGTGAGGAGCTGGGCGCACTCCTCGCCCGAATGCACCTCGCCGGCCGCTCCTACAGCGCCTACTTCGAGAACCCACGCGGTCCGAAATGGTGGCGGTTTGCCGCCAAGGAAGTCTTGCCTTTCCTGGACGCAATGAAAAAAGATTTCCTCGAGAAGGAGCTTGCCTATCAAGCCGAGCAGCGCTTTCCTGACCTGCCGCGCGGACCGGTGCACGCCGATCTCTTTCGCGACAATGCGCTCTGGGACGACACGCGTCTCTCTGGCGTGATCGACTTCTACTTCGCGGGTGTCGATTGCCTGCTCTACGACCTCGCCGTGTGCGCGAACGACTGGTGCCTGCGACCCGACGACGCGTTGGACGAGGCGCGGGTAGGAGCGCTTCTTTCCAGCTACGACAGCGTGCGAGCGTTCAACGCGCTCGAGCGCTCGGCCTGGCGGCCGATGCTGCGTGCGGCGGCGCTCCGCTTCTGGCTGTCGCGGCTCTATGACTTTCACCTGCCGCGTCCCGGGATGCTCGTGCATGCCCACGACCCGGAGCATTTCCGCCGCGTGCTGGAGTCCCGGGTCGCCATAGACGTGCCCTGGATCGCCTGATGCAGGCGCGCATCGTGCAGACGGCGCGGGGCGCGCAGTGGCTCCTCGACGGCTGGCATCTGTTCAGGGCCGCGCCGCTCGGCTGGCTCGCCATGGTGTTCGCCTATTGGCTACTCATGACGCTGGTGTCGGTCGTGCCGCTTGTCGGCGTGGCCGCCGCGTCGATCATGGTGCCCGCCTTCTCGGTCGGGTTTATGGCGGCGGCGCGCGCCGCCGCGCGCAAGGCTCCGGTAGAGCTCGTGTTGCTCTTCGAAGGGTTTCGCAATCACCTTCGCAGCCAGCTGATCCTCGGCGTGGCCTACTTCGCCTGCCTTGCGCTGGTGCTTGCCGCGACTGTCCTCGCCGACGGGGGTGCGCTCGCGGGCTGGATGCTTTCCGCCCATCGGCCAAGCGAAGAAGTGCTTCACTCTGACGCCTTTCTCGCTGCGCTCGGCGCCGCCGCTGCCTTGTACACCCCGGTGCTGATGATGTTTTGGTTTGCGCCGCCGCTCGCTGCCTGGCACGCCATCGCGCCCGCCAAGGCGCTGTTCTTCAGCTTTTTCGCCTGCCTCATTAACTGGCGCGCTTTCCTCGCCTACGGCGCAGTCACGACTGTCGTCGCGCTGGCACTGCCGCTTGCGGTGGTCTCGGTCGTGGCGCTCGCATCACTCGGCGTGCCGGCCATGTCGCTCGTGTTTCCGCTCCTTGTCGTGCTCCTGCCGACGCTGTTCGCGAGCTTCTACGCGAGCTACCGTGACGTCTTCCGCGCGGACCAGGGGACCTTATGAACCGCATCCGCGAGATCCCTTACAACTACACCTCATTCTCGGACCGCGAGATCGCGCTTCGTCTGCTCGGCGCCGAAGGCTGGAAGCTGATCAGCGAGCTGCGGGCGGAGCGCCGTACCGGGCGCTCGGCGCGCATGCTCTATGAGGTGCTCGGCGAGATGTGGGCGATTCAGCGCAATCCCTACCTCGAAGACGAGCTCGTGAACCGACCGCAGCGCCGCGCAGAAGCGCTCGGCGGCATGCGCCGGCGGCTCGCGGAGATCGATGCCCGCCGCGCCGGCTCGGCGAAGGTGACCCGGCTGCTCGAGCTCGCGCGTGGCGCGGTCGACGCCTTCGCAGCTGAGCTTGCCGCGACGCGCGCGCTGCGCGCCAGCGTGCTGCGGCACCTTGCGCGCGTGACGCGGCGCGACAACATTCTGTTCGACGGCTTCGCGCGCGTCTCGCACGTCACCGACGCCACCGACTGGCGCGTCGAGATGCCGTTCGTCGTGCTCACCCCGGATTCGGAGGAGGAGATCCATCCGCTCGTGGGTGCGTTGTTTTCCCTGAACCTGACGATCATTCCGCGCGGCGGCGGCACTGGTTACACCGGGGGGGCGGTGCCGCTTTCGCGCCGTTCGGCGGTCATCAACACCGAGAAGCTCGAGGCGCTTGGCGAGATCGAGTACCTTGAGCTCCCGGGCGTGGCGCGGCCTCAGCCGACCATTCGCGCGGCGGCCGGGGTGGTCACCAAGCGTGTGATGGACGCCGCCGACGCGGGCGGGCTCGTGTTCGCGGTGGACCCGACTTCGGCGGACGCCTCGTGCATCGGCGGCAACGTGGCGATGAACGCGGGCGGCAAGAAGGCGGTGCTGTGGGGCACGGCGATCGACAACCTCGTGTGGTGGCGCATGGTGACCCCGCGCGGCGAGTGGCTCGAGGTCGAGCGCCTCGATCACAATCTCGGCAAGATCCACGACGCGCCCAATGCGCGCTTCCGCCTGAAGTACTTCGAAGGCAGGAAGCTCAGGGAGGAGCGCATCCTCGAGATCCCGGGTTCGCACTTCCGAAAGGCGGGCCTCGGCAAGGACGTGAGCGACAAGTTCCTTGCCGGGTTGCCCGGGGCGCAGAAAGAAGGCACCGACGGCATCATTGTTGCCGCGCGGTTTTTGCTGCACCGCATGCCGGCGCATACGCGCACGGTCTGTCTGGAGTTTTTCGGCCTGGCGCGCGACGCGGTTCCCGCGATCGTGGAGATAAAGAACTACGTCGAGAAATCGAATTCGGTGATGCTCGCGGGTCTGGAGCACCTGGACGAACGCTACGTCAAGGCGGTCGGCTACGCCAGCAAGTCGCGCCGCAGCGAGCGGCCGCGCATGGTGCTAATCGGTGATTTGGTCGGCGACGACGTCGACGCAGTCGCTGCGGCCGCTTCGGGCGTGGTACGCATTGCCAACGCGCGCGGCGGGGAAGGCTTCGTCGCAGTGTCGGAGGAGGCGCGCAAGCGCTTTTGGCTCGACCGGGCACGCACGGCGGCGATTGCCCGGCACACCAACGCGTTCAAGATCAACGAGGACGTGGTAATACCGCTGGAGAAGCTGGGCGAGTACACCGACGGAGTGGAGCGTATCAATATCGAGTTCTCCATCGCCAACAAGCTGCGGCTTCTGGAGGCGCTCGAGAACTACTTCTCCGGCGACTTGGGGATCCAGGACCGAGACCTCGCGGGCGATCGGACGGGCCGTGCGCTAGAGCTCTTGCGGCGCGTGCGCGGCCGCTGGCAGGCGATCGGTGCCGACCTTGACCATTACTTCGACCGCTTGCAGTCGCACGCAGTGCGGCTGTCGTGGAAGAGCGAGGTGCGCGATGAACTGCGTCGCATCTTCGACGGCGGTGCTTTCCGCCATGTCCTCGAGCGAACGGAAAGCATTCACAGGAGCGTGCTTCGCGGCCGGGTGTTTGTAGCGCTGCACATGCATGCTGGCGACGGCAACGTGCACACCAATATCCCGGTCAACTCCGACGACTATGAGATGCTGCAGCGCGCCTACGGCGCGGTCGCGCGCCTCATGCGGCTTGCGCGCTCGCTTGACGGCGTGATCTCGGGCGAGCACGGCATCGGCATCACCAAGCTAGAGTTCCTGGACCCGGCCGACATTGAGGCGTTCCGCGCCTACAAGACGACGGTCGACCCGCACGGGCGGTTCAACGCCGGCAAGCTGCTCGCCGGCAGCGATCTCGCGAACGCCTACACCCCGAGCTTCGCGCTCATCGGCGCCGAGTCGTTGATTCTCGAGCAGACCGACCTCGGCCTCGTCGCCGCCACGATCAAGGACTGCCTGCGCTGTGGCAAGTGCAAGCCGCCGTGCGCCACCCACGTGCCGCGCGCCAACCTGCTGTACTCGCCGCGCAACAAGATCCTCGCCACCTCACTGCTCATCGAGGCGATCCTGTACGAGGAGCAGACGCGGCGCGGCGTGGCGCTCGCCCACTACGACGAGTTCGGAGACGTGGCCGATCACTGCACGGTCTGCCACAAGTGCGAGCCGGCCTGCCCGGTGGACATCGACTTCGGCGATGTCTCCATCACGATGCGAAACTATCTGCGCCGCGCGGGCAAGCGGCGCTTCAACGTGGGCACGCAAGCGTCGATGCTGTTTCTCAACCTTACCGACCCACGTGCAGTGAAGATCGCGCGCACCGTCATGATCGAGTGGGGCTACCGTTTGCAGCGCTTTGCCCATGGACTTCTGAAGTCCTTCTCGGGAGAGCAGACGGCTCGGCCTTCGCTTACGACCGGGCAGAAGCCGCTGCGTACGCAGGTGATCCACTTCGTCAACAGGCCGATGCCGGGGCGACTACCCAAGCGCAGTGCGCGCGCGCTGCTCGACATCGAGGATCCGAAAATGGTGCCGATCATCCGCGATCCGGCGAAAGTCGGGGAGGACTCCGATGCGGTGTTCTATTTCCCGGGCTGCGGCTCCGAGCGCTTGTTCTCGCAGGTCGGGCTCGCTACCCAGGCGATGCTTTACGCCGTGGGGGTGCAGTGCGTGCTGCCGCCGGGCTATCTGTGTTGCGGCTACCCGCAAATCGCGGCCGGGGAGTCCGCCACGGGCGAGCGAATCACGATGCAGAACCGCGTGCTGTTTCACCGCCTCGCCACGACTCTCAACTACCTCGACATCCGCACGGTCATCGTCTCGTGCGGCACCTGCCTGGACCAGCTCGAGAACTATGACTTCGGGTCCATTTTTCCCGGCGCGCGGCTCCTCGACATCCACGAATACCTGCTCGAGAAGGGCGTGAGAGTGAACGAGGCATCCGGTGTCCGCTACATGTACCACGACCCGTGCCATACGCCGATCAAGACCGCCAAGCCGCTCAGCGTGGTAAATGGCCTGATGGGCGAAAATGTGCCCCTGTCCGAGCGCTGCTGCGGCGAGTCGGGCACGCTGGCCATGACCCGGCCGGACGTCTCCACCCAGGTGCGGTTCAGCAAAGAGGAGTCCTTGCGCAGAGGAATCGCCGCGCTTGGCAATGAGGGCAAACCCGTCAAGGTCCTGACCTCGTGCCCCTCCTGTCTCCAGGGTCTCGCGCGCTTCGAGGATGACACCGGCATGCAGGCGGACTACATTGTGGTCGAGCTCGCACGCCGCATGCTCGGCGAAGACTGGCTGCCGCAATTCGTCGCCAAAGCGAACGCGGGCGGCATCGAGCGGGTTCTTCTATGAGCGAGCGAATTGCGACGGCGATCACCCTGCATCAGAAATCGCGCGTCATGGAGATCGCCTTTTCCGACGGCCACAGTTTCCGGCTGCCGTACGAGTTTTTGCGCGTGTACTCGCCCTCCGCCGAAGTGCGCGGTCACGGGCCGGGGCAGGAAGTTCTGCAGGCGGGCAAGCGTAACGTGGAGATCCGCTCGCTTGAGCCGATCGGCTCCTATGCCGTGCAACCGCAGTTCTCCGACGGTCACAACACCGGGATCTACTCGTGGGAGTATCTCTACGAGCTCGGAGACAACCAGGACAGGCTCTGGTCGCAGTATCTGGGCAAACTCAAGGCCGCCGGTGCAAGCAGGGAATAGAGCGCAAACGGTAAGGCGCGTCTTCGACTCGGTTGCGGAGCGCTACGACGTCATGAACGACCTCATGTCGCTCGGGCTGCACCGCGCATGGAAGGCGGCCGCGATCGCGGTCGCGCGGCCGCGGCTGGGCGATCGCGTGCTCGACATTGCCACCGGCAGCGGCGACCTCGCGCTCTCGCTGACCCGAAGGGTCAGCCCTGGCGGCGAGGTGTGGATCAGCGACATCAACCGGCGCATGCTCGAGCGCGGCCGCGATCGGCTGCTCGATCGCGGGCTTGCGCTCCCGGCGGTACAGTGCGACGCCGAGCGGTTGCCTTTCCCGGCGGCGCATTTCGATTGCGTCACAGTGGGGTTCGGCCTGCGCAACATGACCCACAAAGATATCGCGCTCGCGGAGATGGCGCGCGTGCTGAAGCCCGGCGGGCGGCTCGTCGTGCTGGAGTTCTCAAAGGTGTGGAAGCCTCTCGCGCGCGCGTACGGGTGGTATTCATTCAAGGTGTTGCCGTGGCTCGGCGATAAGGTCGCCGGCGACGCCGACGCCTACCGCTACCTCGCGGAGTCTATACGCGCGCATCCCGACCAGGCCGCACTCGCCGAGATGCTTCACTCGGCGGGGTTCACCGACGTCGAAGTGTTTAACCTCGCTGCCGGCGTGGTTGCGATCCATCGCGGGTATCGTTTTTGATAGCATTCCGGTTCCGGAGGAACGCAACATGAGCAAGTGGCTACTCGTATCCGCGGTTCTCGCATTTACCGGTATCTTCGCCGCTACGGAGGTGGAGGCACGCCGTCTCGGCGGCGGGCGCACCGTCGGCGCGCAGCGCAACGTCACCGCTCCGCCCGCGCAGACGCCGGCCAAGCCGGCGCAGCAGGCTGCGCCCACGCAGCAGGGGACGCAGCAAGCCGCGCCCGCTTCGACCGGCAGCCGTTGGGCGCCGATCCTGGGCGGCCTCGCGCTTGGCGGCATCCTCGGCTACCTCTTCGGCGGCAGCGGGCTTCTGGGCATCGTGCTCCTCGCGCTGCTCGCCATCGCCGCGGTCGTCGGCGTGCGCGCCTTGATGCGCCGGCGCACAGAAGCGCCTCAGCCGGTGCAGTTCGCCGGCATGCGCGAAACCGTGTCGGTCCCTGTGAGCAATGAGTTGCCGGCGACCCGTTCGCACGCGAAGGTTCCCGCGGGGTTCGACGCGACGGGCTTTCTGCGCGCGGCGAAGCACAACTTCCTGAGGCTGCAGGCGGCGAACGATGCCGCCCGGCTGGAGGAAATCCGCGAGTTCACCACCGAGGAGCTCTATCAGGAGCTCAGCAGCGAGCTCGGTCAGAGAGGCGAGACCGAGGTGATCGGCCTCGAGGCCGATCTGCTCGAGCTCGCCACCGAGGGCGACCGCCACTGGGCGAGCGTGCGCTTCTCCGGCACGGTGCGCGAGGCGCGCGGCGCAGCGCCGGAGCCGTTCGCAGAAGTCTGGAACCTCGTGAAGCCCGCCGACGATTCGAGCGGCTGGCTCCTCGCCGGGATCCAGCAAATGCATTGAGCGAGCTTCCGCTCGTCGAAAAGGCCACCCCCGAGGTGGCCTTTTGCTTTCTGGTGAATAGTCTGCTCACCGCCGAACCCTGGGCGCGGCTGCGGCTCGTGCCGTTCGCGGGCGAGACCGTCGAGCTGCGCGCGCCGCCGTTTCCCGCGCTACGCTTGCGCATTCTTGAGGGGGGAACAGTGGAGGCGGGCAGCGCAGAGCCGAGCCTGACGATGACGTTCAAGCCGCAGCTGCTGTCGGTGCTGGCGCGCGGCGAGGAGCACGTCATGAAGGCGGTGGAAGTCTCGGGCAACGACAGGCTCGCGGCCGAGGTGCTGGTGCTCGCGCGGCATCTGCGCTGGGACGCGGAAGAAGCGCTTTCGCGTTTGATCGGCGACATTGCGGCGCATCGGCTCGCGGGCGCTGGCCGCGCCTTTGCGGCCTGGCACGTCGATGCAGCCCGCCGCTTGATCGCCGCTCTTGGCGACTATCTGACCGACGAGAAACAGCTCCTCGCGCGCCGCGCGGAGCTCGGGGCGCTCGGCGAGTCGCTCGCGCAGTTGCGGGACGGGATCGCAAGGCTGGACAAGCGGATCAAGCAGCTTGATTAGGGTCGGCCGGCTCGCGCGCATCCTGGCGGTCGGCCTGCGCTTCGGTCTGCATGAGTTCGTCCCCCGCCTTTCGCGAAATGTCGTGCTACGCGTGCTCGCCGGCCGAACCCACGAGCCGCGCGGCCAGCGGCTGCGCGAGGCGCTCGAAACGCTCGGTCCGATCTACGTCAAGTTCGGCCAGGTGCTGTCGACCCGACGCGACCTCCTTCCGGTCGACATCGCCGACGAGCTCGCCAGGCTCCAGGATCAGGTTCCGCCTTTTCCGTCCGGGCTCGCGGTCGCCGAGGTGGAACGCTCGCTCGGGCGGAAACTTGATGAGGCGTTCGCCTATTTTGAAGAGAGCCCAGTAGCGAGCGCCTCGATTGCACAGGTGCACCTCGCGCGGCTGCACGGCGGCGCCGAAGTTGCGGTAAAGGTGCTGCGGCCCGGCGTCGAGGCTGCCGTCGAGCGTGACCTCGCCTTGCTGGAGACCGCAGCCGCGCTGGTGGAGCGGCTTTGGGCCGACGGCAAGCGCCTGCGCCCAAGGGACGTGGTCGCCGAGTTCGGACGCCATGTGCACAACGAGCTCGATCTCATGCGAGAGGCGGCGAACGCAAGCCAGCTCGCGCGCAATTTTGCGGCGTCGCCCCTCCTTATCGTGCCCGCGGTGTATTGGGACCTTTGCGCGCAGCGCGTGATGGTGATGGAGCGGATGCATGGCACGCCGATCTCGCAAGTGCAGGTCCTCCGGGAAGAGGGAATCGACATTGCAGCGCTGGCGCGCGCCGGGGTCGAGATCTTCTTTACGCAGGTCTTCCGCCATGGTTTCTTTCATGCAGACATGCACCCTGGCAACATCCGAGTGGCGGACGATGGGCGCTACATCGCCCTCGACTTCGGCATCATGGGCACGCTTACCGAGGTGGACAAGAACTATCTCGCGCAGAACTTTCTCGCCTTCTTCAATCGCGACTACCGGCGAGTGGCGCAGGCGCACCTGGATGCGGGCTGGGTGCCCGCAGGCACGCGCATCGACGAGTTCGAGGCCGCAATCCGCGCCGTATGCGAGCCGGTGTTCGCACGGCCGCTCAAGGAGATCTACTTCGGCAAGCTGCTGCTGCGCCTGTTCCAGACCTCACGGCGCTTCAACGTGGAAGTGCAGCCGCAGCTTCTGATGCTGCAGAAGACGCTGCTCAACATCGAAGGCCTGGGCCGCGAGCTCGATCCCGACCTCGATCTCTGGCAGACCGCGAAGCCCTTCCTCGAGCGCTGGATGCGCGAGCAGGTCGGGTGGCGTGGGCTGGTGCGCACGATCCGGCACGAGGCGCCATTCTGGGCCGCAACGCTGCCGCAGCTGCCCAGGCTCATGCATCGCGCTCTTGCGGAAGACCGCCTTGGCGTTCTTCAGCTCGCCGTCGAGCGTCTCGCGCGACAAAACGCCCGGCGCAACCGGCTGCTCGCGGCGCTGCTCGCCGCGATCATTCTCGGTTTCCTGCTCCTTGCCTTCCGATAGCTCAGCCGCGGATTTCTGGGACACGCGCTTCCGCACTGGCGTGACCCCGTGGGATGCGGGCGGTGTGCCGGCGCACCTCGAGTCCTGGTTCAAAACCAGGCCGCCAGGAGGCTCCAAAGTGCTCGTCCCCGGCTGCGGCACCGGTTACGAAATCGCGCTCTTCGCGCGGCACGGCGACGATGTGCTCGGCATCGATTTCTCGCAGGCGGCGCTTGAAGCTGCCCGGCGCTACCTTGGGGCGCAGTCGCGGCTGGTGCGGCAGGCGGACTTTTTCGCATTCGAAGAAGGTTCGTTCGATTTCGTGTATGAGCGCGCCTTCCTGTGCGCGTTGCCGCGGGTGCGCTGGTCCGACTGGGCGCGCCGGATGAGCGAGCTCGTGCGCCCGGGCGGGGAGCTCGCCGGTTTTTTCTATCTCGACGACAACGAGCGCGGCCCGCCGTTCGGCACTTCAAGGGAAGGGCTGCACCGTCTGCTGGACAGGGCGTTCTTATTGCGGGAGGACAAGGCGATTCCGCCGCAAGATTCGCTCGCCGTTTTCGCGGGCAAGGAGATTTGGCAGCGCTGGGAGCGGCGGCTATGATGGAGCGCGCATGCTGATCGGCTCGGTCGTCATGTACCTGCTTCTCACCATCGGCATCGGGCTGTGGGCCGCGCAGCGCAACGTGCCGGGAGCGGTGCTCTCGGTGGTGCTCGGTTTGCTTTCCTGGACCATCGCCGAAGCGGTGGCGCCCGAAAGCACGGTGCCGCCGCAGCTCGTCGGCCTCGGCTTCTCGATCGCCGGCATGGTGCTGGGGTCTTTCGTGCCCAGCCCGGCCGCCGCGCCGGCCCACCACCACGGCAAGCACTGAGCCGCTCGCAACGGCGCACTCGGCGCGCGGCTCGACGCTCGCGCGCATCCTGTTCCTTGTCTACGTGCTACTGGTTGTCTATGCGTCCCTCTATCCCCTCTCCGGCTGGCGCAATGTAGGAATCTCCCCGTTTGCGTACCTATTCGAGCCCTGGCCGCGGTACGTCACCGCATTTGACATTGTGGCGAATGTTGCGGGGTATCTTCCTTTCGGGTTCCTCGCGACCGCGTTCCTGCATCCGCGCCTGCGGGGTGTTGCAGCCTTCGCTGCAGCGATCGTGGGGGCCACCGCGCTCTCGCTCGTCCTAGAAGCTGGGCAAAGCTATCTGCCGGCGCGCGTCCCGACGACCCTGGACGTGGTTTGTAACGTAGGCGGCGCGGCGCTCGGTGCTACGCTCGGCCAGCATTTCACCTTCCTAACCGGCGGCGGGCCGCTGTCGCGCTGGCGTGCGGCATTTGTGCCCGGGGCCGGGGCGGACTTCGGCCTGATGCTGATCGGCCTGTGGCTTTTCATCCAGCTGAATCCCACAACGCTGCTCTTCGGCGCGGGCGACTTGAGGGACCTGCTTGCGCCGTTCGAAGGGCGCGAGCGGCGCCCGGAGTTCTTTATCTCCATCGAGGCCTTCACCACGGCCGCGAATCTGGTCGCCGTCGCGCTGATCCTCGCGGCGCTTGCCCCGCCTGAGCGCCCAGTGCGCGGCCTGGTGCTCGGCACAACGCTGGCGGCGCTTACGGTGAAGACGGCCGCCGTCGCGATTCTCTTGCGCGCCCAGAACGTCTTCACGTGGCTCACGCAGGGCGCGCAGCTCGGCCTTTTCATCGGCGTCGCGGCTGCGCTCGCCGCCATTGCGCTGCCGCGCACCGCACGGTTGGTCCTGGCCGCGGTTCTCCTGATGGCGGCCACCGTGTTGGTCAATCTGGCTCCCCCGAATCCCTACCTCGCGCTTTCGTTGAAAGTATGGCACCAGGGTCACTTTCTCAACTTCAACGGGCTGACGCGGCTGGTGAGCGCCGCATGGCCCTTCATCGCGCTCGGCTATCTCATCTATCTCGCGTCGAGGCGCCGCGAAGCGCTCGGCTAGAATGCCGGGCTGATGTCCCATTACGCCAAGCACATCTTTTTCTGCTGTAACCAGCGCGACGGCGGGCGGACATGCTGCAACGACAAGGGCGCCTCGCGGATGCGCGACTACGCCAAGGGCCGGGTCAAGGACCTCGGGCTAGCCGGCCCGGGGAAGATCCGCGTCAACCAGGCAGGATGCCTGGACCGCTGCGAGGAAGGCCCGTGCATCGTGGTGTATCCGGAAGCGGTCTGGTACACCTACGTCGACCAGGCCGACGTCGACGAGATCATCGAGGAGCACCTTAAGAACGGGCGCATCGTAGAACGCCTCAGGATGTAATGCGGCCGAGCACCCGTCGCGAGTTCGTTGCCGGCCCGGCAGGGCGCATCGAATGCGCTGTTGACAGCCCCGAAGGCGCGGCGCGAGGCGTCGCACTGATCGCGCACCCGCATCCGCTCTTCGGCGGCACGCTCGACAACAAGGTCGTGCAGACACTTGCGCGCGCCTTCGTCGATCTGGGTTACGAGGCGTGGCGGCCGAATTTTCGCGGCGTCGGCGCCACCGAGGGCATGCACGACGAGGGGCGCGGCGAGCTCGAGGACTTAAGAGCCGTCGCAAGGCGCCTTGCGCCTGCCAGGCTCGTGCTGGCAGGGTTCTCGTTTGGAGCGTCGCTACAGGCGCGCCTCGCGAAGGAAGTCGATCCTGAGTGGCTGGTGCTCGTCGGCATCGGCATCACGCGCCTGGAGGCACCGGCCGTGCCACAAGACACGCTCGTGGTCCACGGCGAGAATGACGACACCGTACCCCTCGGCACGGTGCTCGATTGGGCGCGGCCGCAGGACCTCCCCGTGGTCGTGGTGCCCGGCGCGGATCATTTCTTTCATCGCAAGCTGCAGATCATCCGACGGATAGTGCAAGCCAGCTCGAGATGAGCGCGCTCAGGGCGCGCGGGCTGCGCAAGTCTTATGGCGCGCTCGAGGTCGTTTCGGGCGTCGATCTCGCAGTGGCGCCGGGAGAGTGCTTCGGCTTGCTTGGCCCTAACGGCGCAGGCAAGACGACCACGCTGAAGCTTTGCCTTGGGCTGATCGAGGCCGACTCTGGCGACATCGAGCTTCTCGGCGAGCCGGTGCCGAAAAGGGCTCGGAAAGCACGCGCGCGCGCAGGAGTCGTGCCGCAGTTCGACAACCTCGATCCGGACTTTACAGTCGAGGAGAACCTGGTCGTCTACGCACGCTACTTTGGGATCGACTCCACGGACATTTCGGCTCGAATTCCCGCGCTCCTCGACTTTGCCGGGCTGGCGGGTCGCGGCGACGCGAAGATCATGGCGCTCTCGGGCGGCATGAAGCGCCGCCTGACCCTAGCGCGGGCGCTCGTCAACGACCCGCAGCTTGTCTTCATGGACGAGCCGACCAGCGGCCTCGATCCGCAGGCTCGCCACCTCATCTGGGAGCGGCTGCGGCGGCTGACGCAGGAAGGCAAGACCCTTGTGCTGACCACGCACTTCATGGAGGAGGCCGAGCGGCTCTGCCACCGGCTCGCCATCATGGATCGCGGCCGCATCATCGCCGAAGGCTCGCCGCGCGCGCTGATCGCCGAGCACATCGAGCCGCAGGTGCTCGAGGTGCACGGGCCTGGCTACGAGGCGTGGATGGAGCGCGCGAAGGGCCTGGCGCCGCGCGTCGAGCGCGTGGGCGACACCGTGTACTGCTACGGCGAAGACGTCGAGCCGCTGCTCAAGACGCTTTCCGGCTACCTGAGCTATCTCCACCGGCCCGCAAGCCTGGAAGACGTTTTCCTCAAGCTGACTGGCCGCGATCTGAGGGATTGAGAATGCGCTGGATCGCGATTTGGCGCAGAAACATGCTGGTCTGGCGCAAGCTCGCTGCGGCGGCCATGCTGAGCAACCTCGCCGATCCGCTGATCATGCTGTTCGGGCTGGGCTACGGCTTGGGGGTGCTGCTGCCTTCGGTCCAGGGCATGTCGTATATCGCATTCTTCGCCGCCGGACAGCTTTGTACGGCAACCATGTTCACGGCGTCGTTCGAATCCATGTTCTCCAGCTTTGCGCGCATGCACGGTCAGAAGACCTGGGACGCCATCCTGCATGCGCCGCTGACGATCGACGATATCGTCGCGGGCGAGATCGTGTGGGCGGCGAGCAAGGCATGGCTCACGGGCTCCACCATCCTGGGAGTCGCGGTGGTGTTTGGGCTGGCGAGCTCGCCGTGGGTGCTGCTCGCGCTGCCGGCGGCGTTCCTGGTCGGCCTGGCGTTCGCTTCGGTGGGCCTCATCATGTGCGTGCTCGCGCGCGGCTGGGACTTCTTCAGCTACTACATGACACTCGTCATGACCCCCATGATGATGATCTCGGGGGTGTTTTTCCCGGCTGAGCAGCTGCCGGCGCCGCTCCTCGCTGTGGCCAGGGCGCTGCCGCTCTACCACGGCGTGCAGATCGTGCGCCCGCTCATCGCCGGCGGTCCGCCGTCTGGCCTATGGCTGCACATAGCGGTGCTGCTCGCGTACGCTGCGGCCGGCTATGCGGGAGCGATCTACTGCGCCCGCCGCCGGTTTTCGTCCTGACATGCTCTGGGTGAAGTCCTTCCACATCATTTTCATGGTGACGTGGTTCGCTGGGCTTTTCTATCTGCCGCGGCTATTCGTCTACCACGCGCTCGCGCACGACCAGCCTTCCATCGAGCGCTTCAAGCTGATGGAACGGAAGCTCTTCTGGGGCATCATGACCCCGGGCGCGGTGCTGACGATCGTCTTCGGCGTGTGGCTTTGGCTTGGCTGGTTTCGCGGCGGCCCGAGCTGGCTGCACGCCAAGGTCGCGCTGGTGGCGGTTCTCGTGTGCTACCACCTCTGGTGCTGGATCCTGCTGCGCGACTTCGCCACCGAGCGCAACACCAAGAGCCACGTCTGGTTCCGCTGGTTCAACGAATTCCCGGTGCTCATTCTTGTCGCCACGGTGCTGCTCGTTGTCTTCAAGCCCTCCTAGCGTCTTCTTCGCCAGCGCGCCGCGCGGCCTCGAACCGCTTTTGCAGCAGGAAATTTCCTCCTTGGGAGGGAAAGGTGCCGTCTTTGTGCCCGGCGGCGTCTCCTTCGAGGGCGGCTGGGACAGCTGCTACCGAACGAACCTGTGGTCGCGCATCGCCTCGCGGGTGCTGTGGAAGGTGCGGGACTTTGCGTATCGCAATGAGGATGATGTCTACAGAGCCGTAAAGGCGCTGGACTGGCTGCGTTACTTCGACGTCGAGCGCACGCTGCGTGTTAATGTGACCGCGCGGAACAGTCCCCTTCGCAGCCTTGAGTTCGCCACGCTGCGCGTGAAAGACGCGGTGTGCGACCGTTTCCGCGAGACGCTGGGCAAGCGGCCCGATGTGGAGCGCGCGGCGCCGGACGTACGGGTCCATGTCTTTCTGGGAAAGGACACCGGCACGCTTTACCTCGACACGTCCGGCGAGCCGCTTTTCAAGCGCGGCTGGCGCGCAGAGCGGAGCGAGGCGCCGCTCCGCGAGAATCTGGCCGCCGGCATCGTCATGCTGACCGGCTGGCGGCCGGACGAGCCGCTGCTCGACCCGATGTGCGGCGGCGGCTCGTTTCTCGTCGAGGCTTCCGCGATGGCCCGCGGCCGCGCGCCGGGTGCAAAGCGTGGTTTTGCGTTTCAGAACCTGAAGAGCTTTAACGCTTCACTCTGGGCAGCCGTGAAGCAGGAAAGAGCGCCCGAGTCTTTCAATCCCGTCTTGTATGGCAGCGATAACGACCCCGAAGCGTTGAAGGCAGCGCGGCGTAATCTGGCGGCGGCGGGCGTGGAGCGCTGGGTGAAGCTCGAGCGCACCGACGTGCTCGAGCGCGGGGCGCCGGCGCCATCCGGCGTGATGGTGATGAACCCCCCCTACGGCGAGCGCATGGGAAGCGCGAACGAGCTTGCGCGCTTCTACCCGAAGCTCGGCGACGCGCTGAAGAAAAGCTTCGCCGGGTGGCGCTGCTACATCTTTACCGCCGACCTGAGGCTGCCGAAGCTGATCCGCCTCGAGCCCTCGCGCCGTACGCCGCTGTGGAACGGGGCGCTCGAATGCCGCCTGTACGAGTTCGAGATCGTGCGAGGTCGTCCCATGCGGGGTTCCCGCCGGTAACGCGCGGCCCGCAGGCGTACTTCAGCTGGGAGATTCGTGCGCCTCCCTTGTGCCACGGCAACCCCCAAGAGAGGCCGAGCTGCCGCATCAGCTTTAGCGCGTACGCTGCGGCAGGCCTTCGGGATACCACAGGCCGCGCCACGGCTCGTAACGCCAGCCCGAGACGCCGATCCTGATCAAGCGAACTTCAGCTGCTTCCAGGCCTCGAGCTTGCGCATGCGGCCGAGCGCGTCATCGTCGGTGAGATCCAAACGCAGTGGCGTCATCGAGACATAACCCTGCTCGATCGCCCAGCGGTCCGTACCTTCTTCGGTGGCCTCGACCGGGACCACGGTGAACCAGTAATGCGTGCGGCCCGCCGGATCCTTTCCGGGAACCACCTTGCCGTCGTAGTGCCTCATGGACTGGCGCGTCCACAGCGTGCCGCGCGGCGGCCGCGAAGGGAAGTTGACATTCACGAGGTAGGGCTCGGGCGCGTCGAGCAGGGCCTCGAGCACCGTCGCCGCCCATGGCTTGAGGGTCTCGAAGTCCGGCTGCTCGGTCTCGGTGGCCGGCGCGCTGAAGGCGACGCCGCGCAGCCCGAGGAGCGTCGCCTGCTTCGCGCCGGCGAGGGTGCCCGAGTGCCAGAGTGCGTTACCGAGGTTCGTGCCGATATTGATTCCAGAGAGGACGAGGTCGACTCTTTCCCAGAGCGTCGTACCGAGCATCACACAGTCGCTCGGCGTGCCATTGACCCGGTAGGCGTCTATTCCCTGCAGCGGCGTGCGCTTCATGGTCACGGGCCGCGACGCCGTGATCGAATGGCTCGCCGAGGACATTTCGACGTCTGGCGCGACGACGCGCACCTCGCCGAATCGGGAAGCCACCTGCGCCAGTGCGGCTATGCCGGGACTATAGACGCCGTCGTCATTGGTCACGAGGATGCGCATATGCCATTCACCGAGCAAATAGCGTGCGAGTGACGCTGATCCACAACCCGGGCGCGGGCAAGCAGGGCAAGGACAACGCCGAGAGCCTCGTCGCGCTGCTCGAGGACGCCGGCTACGAGGTGCGCTACCAGTCGTCGAAGGACGACGGCTGGAAAAAGGCGCTCCAGAAGTCCGCCGACCTGGTCGCCGTGGCGGGCGGCGACGGCACGGTGAGCCGCGTCGCGAAGAAGATGGCCGGCCGCGGCATCCCGCTCGCCGCGCTGCCCTCGGGCACCGCCAACAACATCTCGCGCAGCCTGGGGCTGGTGGAGCGCCCCTTCGAGGAGCTGGTGCGCTCCTGGCGCGAGGCGCGCCGGGTCAAGCTCAACATCGGCGTAGTCAAAGGCCCTTGGGGAAAGCGCAAGTTCGTCGAGAGCCTGGGCACGGGGCTCTTCGCGCGCCTGCTCGCGCGAGGCGGCGGCAAGCGCGCGAAGCACAAGAATCCCAAGGAGAAGGTCGACAACGCGCTGCAGCGACTGAAGGTGCGCGCGCAGCGCGCCAAGCCGCTCGAGCTGCAGGCGTCGCTCGACGGCAAGGACATCTCGGGCCGCTACCTGCTGCTCGAGGCCGTCAACATCCCGTACGTCGGCTCGAACCTTTTTCTCGCCCCGGACAGCAAGCCCGGCGACGGCTATATGGACGTGGTGCTGGTCACCGAAGCCGAGCGCGACCGGCTGGTGAAGTACCTGGACACGTGGCAGGATAACCGCGAGCGCCTCGCCGTCCTGCCCTCGCACCGCGGCCAGCGCCTCACGCTCGAGTGGAGAGGGTTCGAGCTGCACATCGACGACAAGCTCTGGCCCAAGAAGGACGACGAGGCCGAGCCGCCGGCGCGCGTCGAGGCGCGCATCGCCGGCGAGGTTGAGTTCCTCGTTCCGTAGGCGGCGCTCAAGAACCGGCTGTTAGGCGACGGCTTACGCGAGGACCATCCGCTGGATGCGCTTGTTGGCCGGCGTCATTCGCTCACCGCTTTCTTCACGAGCGCGCCGATCCTGGCCTCTTCGGCGGCGGTCAACTCCTTCAACGCGAAGGCGGTCGGCCACATGGCGCCTTCGTCGAGGCTCGCTTTGTCGCTGAAGCCAAACGTCGCGTACCTCGTTTTGAACTTTTGCGCGCTTTGGAAGAAACAGACGACCTTGCCGTCCTTGGCGTACGCGGGCATCCCGTACCAGGTTGTCGGCGAGAGGACTGGCGCAGTGGCTTTGATGATGGCATGGAGCCGCTCGGCCATGGCGCGGTCCGGTTCCGACATCTCGATGATCTTGGCGAGCACGTCGCTTTCCCCGCCCGCCTTCTTCGCACTCGGGCCGCGGCGCGCAGCCGCCTTCAGCTCTTGGGCGCGCTCCCTCATCGCGGCTCGTTCCTCGTCCGTGAATCCCTTGGCCGCCTTGCCGGTGGCGCTCTTGCCCGTCTTTTGCGTGGCCTTCCTTGGGCTCATAGGAGCCTCCTCATACTGACTTGGATTCGAAATCTCGCCACAGTTCGAGTACGGAGGTGGAAAGCCCGTTGAACGCTCTGCAATGAAAAAAGGGGCGCCGGCGGCGCCCCCGTTTCCCGGCCCCCCGCGACCTAGACGATGTCCAGGTGCTCGATGCCCCTGGTGATGTCGCGGTCCTTCGCTTCCCTGCCTTGCAGCTTGATGTTGAGGCGCACTTCGTTGGTCGAGTCGGCGAAGCGCAGCGCGTCCTCGTAGCCGATGCGCCCGGCCTCGTAGAGGTCGAACAGCGCCTGGTCGAAGGTTTGCATGCCGAGCTCGCGCGACTTCTTCATGACCTCCTTGATCTCGTGCACCTCGCCTTTAAAGATCAGGTCCGAGATGAGCGGTGAGTTGAGCATTATTTCGACCGCGGCCATGCGTCCCTTGCCCTCTCGCATGGGGATCAAGCGCTGCGAGACTACCGCCTTAAGGTTGAGTGATAGGTCCATGAGGAGCTGCGGCCGGCGCTCCTCGGGGAAGAAGTTGATGATCCGGTCCATTGCCTGGTTGGAGTTGTTGGCGTGCAGCGTCCCGAGGCATAGGTGGCCCGTCTCGGCGAAGGCAATCGCGTGTTCCATGACCTCCCGGTCGCGGATCTCGCCGATCAGGATTACGTCGGGCGCCTGGCGCAGCGTGTTCTTGAGCGCCGACTCCCAGGACTCGGTGTCCACGCCCACTTCGCGCTGCGTGATGAGGCAGTTCTTGTGCGGGTGGACGTACTCGACCGGGTCCTCGATGGTGACGATGTGGCCGTGCGAGTTCTCGTTGCGGTAGCCGATCATCGCCGCAAGCGAGGTCGACTTGCCCGAGCCCGTGGCGCCGACGAAGATCACAAGCCCGCGCTTGGTCATCGCGATGTCCTTCAGCACCGGCGGCAGCTTCAGGTCCTCGAAGTTCGGGATGGTGGTGGTGATGACGCGCAGAACCATGCCCACATGCTGCATCTGCACGAAGCAGTTGACGCGGAAGCGGCCGATCCCCGTGGGGTTGATGGCGAAGTTGCACTCCTTGTTCGCTTCAAACTCCGCGGCCTGCTTGTCGTTCATCACCGAGCGCACCAGCATCGCCGTGTGCTGGCCGGTGAGCGCCTGTTGCGCCACCGGGGTCACCCGGCCGTCGATCTTCATCGCGGGCGGGAAGCCCGCAGTGATGAAGAGGTCCGAGCCCTTCTTCGCGACAAGTGCGCGCAGAAGGTCGTAGATGAATTTCGTTGCCTGTTCGCGTTCCATAGGCTCCTCTCTACCCTAAGAGATCGCCGTTGCGGCTCACGTTGTACTCCGGAAACCGCGAGCGTTCGCTGTAATAGTGCCCAACCGCTTGCCTAACCCGCGAAATTGTCCTTGTTGGCCGCACTGCTGCGCGCCTCCGCCGAGGCGACGACGTTTCGCTGCACCAGCTCCTGCAGGTTCTGGTCGAGGGTCTGCATGCCGACCTGGCGCCCGGTCTGGATCGCCGAGTACATCTGGGCGATCTTGTTCTCGCGGATGAGGTTGCGGATTGCGGGCGTGCCGATCATGATTTCGTGTGCCGCGACGCGGCCCGACCCGTCTTTGTTCTTGAGCAGTGTCTGCGTGATCACCGCACGGATCGACTCCGACAGCATCGCGCGCACCATCTCCTTCTCCGCCGCCGGGAACACGTCGACGATGCGGTCGATCGTCTTCGCCGCCGAGGAGGTGTGCAGTGTTCCGAACACCAGGTGGCCCGTCTCCGCACCCGTAAGCGCGAGGCGGATCGTCTCGAGGTCGCGCATCTCGCCGACCAGGATCACGTCCGGGTCTTCGCGCAGCGCGCTGCGCAGCGCGTTGGCGAAGGAAAGCGTGTGCGGCCCGATCTCGCGCTGGTTGATCAGGCATTTCTTCGATTCGTGGACGAACTCGATCGGGTCTTCGATGGTGAGGATGTGGCCGTACTCGTTCTCGTTGATGTGGTTGATCATGGCGGCGAGTGTGGTGCTCTTTCCCGAACCGGTCGGCCCGGTGACGAGCACGAGGCCGCGCGGCTGGTCGGCGATCTCGGCGAAGATCTTCGGCGCCTTGAGGTCCTCGAGCGAGAGAATCTTGGACGGAATGGTTCGCATCACCGCCGCCGCGCCGCGCTGCTGCACGAAGGCGTTCACCCGGAAGCGAGCCAGGTTGGGCACCGCGAACGAGAAGTCGCATTCCAGATTCTCCTCGTAGGACTTGCGCTGTCCGTCGTTCATGATGTCGTAGATCATCGCGTGCACTTCCGTGTGCTCCATCGGCGGCACGTTGATACGCCGCACGTCGCCGTGCACCCGGATCATCGGCGGCAGTCCGGAAGACAAGTGCAGGTCGGAAGCCTTGTTCTTCACGACAAAGGCGAGCAGCTCGGTGAGATCCATTAGAATTCTCCCTGGATCGGCGAAGTGTTTTTCTTCGCAGGTTCAACGCATTATGGCGGGAATTGCACAAAACCTGCAACTTGTGAGGGCGCGCATCGACGCTCGTCCAGGGGTGATTTTGTTGGCAGTTTCCAAAGGGCAGGACGTCGAGCGCATGCGCGAGGCGATTGCCGCCGGACAGAAAGCCTTCGGTGAGAATTACGTCCAGGAGGCGGTGCGAAAAATGCCGCAGTTACCGGCGCTGGAGTGGCATCTCATCGGGCCGCTCCAGTCCAACAAGACGCGCATCGCGGCGGAGCGCTTCGATTGGGTGCAAACGATTGCGAGCGAGAAAGTCGCGCGGCGCCTGTCGGAGCAGCGCCCGGCGCACCTTGCGCCGCTCAACGTCCTGATCCAGGTCAACGTGTCGGCAGAGAAAAGCAAGAGCGGCCTTGCCCTTCACGAAGTAACTGTTCTGGCAAGAGCGATCGCAGCGATGCCGCGACTGCGCCTGCGCGGGCTCATGGCGATCCCCGAGCCCGGCGCAGCCCGCTCGCGCTACCAGGATGTGAAGAGGACGTTCGATTCCCTGAAGGATGAATTCGCGTTCGATACGCTTTCGATGGGCATGTCCGAGGACCTCGACATCGCGCTCGCGGAAGGCGCAACCCTCGTACGCATCGGGACCGCGATCTTCGGTCCCCGCCGCAATCAGAGAAGCGCGGCGTGAGGATCGCGTTCCTCGGCGGCGGGAACATGGCGAGCGCGCTGATCGGCGGCCTGATCGCCAAAGGCGCCGACGCGCGCTCGATCGCGGTCGTGGAAGTCAGCGCGGCGGCGCGCGAGCGGCTCGGCGCGCGCTTCCCGGTACATATTGCGCCGGCGCCGGATGACGCGTTCCAGCGCTGCGAAGTGCTGGTGCTCGCGGTCAAGCCACAAGACGCAAAAGGCGCCGTGGCGGCCCTTTCCGGAACCATCCAAGGCAAGCTTCTCATCAGCATCGCCGCGGGTATTACGCTGGAAACGCTGTCGCGCTGGCTCGGCGGGCATCGCAAGCTCGTGCGCTGCATGCCGAACACCCCGGCGCTGGTCGGGGCGGGAATCGCCGGCCTTTATGCGCTACCCGACGTGAGCGCCCAGGAAAAGAGCGCGGCGCAAAGCGTACTGACTGCAGTCGGCGAAGTAGTGTGGGTGGAGGAGGAACGGCTGCTCGATCCCGTGACCGCGGTCTCGGCGAGCGGGCCGGCGTACGTGTTCTGGTTCATCGAGCAGCTCGCTGCGACCGCGGAGAAGCTGGGCTTGAGCAGAGAAACTTCCATGAAACTTGCCCTGCACACCGTGCTCGGCGCGGCCAAGCTTGCCGCCTCGAGCGGCGAGCCGCCCGCCATGCTGCGCAGGAACGTGACCTCCAAAGGCGGTACGACCGAAGCTGCGCTCAAGGTCTTCGACGAAGAGAAGCTAGCTGAGCGCTTCATGCGCGCCGTGGAGGCGGCAAGCCGCCGCGCGAGGGAGCTCGGCGCGGAGCAGGGGAAGGGCTGAAATGTTCACCCAGATCGGCGTCTTCCTGGTCGACGCGGTGGCGAGCTTCTTCGTCTTCATGCTGCTCGCGCGGTTTCATTTCCAGTGGCTGCGAGTGCCGTTTCGCAATCCGGTCGGCGAGTTCGTGCTGGCAACCACCAACTGGATGGTCGTGCCGGCGAGGCGCGCAATTCCGGGACTCGCTGGCCTGGACTTCGCCAGCCTGCTCCTCGCCTGGGTGGTCCAGGGGCTCGGGCTGTGGCTGCAGGCTGCCATCCTTGGCGTCGAGCCCGGTTTCGGCATGCTCGCTGCGGTCGCGCTCGTCGACCTTATGCGCTACAGCCTGTACATCCTGGTATTCGCGGTAATCGTGCAGGCGGTGCTGTCTTGGGTGAATCCCTATACGCCGCTCGCGCCCGCGTTCGACACCATCACCCGGCCGTTCCTGCGTCCCTTGCGCCGCTATGTGCCGCCAGTGGGAAACGTGGATCTCACGCCGCTCATTCTTCTGGTGATCCTCTACGTGGCGCTCATCGTAGTGAACCACCTCCGCGTCGCGGCGGCCGCGGTGTGATCCTCGAGCTTCATGTACAGCCGGGGGCCTCGCACAACGAGTTTGCCGGCAAGCACGGCGAGCGGCTCAAGGTCCGGCTTCAGGCGCGCGCGGTCGATGGAAAGGCGAACGAGGCGCTGGTCGATTTCCTCGCGGCGCATTTTGGGGTGCCGCGGCGCAACGTGCGAATCGTGTCCGGGCTCAAGTCTCGGCAGAAGCGGGTCCAGATCGTGCCCGCGGGAACCTGATCTCCTCCGGGTAAGGGAAGACATCCTCCTGCAGGCCGGCGCGCACGCGCTCCTGCTTGCGCGCCCAAAACTCCGGGTCGAGCAGGTCACGGTGCACGGCGTAGAACATCGCGCGCGCGCGCGGATCGCCGACCAGGAAGCACTCGAACTGCTCGGGGAATACGTCGGTCGGGCCGACCGGCCAATAGGGCTCGGCCGCGATCTCATCGTCGTAGCTTGCGGGCGGCGGGATGCGGCGGAAGTGGACGTCGGTGATCGGCTGGATCTCGTCGTAGTCGTAGAACACGACGCGCTCGTGCCGCGTGACGCCGAAGTTCTTGAGCAGCATGTCGCCCGGAAAGATTCCGGCGCCGGCGAGTTCTTTGATGGCGTCGCCGTATTCGCGCAATACCTCGCGCAAGCGCGCCTCGTCGCCGTCGCGCTTGAGCTCCTCGACATGGATGTTGAGCGGCCGCATGCGGCGCTCGATGTAGACATGACCGAGGACGAGGCTCTCGCCCTCGATTTCCACCGTGGAGGCGCATTCGCGGTGCAGCTCATCCAGTAATTCCGGACCAAAGCGGTCCAGTGGAAGCGCGACCAGCGAATACTCGAGCGTATCGGCCATGCGCCCGACGCGGTCGTGCAGCTTCACCATCAGGTACTTGTCCATCACCGTCTGGCGGTCGATGTCCTTGGGAGGCGCAAAGCGGTCGCGGATCACCTTGAACACGTAGGGAAACGAAGGCAGCGTAAACACCAGCATCACCAGGCCCTTGATGCCGGGAGCGATGACGAAGCGGTCGCTCGAGTGCTTGAGGTGATAGTGCAGGTCTCGGTAGAAGAGCGTCTTGCCCTGCTTGGCGAGGCCGACCGCCATGTACATCTCCGCGCGCGGCTTCCTCGGCATCAGCCAGCGCAGGAAGGACACGTACGCAGCCGGCACTTCCATGTCGACGAAGAAGTAGGCGCGCGCGAACGAAAACAGCACGAGCAGCCGGCTTTCGCCGAGCAACAGCGCGTCGAGGTAGAGCTCGCCGCGCTCGTTCTGCAGAATGGGCACCGCGAACGGCAGCTCGCGCTGCGCGTTGATGATCCGGCCGACGATGTAAGCGCCCTTGTTGCGGAAGAAGAGCGACGCCAGCACCTGGATCTGCAGATCGGGCCGTGCTCGCGTCGGCCGCGGGAACTGATTGCGCAGCGCACGCGCCACCTGCCGCACATCCCTGCGCAGATCTTCCCAGGGGTTCGCGAGCTCAAAGCTGGTGGCGATGTCGCGCAGCGTGGAGCGCAAGCCGCGCTTCAGCGGATAGAAGCAGCGGTAGGTCGGCGCATCGCCCTCGAGGTGCTCGGTGGCGACCGCCGGGCGCCAGAAGATGAACTCGTTATTGTAGTAGCGCCGGTGCAGTACCGCGCAGGCGACCGAGTTATAGAAGGTCTCGGCGCACTCGGGCTGCTTGTGCTCGTGGATCAGTCCGATGTAGGCAAGCTTGATCGCCGGCCACAGCGACTCGTCGACCTCGGCCTCCGGATAGCGGTCGAGGAGCGCGCGCACGCCTTCTTCCACCCTCCGGTCGTACATCTGGATGCGCTCGCGCGCGAGCGCCTGCATCTCGGCCCACGCGGCGCGCTCGAACAGCCGCCGCGCCTCGATCGAAGCCTCGCGGAACAGGCGATAGTGACGGTCGAAGCCCTCGAGGATCGTGCGCGCGATTTCGAGGGGCAAGCCCGAGCGCCGCTCGCGCAGCGCCCGGACGCGGGTTACGCGACCGCTAGCTTCGATTTTTTCTTCTCGTCGAAGAATTGCTCGTCCTCGGTCGAGCCGTGCAGCGCCGTAGTAGAGGACTTGCCTGCGGTCACGACCTGCGTGATCTCGTCGAAGTAGCCGGTGCCGACCTCGCGCTGGTGCTTGACGGCGGTGAAGCCCTGCTCGGCGGCGGCGAATTCCTTTTGCTGCAGCTCCACGAAGGCGCTCATGCCGCTCCTCGCATAGCCGTGCGCGAGCTCGAACATCGAGTAGTTGAGCGAATGGAAGCCGGCGAGCGTGATGAACTGGAACCTGTAGCCCATCGCGCCAAGCTCGCGCTGGAACTTGGCGATCGTCGCGTCGTCGAGGTTGCGCTTCCAGTTGAAAGACGGCGAGCAGTTATACGCCAGCATCTTCTGCGGGTACTTCTTGCGTATCCCTTCGGCGAAGCGCTTTGCAAAACCGAGATCCGGCGTCCCCGTCTCGCACCACACCATGTCGGCGTACTCGGCGTACGCCAGTCCCCTGGACAAGGCCTGGTCGAACCCCTTGCGCGTCTTGTAGAAGCCTTCCGCGGTGCGCTCGCCGGTGATGAACGGCTTGTCGTTTTCGTCGATGTCGCTCGTGACGATGTCGGCAGCCTCGGCGTCGGTGCGGGCGAGGAGCACGGTGGGCACGCCCATTATGTCCGCCGCGAGGCGCGCGGCGATCAGTTTTTGTACCGCTTCCTGGGTCGGCACCAATACCTTGCCGCCCATGTGGCCGCATTTCTTGACTGACGCGAGCTGGTCCTCGTAGTGCACGCCCGCGGCGCCGGCCTCGATCATCGCTTTCATGAGCTCGAAGGCGTTCAGCACGCCGCCGAACCCCGATTCCGCGTCGGCGACGATGGGGGCCAGCCAGTCGATATCTCCCTTGCCTTCCATCGTCTGGATCTGGTCCGCCCGCAGCAGCGCATTGTTGATGCGTCTGACGACGTTGGGGACCGATGAAACCGCGTAGAGCGACTGGTCGGGATACATCTGCAGTGAGTCGTTCGCGTCCGCCGCCACCTGCCAGCCCGAGAGATAGATCGCCGGGACTCCGGCGCGCACCTGCTGCACTGCCTGGTTGCCCGTAAGCGCGCCGAGGGAGTTGACGTACGGCCGCTCGTTCACGAGCTTCCACAGCTTCTCTGCGCCGAGCCTTGCGAGTGTGTGCTCGAGCTTTACGCTGCCGCGCAGGCGGGCGACATCCTCGACGCGGTAGCCGCGCTTGACACCGCTCCAACGCGGGTTCTCGGCCCAGTCTTTTCTTATTGCTTCGATCATCGTACGGTTCCTCAGCAGATGGGTGGCAATCCCGCGACGCTACCCCTGCCGCATGGCGCGCAGCAACACGCCATGCGGCCTACTTCTATGTTACAAAAACAAGGCTTTACATAGGCTTAGGGCAGCGCCATTTCATCATCCGGTATGCGCTTTCAAATTTTGCTGCGTTGCGCCACCTGCCTCCCGACGCTGGAGTAGAGATCCCTACCTCTGGACGAGCGTGCGGTGGCGCTGGACGGTCATTAGGATCCCGGCGCCGATGAAGAGGGTAAGCAGCGCCGTGCCGCCGTACGAAAGGAAGGGCAGGGGCACGCCGACGACCGGAAGGATGCCCGACACCATGCCCATATTGACGAAGGCATAGGTGAAGAACATCAGGCTTACCGCCCCGGCGAGGAGACGCGCGAAGAGCGTAGCGGCGTTCGCAGCGATCACCAGGCCGCGGCCGATGAGCAGTGCATAGAGCACAAGGAGCACGAGATTGCCGATCAGGCCGAACTCCTCGGAATACACCGCGAAAATGAAGTCGGTGTGGCGCTCTGGAATGAATTCCAGGTGTGCCTGAGTGCCGTTCAGCCAACCCTTGCCGGAGATGCCGCCCGAGCCGACCGCGATGGTGGACTGGATGATGTGGTAGCCGGCGCCGAGCGGGTCCTGGCTTGGATCGAGAAGCGTAAGGACCCGCTTGCGCTGATAGTCGTGCAGCAATCCCCAGAGCGGGAACAGCGCGACCACGAAGAGGCCGGTAAGCCCGCCAAGCACTTTCCAACTGAGGCCCGCGAAGAAGATGATGCAGAAACCCGCGGCGCCGACCAGCGCCGCCGTGCCCAGGTCGGGCTGGCGCACAATCAGGGCAACAGGCACCGCGAGCAGTAGTGCGGCGAGCGCGAAGTCGCGCAGACGCAACGTCGACTCGCGGCGATGGAAATACCACGCGAGCATGAGCGGTAGCGCGAGCTTCATCATCTCCGAGGGCTGGAAGCGCGTCACACCCACGTGCAACCAGCGCCGCGCGCCGTTTACCACATCGCCGAAGAGCGCGACCATCAAGAGCAGGGCCAAGCCGACCACGTAGGCCGGCACGGCAAAGCGCATCAGCGTTTGCGGCGGGATCTGCGCGGTGAGCCACATGGCGACGAGCGCGATGCACAGGCTCATGAGCTGGTTAAGCACCCGGCCTGGCGCGTCGTAGCTCGCGGAGAACAGGGCCGCGAAGCCGAGCATGGAGAGCGACAGGATGATGATGAGAAGCGTGCTGTCGATTCCCTCGACCAGCCGAAGGGCGATGCGCTGGACGGGCAGGCGCGCGAGTTCCATCAGTCGCTTTCCTTTCCGTCATCGAACTCGTCCTCGGGGGTCGGCTCCTGCAGCCCCGGGGGCAGCTTGCCGACGAGGTAGTAGTCGAGCACCGTGCGCGAAACCGGTGCCGCCGCGCGTGCGCCGAAGCCGCCGTTCTCGATAATCACGGCGAGCGCGATGATCGGCTTTTCGACTGGCGCGAACGCGATGAATAGCGAATGGTCGCGGTGGCGCTCGGCGACCTTGGCCACGTCGTACTTTTCATTCTGCTTCATGCCGATCACCTGCGCGGTGCCGGTCTTGCCGCCGCTCGTGTATTCCGCCTTGGCGAACGCACGTGCGCCAGTACCTTCCTTGTTTACCCCGGCCATGGCCCGCTTGACGAAATCGACCCACTCGCGCCTGAGCGGCACCTGCGAGGTGAGCTCGGGCTCGAAGCTGCGCCGCTCGCGAGTGCGCGGGTTCTCGATATGGCCGACTACGCGCGGCCGGTACATCGCCCCGTTGGCCGCCAGCGTCGATATCGCTTGCGCGAGCTGGATCGGCGTGTAGGCGTTGTAGCCCTGGCCGATGCCGATGGAAATCGTCTCTCCGGGGTACCAGCGCTGCTGCTCGGGGCGGCGAAAGCGCTTCATCTTCCATTCCGGCGAGGGCAGCACGCCTGTGGCTTCGCCTTGGAGATCGATACCGGTTGGGCTGCCGAGCCCGAGCCGCTTCATGAACCCGGCGATGGCGTCGATGCCCAAGTCGTTCGCGAGCATGTAGTAATAGGTATCCGAGGACACGACGATCGACTTGTAGAGGTCGACGACCCCGTGCCCGCCCGGCTTGGAATCGCGGAAGCGCCGATCGCCGAATACGAAGTAACCGGGGTCGTTGATGGTGCTGGAAGGCCGGCGCTTGCCGAGTTCGAGGGCGGCAAGCGCCATAAACGGCTTGAACGTCGAGCCGGGGGGGTATACCCCGGCGATGGCGCGGTTGTTGAGCGGCCGATCCGGTGAGCTATTGAGGTCGGTCCACGCTTGCGGGTCGATGCCATCGACAAATAGGTTGAGGTCAAATCCGGGCTTGGACACCAGGGCGAGCACCGCGCCGCTGCCCGGCTCGAGCGCCACGAGCGCGCCGCGGCGATTCCCGAAGGCGTTCTCGGCGACACGCTGCAGCTGCATGTCGAGCGTAAGAACGACGTTGTGGCCGGACACTGAGGGCGTTTGCGAAAGCGTGCGGATTCCGCGGCCGGCGGCGTCGATCTCGACCTGCTCGAAGCCCGTAGTTCCGTGCAGCTCGCGTTCGTAGGTGGCCTCGACGCCGCTCTTGCCGATGTAGTCGGTGCCGCGGTAGTTGGCATCGACGCCTTGCTGCTCGAGGGCTGCCTGGTCGGCCTGGTTGATGCGCCCCATGTAGCCGATGACATGCGAGCCGACGTCGCCGAACGGGTACTGTCGGAACAGCCGCGCCTTGATCTCGACGCCCTCGTAGCGGAAGCGGTTGGCCGCAAACTTGGCCACCTCCTCGTCGGTCAACCGTGTGCGGATCGGCAGGCTCTCGGGATTGCGCGTTTCCACGGCGAGGCGCTTGAAACGCGCCCGGTCCCGAGACGTGACCTCGATCAGCTCAGAGAGCTGATCGATGGTTTCGTCAACGCTCCTCACGCGGCGCGGAAAGATCTCGAGCGTGTAGCCGGAATAGTTGCGCGCCACGACGACGCCGTTGCGGTCGATGATCAGCCCGCGTTTCGGCGCAATGGGAACGATGGAGATGCGGTTGTCCTCGGCTTTCGCCCGATAGTGGTCGTGCTGCAATACCTGGAGGAAGAAGAACCGCGCGAGCAGGATGCCGAAAGCCACGAGTGTCGCTGCGCCGGCGATGCCGACGCGCATCTGGAACTGCTTCAATTCCCGCTCGGAGTTGCGCAGCTCGGCGGCGCTGATCATATGGTCTGCTCTTTCGCGGGGCGGCGCTGCGGCAGCAGGAGCAGCCAACTCGTCGGCGGCCAGAGGAGCGCGCCGGCGAGGGGGCTGACGAAGACTTGCCAGCCCGGAAAATCATCGCCCGCGGCGAGGCGCACCAGGATCGCGGCGCCTTGGCCCACGAGCAGCATCGCACCGACGTGGAGCGCCTGCAAAGCCGGACCGAACCACAGAACGCGGCGCGACAGCCAGATGCCCAAAAACGCGAGCAGCGAATAGGCGAGGGCATGCTGGCCGAGCAGCACGCCGTTGCCCGCGTCGGTGATGAGCCCGAGCGTCCAGCCGACTCCGAGGCCGACGAGGCGCGGCTGGCGCACGCACCAGAAAACCAGTACAAGCGCGACAAAATCGGGTACCAGGCGCAGGTCGCGCCACGGCAGAAAGTTGAGGAAGAGCGCCAGCGCGAACGACACGACGATGGTGCTCAGCCGGACCGGCTGAAGGATCTGGCGGCTACCTGAGAGATCCATCGCTGTCCCTCGTGCGCCCGCGCCGCGTGCGCTCTCTTACCGTCTCGGCTTCTTCGGGGCGGGGCGGCTTGACGGTCTCGTCGGTGAGCACGAGCACGAAGCGCCCGCGGTCAACGCCGGCGGCGGGCCGGCATACCACGCGAGCGAAAGCGTCCTCCGCATCGCGCTCGATGCGCACCACCGTGGCGACCGGGAGGCCGGCCGGATACGTGCCATCGATCCCCGAAGTGACCAGGCGGTCGTTCGTCTGGATATCGGCGTTCGCCGCCATGAAGCGCAGCTCGAGCAATCCCGACGCGCCGCCGCCGAACGCCACCGCCCGCAGTCCGTTCCTCACCACCTGTACCGGGATCGCCTGGTCCCGGCCGGTGGTGAGCGTGACCTCGGAAACGAGCGCATGAACCCGCGTCACCTGGCCGACGACGCCCGATTCGTCGGTCACGGGGCTTCCAGGCCGCACGCCGTGTGTCGCACCGCGGTCGATAAACAGCTTATGCGCGAAGGGATCGCGCCCGTTGTACATAACCTCGGCGGTGATGACTCGCACCGGCAGGCGCGGCTGCGCGCCGGCGAGCCTGCGCAGCTGCTCGGCTTCGGCCTGCGCCGTCTCGTAGCGTTGCGCATCATGCGAGTAGGAGAGCGCCTTCGCGCGCAGGCGCTCGTTTTCCGCGACAAGCTGAGCCTGGGTCGAGAAGAACGTTCCGAGCGCGTTCGCGAGCTCGACCGGAGCTGTGGCGATGCGTTGCAGCGGATAGGCAGCGAGCGCGAGCCACGACCGCAGCCCGTCGGCGTAGCGAAAGCGAGCGTCGATCACCAGCATCGCGAGCGATAGCGAAGCAAAGAAGAACAGCCTGACGAGCGGCGCCGGGCCTCGTTTGAAGAAGGGCGGGGGGGTGTGGTCCATCCCCCTTTACACCTAATCGTTCGTGAAGATCGGGCCGAAGTGCTCCATCTTCTCGAGCGCCTTGCCGGACCCGCGCACCACACAAGTGAGCGGGTCATCGGCGACGATCACCGGCAGTCCGGTTTCTTCCATCAGGAGGCGATCGAGGTCGCGCAGCAGCGCACCGCCCCCGGTTAGCACCATGCCCTTCTCGGCGATATCGGCGCCGAGCTCGGGCGGCGTCTGTTCGAGCGCAGATTTCACCGCCGACACGATCTGGTTGAGTGGCTCGGTCAGCGCTTCTAGGATCTCGTTGGAGCTGATGGTGAAGCTCCTCGGAATGCCCTCGGCGAGATTGCGACCCTTGACTTCGACTTCGCGCACTTCCGAGCCTGGAAACGCCGAACCGATCTCTTTCTTGATCAGCTCCGCCGTCGTTTCGCCGATCAGCATGCCGTAATTGCGGCGGATGTAGTTGATGATCGCCTCGTCGAACTTGTCGCCGCCGACGCGGACCGAGCCCGAATAGACCATGCCGCCGAGCGAGATCACGCCCACCTCGGTCGTGCCGCCGCCGATGTCGACGACCATTGACCCGGTAGCCTCGGCGACCGGCAGATCCGCGCCAATGGCGGCCGCCATCGGCTCTTCGATGAGGTACACCTGTCCGGCGCCCGCGCCGATCGCGCTTTCGCGGATCGCGCGGCGCTCGACCTGGGTGGAGCCGCACGGTACGCAGATGATGATGCGGGGCGAGGGCGAGAACAGCTTGTTGTCGTGCACCTTCTTGATGAACTGCTTGAGCATCTGCTCGGTAACAGTGAAGTCGGCGATGACGCCGTCCTTCATCGGCCGGATCGCCATGATATTGCCGGGCGTCTTGCCGAGCATCTGTTTCGCTTCCTTGCCGACGGCCTGGATGGTCTTTTTCCCGTTCGGGCCGGCTTCCTGTCTGATCGCGACGACGGAGGGCTCGTCGAGCACGATGCCTTTGCCGCGCACGTAAATCAGCGTGTTCGCGGTGCCCAGGTCGATCGCAAGGTCGTTGGAAAAGTAGCTGCGCAGGAATCCAAGCATGGGCAAAGTCGAAGCCTTTCTGCGTTCGTGCCGTTTTATCGTTAGCTATCCGAGCCTTAGGCGTCGTACCTCAAGCTCATTTCAATGCGTCGCTATGATACGCTAACGAGGCTGTGGGAGATAAGGCATTGCTCCCCGGCTTCCCAGTCTGAAAAGAATGTCGCTATCCGACGACCAGGTGCGGCGCCTCGCCCGGCTCGCCCGCATCGCCATCCGCACCGAGGAATTCGAGCCGGTGCTCGACCGGCTGAACCGGGTGCTCGGCTTGGTGGACGAGATGCGCCGGGTCGACACTGCCGGGATCGAGCCCATGGCGCATCCCTTGGACGCGACCCAGCGTCTTCGTCCAGACGCCGTGACCGAATCGGACCGGCGCACGTTGTATCAATCGGTCGCCCCGGCGGTGCAAGGCGGCCTGTACCTTGTCCCCAAAGTCATCGAGTGAAAGGCCGAGCAGGCGTAGGTGCTTAATTCGAGCCTCACCCAGCTCGCCGCCGCCTTGGCGACGAGGAATATTTCCTCAGTCGAGCTGACGGGCCTCTTCCTCGACCGCATCGCAAAGCTCAACGGCGAGTTTAATGCCTTCATCTGGCCGGAGAAAACGCGCGAGGTCGCCCTTGCGCAAGCCCGTGCAGCCGATGAGCGCCGCGCGAGCGGAGATGCCGGCCTGCTTACCGGCATCCCGGTCGCGTTCAAGGACATTTACTGCACCAAGGGCGTCCATACGACGTGCGGCTCGAGGATGCTCGAGAATTTCGTGAGTCCCTACGATGCTCACGTGGTCGGGCAGTTCGGCCGCGCCGGTACGGTGCTGCTGGGCAAATGCAACATGGATCAGTTCGCCATGGGCTCGTCGAGCGAAAGCTCCTATTTCGGCCCGGTGCGCAATCCGTGGGCGAGAAAGCGCGTACCGGGAGGCTCCTCGGGAGGCTCCGCGGCGGCGGTCGCGGCACGCATGGCGCCTGCGGCGACCGGGACCGATACCGGCGGCTCGACCCGTCAGCCTGCGGCGTTTAGCGGCATCTGCGGCCTGCGGCCGACGTACGGGCTGGTGTCGCGCTACGGCCTGGTGGCGTTCGCCTCGTCGCTCGACCAGGCCGGACCACTCGCGCGCAGCGCCGCGGACCTCGCTTTGCTCCTCAACGTAATGGCGGGCTTCGACGCTCGGGACTCGACCAGCATCGATCGGCCGAAAGAGGACTACACAAGGGCGTTGGACGCAGACCTGACAGGCCTTCGTATCGGCATCCCGCGCGAATATTTCGCCGAAGGACTTGAGCCGGGCGTGCGCAGGGCGGTCGAGCAAGCCGTCTCATGGTTCACCTCCCAAGGAGCAGTTCGTGTCGAGCTGCAATTGCCGCTGACGCGGCTCGCGGTGCCGGCGTACTACGTCATCGCGCCGGCCGAGGCGTCATCCAACCTGTCGCGCTTCGACGGCGTGCGCTATGGCCACCGAGCGGAAGCGTACGCGGATCTGCTCGACATGTACTGCCGCACGCGCGCCGAGGGCTTCGGCGACGAGGTCAAGCGCCGGATCCTGGTGGGCACGTACGTGTTATCGCATGGCTATTACGATGCCTACTATCTGCAGGCGCAGAAGGTGCGCCGTCTCATTGCACAGGACTTGTCTCGAGCGTTCGAGCGCTGCGACATGATCCTTGGTCCAACCGCGCCGACCACGGCGTTTGAAATTGGCGCGAAAACCGAGGACCCGGTGCAGATGTACCTCGGGGATATCTTCACCATTCCGGCGCCGCTCGCGGGGCTTCCCGCGGTGTCGATTCCCTGCGGCTTTGATGCTGCTGGGCTGCCGGTCGGCCTCCAGCTCATGGGACCGCATTTCTCCGAAGCGCTCTTGCTTGGCGCCTCGCACCGTTACCAGCAGGCGACCGACTGGCACATGCGCGTGCCGACGGAGACGCCATTGTGAGGCTCCTCTTCGGCATCGCCTTGCTTGCCATTTCTTGGGCTGCGCTGTCGCAGAACAAGTCCGAAAGACACGAGCTCATCGGCAAAGTGGGCTCGAGGACTGCGCTCCTCACCCTGCACACGGGGCAGCGCGCCGACGGCTCGTGGCAGGTGGCCGGCGAGTACGTAGTGCTCGCCACGCTGGCGCGGCGCTTCGTCGAGGGTGAAAGCAGCCCGGAGCTTGGCGTGACGGTCCTGAAGGAAGGCACCACGCCCATCCTCTTCGGCCGGCCGCCGATCGCCGAGTTGCGGGGCACCTGGCGCGACGGCGTCTTCAAGGGTACACGCTACGGGCCCGGCGGACAGAAGCGCGAACACTTCGAGTTCAGCGAAGAGTTCCCCGCGATGGACAGCTACAGCGCCAACGTGCGCTGCGAGGCGAAAGAGGGCCGCTATCAGGCCCAGCTCTCGCTTTCGGTGGAACGAGGCAAGTTGAAGAGCCTCGACTGGCGCGCGGTCGAGCCCGGCGGCCAAGCCTGCAAAGTGATCGCGTCCGGACAGCAGCCGCTGCGCGGCGGCCTGCGCTTCGTGTCCGACGGCTGTCGTTTGACGCTGCGCGACGCGGGCGAGTTACTCGCGCTCAGCGCCGAGAATTGCTCCGCGCACTGCGGCGCCGAGGCGCATCTCGAGCCGCTGCTCGTCGACCGCCGCGGCAACTGCGAGCTGCTGCGCCTGGGCGCGAGGTGACCCAAGTGAACTGGGAGATCGTCGTCGGGATCGAGACGCACGCGCAGCTCCTCACCCGAAGCAAGATCTTCTCGGGCGCGCCGACCGCGTTCGGCGCTCCGCCGAACGCGCAGGCTTCCGCGGTTGATATAGCGCTTCCCGGGGTGCTGCCGGTCCTTAACCGTGCTGCAGTCGAGCACGCGATCCGTTTCGGGCTCGCGGTGAAAGGAACCATCAACCGTCGCTCAATCTTCGAACGCAAGAACTACTTCTACCCTGATCTGCCCAAGGGCTACCAGATCAGCCAGTACGGGGTTCCCATCGTTGAGGGCGGATACTTGGAGATCCCGAAAAAGATAAGAATCACCCGCGCCCACCTCGAGGAAGACGCGGGGAAGTCGCTGCACGAGGCATTTCGCGGCATGACCGGCATCGATCTCAACCGCGCGGGAACGCCGCTGCTGGAGATCGTGTCCGAGCCTGACTTGCGCGGCGCGCAGGAAGCCGCCGCCTATGCGCGCGCCCTGCACCGGCTGGTGACCTGGATCGGCATCTGCGACGGCAACATGCAAGAAGGCTCGTTCAGGTGCGACGCCAATGTTTCCGTGCGGCGGCCGGGCGAGAGGCTCGGCACGCGCTGCGAGATCAAGAATCTCAATTCGTTCCGCTTCATGGAGCACGCAATCGAATTCGAGGCGCGGCGCCAGATCGAGATCCTGGAAGCCGGCGGTACGGTGGAGCAGGAGACCCGCCTCTACGACCCCGAGCGCGACGAGACGCGCTCCATGCGCACCAAGGAAGAGGCGCACGACTATCGCTATTTCCCGGACCCCGACCTGCTGCCGCTGCTCGTCGAGGAGAGCGCGGTCGACAGCTTGCGCCGCACGCTGCCAGAGCTGCCGGACGTGAAGCGCGCACGCTACATCGAGCTGGGCGTTCCCGCGCAAGCTGCGGAGCTGATGGTGGCGAGCCGCGACAGCGCGGAGTTCTACGAAAGTGCCCTCGCTGCCGGCGGCGCCAGCCAGGCGATCGCCAACCTGATGACCGGCGAGCTCGCCGCGCTCCTCAACGACGCACAGATCGGCTTTTCGGCGAGCCCGGTGTCCCCGGAGGACCTGGCGTTAGTACAAAAGCGCGTCGCCGACGGCACCATCTCCGCAAAGATGTCGAAGGAGCTGCTGAAGGCGAGATTCGACGGCGAAGCCGCCTCGATGGACGCGCTCATCGAGAAGCGTGGGCTGCGGCAGATCAGCGACGGGCCCGCGATCGAACAGCTGGTCGACGAGGTGCTGGCGAAGAACGAAAAACAGGCCGCGGACTACCGCGCAGGGAAGGAGAAGGCGTTCAACGCGCTCGTCGGCCAAGTGATGAAGGCGACCCGGGGCAAAGCGAACCCCGTCCAGGTGAACGAGATCTTGAGAAGGAAGCTAAAGATCTAGCGCCTGCCGATCGCTTCGCGGTAGCGGCGTCGATCCTCGTCGTACCGCGCGTTGATGCTGACCGCCTCTTTCGTTTTCGCGTCGAGCAGACTCTGCTGCGCCCTGAGGTCGATCTCGGCGTTGGTGATTTCTTCCTTCAGGCGCGCGGGTGGCGGTCCCTTGCCCTGCTCCTCGAACGCGGCGAGTTCCTTCTCATACTGAGCCTGGCGCTTCTTGATCTCCGCGATGCGGTTATGCACCTCCTGAACGCTGCGCTCGTGGGTCGCCAGATCGCGCTTGCGTGATTCTTCGATGTCCTTTTCGCTCGTGTAAGTGGCGAGCAGCGCGCGGTTGCGGCGCATTGATTCCTTTTGCGCCGCTTCGAGCTCGCGTTTCTTCTCGGCTTCGGCCTCCTTGGCGAGGCGCGCCTTTTCGTCGCCCTCGGGGTCGATGCGCTTCACGACGATTCCCTGCTTGTTGATGAGCTCGAGCGGCTGGCCGAGGCAGCTCTGCGGAATCGTCTGACCGTAGTATTTCTTCCCGTCCTTGCCGGTGCAGCGGTAGGTGTACTGCTCTTTCTGCTGCGCGTGCGCGGCGAGCGAAGCCAGCAGCGCAGCTGCGGCGAACATTGCGGTTATTGGAGTCATCGCCACCCTCCCGAAGCGCGAATGGCGGGCATTCTACCTGCTAGAATCCGCGCCGCCCATGCACTTCGCCGACCAGGCGTTTGTTGCCGAGACCACGGCCAAGATGCTGCTCGAGGTCAAGGCGGTGCTGTTTTTCTCTGACAAGCCGTTCATTTTCACTTCAGGTTGGGCGAGCCCGGTGTACATCGACTGCCGCAAGCTGATTTTCTATCCGCGCATCCGTGGTCAATTGGTTGACTTCGCCGCCGGCATGCTGGCGCGCGACGTCGGCTTCGAGCAGTTCGACGTAATCGCGGGAGGCGAGACCGCCGGCATTCCCTACGCGGCGTGGATCGCCGAGCGCCTCGGCCTGCCGATGCAGTATGTACGCAAGAAGCCGAAGGGCTTCGGCCGCAACGCCCAAATCGAGGGCGACGTGCGCGAAGGCGCGCGCACGCTCCTCGTCGAGGATCTCACCACCGACGGGCGCTCCAAGATCAATTTCTGCCAGGCGTTGCGCGCGGCGGGCGCCATCGTCGACCACGTCTTCGTGAACTTCTATTACGACATTTTCCCCGAGTCGAAAAAGATCCTCGCCGACCTGAACGTCAGGTTGCACTACCTCGCGACATGGTGGGACGTGCTTGAGGTGGTGAAGAAGGGCGCTTACCTTGAATCGAAGCAGATCGCCGAGGTGGAGAGCTTCCTGCACGCGCCCGCGCAGTGGTCCGCCGCGCACGGCGGAGTGTCCGCCTTTCCCGCCGCGACTTGAGGATCATCACTCTCAACGTCAACGGAATCCGGTCGGCGGCAAGCAAAGGGTTGTTCCGCTGGCTCGCCACGCAGCGCGCCGACGTAGTCTGCCTGCAGGAGCTGAAGTGCCAGGAAGCCGACCTCGACGCGAGGCTCCACGGGCTGAAGGTTTACCAGACGTGCCATGCCTTCGCGCAGAAGAGGGGTTACAGCGGCGTGTCTCTTTATAGCCGCCAGACCCCGGACGAGGTGCGCCGCGGGTTCGCGAGCCGTGAGTTCGACGCCGAAGGGCGCTACGTCGAAGCGCGCTTCGGCAAGCTGTGGGTGGTCTCCATGTACATGCCGTCCGGCTCGGCCGGCCCCCATCGGCAGGCGTCGAAATTCCGCTTTCTCAAGCGCTTCCTGGGTCATTTGCAGCGCTTGAGAGAGCGTGGCCAGGAAATCATCCTGTGCGGGGACTGGAACATCGCGCACAAGGAGATCGACCTCAAGAACTGGCGCTCGAACCAGAAGAACTCGGGCTTTCTGCCCGAGGAGCGCGCGTGGCTCACGCGCGTGTTCGACGAGCTTGGTTTCGTCGACGTGTTTCGCGCGCTGAACGACCAGCCCGACCAGTACACTTGGTGGTCGAACCGCGGTCAGGCCTGGAACAAGAACGTCGGCTGGCGCATCGATTACCAGATCGCGACGCCCGGCATCGCGGCGCTCGCACACAGGGAATCGATCTACAAGGCGAAGCGCTTCTCCGACCACGCGCCGCTCATCGTCGACTACAAGCATGAGCTCTAGCGGGCTGCCGGCGGGCCTGCGGCTGTATCTGCAGCCGGCGCCGCTCGCGGCGCTTTTCCTCGGAGTTTCATCGGGCTTCACGTTTGCGATGATCGGCGCGACGCTCAGCACTCGCCTCGCGCAGCACGGCATTACTAGGAGCGCGGTGACGGCCTTCGCGCTCACCTTTCTCGCCTACAACTTCAAGTTCCTGTGGGCGCCGATCGTCGACAACGTGCGCCTGCCGCTCATCGGCCGATTCGGGCAACGGCGCAGCTGGCTATGGCTGGTCGGCGTATTGGTCATGGTCGCGGTCGCTTTTCTCGGCATCGTCGATCCGCAGGGGGCGCTCTATCTGGTCGCGATCGCGGCCATCCTCGTCGGCGTGGCAGGCGCGACCTTCGACATCATCATCGATGCCTACCGCATCGAGCTCCTCGAGCCGCGCCAGCTCGGCGCGGGGTCGGGCATGTCGCAATACGGTTGGCGCATCGGCGCGGCCGCGGCCGGCGCGCTCGCGCTCGTCCTCGCTCACCGGCTCGGATGGACGGCGGCCTACATCGCTTGCGCGGCGTTCGCGCTGCCCGCGATGTTGGTCGGCGTCGTGATGGGAGAGCCGGCCCGCCACCGCGAGCCCGCCAGGCCGCACGGCGCGATGGAAGCGCTGGTCGCGTACTTCAATCCGCTGGTGGAGTTCCTCAGGCGTCAGGGCGCCGTCGTCGTGCTCCTCTTCGTGCTCATCCACAAGATCGGGGATACCCTCGCCAATCTCACGCTCCGGCTGCTGTTCCAGGACCTCGGCTTTACCAACGACGAGGTTGCCTTCTACGACGTCGGCATCGGCTTCGCCGCCTTGCTCGTCGGCGTGTTTGTCGGCGGCATCTTGTACGCGCGCCTGGGCATGAAGGGTTCGGTCCTCGTGAGCCTGATCCTGATGGCGGTCTCGAACCTGAGCTTCGCCGCTTTGGCCGCCGCGGGACATACCAACATCGGCATGGCCGCCGCAGTCGGTTTCGAGAATTTAGCGAGCGGCATCGGCGGAGTCACCGTCGTCGCCTACCTCTCGGCGCTGTGCAACCTGCGCTTCACCGCAACGCAGTACGCGCTGCTGTCCGCGCTCGCGAGCATCGCCGGCCGGTTCCTCACCGGCACGAGCGCCGGGGCGCTGATCGACGCCATGGGCTACGTGAACTTCTACCTGCTCACTACCGTCGTCGCGCTCCCGGGCGTGGTCCTCTTCTGGTTCATGATCCGCTCCGGGCTCGCCGATCTCTCGATCGGCTCCGCAGGCAGGGAAGCCGCCTCCTCCTGAGGCGCAGGTCTTTCAGCCCTTCGCGCAGCGGTACACGGCCACGCTTCCGAGGAGATTGGCCAGCAACGGTACCGGCCTGCCGTCGTGAAGAACGAGCCGCTCGCGGATTCGGATGCCGATACGCCGGCAAAGATCCTCGAAATCGGTGATGGTGCAGTGGTGAACGTTCGGCGTCTCGTACCACCGGTAGGGAAGCGTCTCGGAGACCGGCATACGGCCCAGGGCGATCTGCAGGCGCGCGCTCCAATGGCCAAAGTTCGGAAAGCTGACGATGCCCTCGCGCCCCACGCGCAGCATCTCGCGCAGGAGCAACTCGGTACGGTGGATGGTCTGCAGCGTCTCGGAGAGGATCACGCAATCGAACGAGCCGTCCGAGAACAGCGAAAGGCCGCTTTCGAGGTCGACCTGCAGAACGTTGACGTCGTTCTCGACGCATGCGAGCACGGCCTGGTCCTCGATCTCGACGCCGTAGCCCGGAGCCTGGCGCTCCTGCCAGAGCGAGCGCAGGAGCGAGCCGTCGCCGCAGCCCAAGTCGAGCACGCGCGCGCCCTGCGGTACCCACTGCACGATGGCCTGAAGATCCGGTCTCACAGGTCGATGTTCGAGAAGTAGTGCCGCAGGGCGGTGTGATACCGCGGGTCCTCGAGCAGAAATGCGTCGTGCCCGCCCGGCGCGTCAAGCTCGAGGTAGGACACGATGCGTCGGTTGTCGAGCAGCGCGCGCACGATGTCGCGCGAGCGCGCCGGCGGGAAGCGCCAGTCGGACTTGAACGAGACGACGAGAAACGCCGCCTGGGCGCGGGCGAGCGCCTTGGTCAGGTCGCCGCCGTAGTCGGCCGCCGGATCGAAGTAATCGAGCGCTTTGGTGATGCGCAGATACGTGTTGGCGTCGAAATAGCTCGAGAACTTGTCGCCTTGATAGCGCAGGTAGGACTCGATCTCGAAATCGATGTCGAAGTCGAAGCCCGGCGCCCCGCGGCGCAGGAGCCGCCCGAACTTCTCGCTCATCGCTTCGCCCGAGAGGTAGGTGATGTGGCCGATCATGCGCGCAATGCGCAGGCCGCGTGTGGGCACGACGCCCCTCTCGTAGTAATGGCCGCCGTGGAAGTCGGGGTCGGTCATGATGGCCTGGCGCGCGACTTCGTTGAACGCGATGTTCTGCGGGGTGAGCTTCGCCGCCGCGGCGATGACGATCGAGTGTCGAATGCGTTCGGGATAGGAGAGCGTCCACTGGAGCGCCTGCATGGCCCCGAGCGAGCCGCCGATAACGGCGGCGAAGCGCTCTATGCCCAGGCGATCGGCGAGCCGCGCCTGCGCCTCGACCCAGTCCTCCACCGTAACCACCGGGAAGTCCGCGCCCCACGGCTTGCCGGTGGCCGGGTTGAGCGAAGCGGGTCCGGTCGAGCCGAAGCAGCTGCCGATGTAGTTCGACCCGACGACAAGAAAACGATTGGTGTCGAGCGGCTTGCCGGGCCCGACCAAGTTGTCCCACCAGCCTACGTTCTGAGGATCGTCCTCGTAGAAGCCCGCCACATGGTGGGAGGCATTGAGCGCGTGGCACACCAGCACTGCGTTCGAGCGCGCCTCGTTCAGCCGGCCGTAGGTCTCGTACGCGATCTCGAACTCGGGCAGCTCTGCGCCGCCGCGCAGCCTGAGCGGCTCGTTGAACTGGACCTTCTGCGCCTTGGCGGCGCCCACCGAGGAGGGATCGTGACGAGGTGCGTTCATCTCTTTAGCGGCATTTATTAGGCGCCCGCAAGCTGATCATCAAATCGGCGCGCCGGGAATTATAGCGGAGCTTGTTTGGCCGCTCCGGAGTCGATAAGGGAATGTATCTCGTGATCTGAAATTCCCGCTTCGCGCAGGACCTCGCGCGTGTGCTCGCCGAGGCGGGGTGCGTGACGCCGGTACTCGGGCTTCGATTCCGACCATTCGGAGGGGACGGCGAGTGCCCGAATGCGGCCCTCGGATGGATGGTCGACCATGTGCAGATAGTCGATCGCGCGCAAGTGCGGGTCGGCGACGATATCGTCGAGGGTGTTCATGCGCTGCACCGGGATATCGCCGTGCTCGAGGGCTTGCAGCCAGAACGCGGTGGTGCGGCGTTTCATCTCCTCGGCGATCATGGCGTAGGACTGGCGGTAGTTCTGGCTCCGCGCCTCCTGTGTCGTGTACTCGGGCAGAGAAAGCATCTCCGGCTTGCCGATGATGTCGAGAAACGCCTTCCACTGCTTGTTCGTATAGATGAGCGCGCAGACGTAGCCGTCGGCGGTCTGGTAGGGGCGGCGGTCCGGCGTCAGGATGCGCGCGTAGCCTGGCTCGCCGTACTGCGGTTCGAAGGTGTAGCCGCCGAGATGATCGCCGAGCACAATCTGCAGCAAGTGCTCGAACATCGGCACGTCGATGCGCTGGCCTTTGCCGGTCTTCTCGCGGTAATAGAGCGCCGCGCCTACCGCGCTGGCAACCTGCTGCCCTACGGAGCGATCGGCAACGATCATCGGCGCGTAGCGCGGCTCGGAGGCACCCTGCTTCTGCAGCAGCCACGGCAGACCGGCGGCCCCCTGGATCAGGTCATCGTAGGCCGCCTTTGCGGCATAGGGCCCGCGCTGGCTGTAGCCGAAGCAGCCGGCGTAGATGATGCGGGGGTTCGCTTTCCTGACTTCGTCGTAGGAGAGCTTGAGGCGAGCCATGGCCTGGGGTCGGATGTTGTACACGAGCACATCCGAGCGCCGTGCGAGGACAAGGCAAGCCTCGCGCGCCGCTTCTTGCTTGAGATCGAGCACCACGGAACGCTTGTTGCGGTTCACGTTGAGGTAGATCGAGCCCATGCCCGGATTGCGGAACGGCCAGGCATAGCGCATCACATCGCCTTCGGGCGGCTCGACTTTGATCACATCGGCGCCGAAGTCGCCGAGGATCTGGGTAGCGTACGGACCCATCACCACTGTCGTGAGGTCGAGCACTCGAACGCCGGCGAGCGGACCTGCCATGTCTATTCCGGCTGGATGCCAGCCGCCTTCGCCATCTTGGCCCACTTCTCGATCTCCGAGCGGATGAAAGCGCCGAGCTCCTGCGGATTCATCGGCGCCACGTCGGTGCCGAGCGAGTCGAAGCGTGCCTTGACCTCCGGCTTGGCGAGTGACTTCACCGTCACCTCGTGCAGCCGCGTCACGACGGGGGTGGGCGTGCTGGCGGGCGCGACGAGCGCGAACCAAGCGATGAGTTCGTAGCCGGGAAGCTCTTCGGCAATCGCCGGCACGTCGGAAGCAAGCGGCGAGCGCTTTTGCGAGGTCACGGCGAGGCCGCGGAGCTTACCGCCCTTGATCTGCGCGAGCGCATTGGCCAGGTCGGCGAAGGTGAAGTGGATCGAGCCGCCGAGGACGTCGGTGATCGCCTGCGGCAGGCCTTTGTACGGCACGTCGACGAACTCGATTCCGCCCATGGAGCGCAGCATCGCCTGCGACACTTGCGAGCCTGCCGAACCGTACCCTGCGGAGAGCTTCCCGGGATTTGCTCTCGCGTGCGCCAGGAACTCCTTGAAATTCTTCGCCGGGAAATCGGGGCGCACCATGATCATGAACGATATGGTCCCGAGGCGCGCGATCGGCGCGAAGTCCTTCACCGGGTCGTAGTTGAGCTTCTTGAACAGGCTTACGTTGGCCGCCTGCGGGGTGTTGGTCGTGACCATGATCGTGTAGCCGTCGGGCGCGGCGCGCGCCACCTCGGTGGCCGCGATCGAGCCCTGCGCGCCGGGCTTGTTCTCGACCACGAAGGGCTGGCCGAGCGCTTCCTGGAACTGCTGGCCGATCACGCGGGCGATCTGGTCGGTCGCGCTGCCCGCGGGGAAAGGGACGACCAGCTTCACCGGCCGCGCGGGGTAGGTTTGCGCGAAGGCGGACGCGGCGAAAAGCACGATCCCGAGGACGATGATCTTCTTCATTGCAGCCTTTCTAGGCGTTGAGTTTGGCGAGGAGGTCGCGGGTCTTGGCCGGATCACTCGCGCGCAGGACACGCTGCGCGAGCGCCTGCACCTCTGCGAGGTTGGTGCGCAGGATGCGCTCCTTGATCGGCAGGAGCTGCGACGGGTGCATGGAGAAATTGCGCAGCCCCAGCCCGAGCAGCAGGCGGGTAAGCTGCAGGTCGCCCGCCATCTCGCCGCACACGGCGACCGGCACGCCGCCGCGCGTCGCGGTCTGGATGGTACCGGCCACGAGCGTCAGCACCGCGGGGTGCAGCGGGTCGTAGAGATGGGCGACCGAATCGTCCGTGCGGTCGATGGCAAGCGTGTACTGGATGAGGTCGTTCGTGCCGATCGAGAGGAAGTCGAGCCTGCGCATGAAGATCGGCAGCGCGAGCGCCGCCGCCGGAATCTCGATCATGCCGCCGATCTGGATCGCCTTGTCGTATGGCTGTTCGCGCTCGTCGAGCTGCGCTTTCGCCTGCGAGATGAGGGCGAGGGTCTGGTCGATCTCATGCGCGTGAGCGAGCATCGGCAGCAGCACGCGCACCTTCCCGTAGTGCGAGGCACGCAGGATGGCGCGCAGCTGCGTGAGGAACATCTGCGGCTCTGCAAGGCAGAAGCGGATCGCGCGCAAACCCATCGCCGGATTCGGCATGGTGTGCTGCTCGCCGCTGCCGTTCAGCGCCTTGTCGGCGCCGAGATCCAGCGTGCGCAGCACCACCGGCCGGCCTTTCATCGACTTCGCCACCTCCCGGTAGGCCTCGAACTGCTCTTCCTCTCCCGGCAGGTCCTTGCGGTTAAGGAACATGAATTCGGTGCGGAACAGCCCGACGCCCTCGGCGCCCGCCTCGAGCACCTCGGGCATGTCCTGCGGCAGCTCGATGTTCGCGAAAAGTTCGATCGGGGTTCCGTCCACCGTGGCGGCGGGGGTGGACTTGAGCCGCGCCAGGCGCTTCCGCTCCGCCTTCAGCTCGGCCTGGCGCGCGCGGTACTCGGCGAGCACCAGCGGGTCCGGATTGACGATGAGCACGCCCTGGGTGCCGTCGACGATCAGGACTTCGCCCTCGGTAATCGTCTCGCGCGCGTGGTGCAGGCCGACGATCGCCGGGATGCCGAGCGAGCGCGCCACGATCGCGGTGTGCGAGGTGACGCCGCCCACGTCGGTGACGAAGCCGCCGAAGCGATGGCGCTTGAAGAGGATCATGTCGGCGGGCGAGAGGTCGTGCGCCACCACGATCAGCTTTTCCTCCTCCGAGATGGCCGGCGGGCTGAGCGCTTGGCCGCCCATGAGGGACTTCAGCACCCGCTCGACCGCCTGCTGCACGTCGGCCTTGCGCTCGCGCAGGTACGGATCGTCGATCTCCTCGAAGCGATCCACGAGGCGCTCCATTTGCTGCACCAGCGCCCACTCGGCGTTGGCGCGGCGCTTGCGGATGAGTTCCCTCGGCGCCTGCGCGAGCGCCGAATCGTTGAGGATCATGCGGTGCAGGTCGAGGAAGGCCTCGAACTCGGCGGGCGACCCGGGCGGAATGTGGGCTTTCAGCGCTGCGAGCTCCTCTTGCGCCGCGGTCATTGCACGGTCGAAGCGCGCTACTTCGGCGTCGACCGCGTGCTCAGCAACCTCGTAATGCGCGACCTCGAGCCGGGCGGTGGACACGAGATGGGCGTAGCCCACGGTGATCCCGCCGGACACCGGGTAACCGTGAAGAACGAAATTCATTCGCCCTCGCCGAACTTTTCCGCAATGAGCTTGATGAGCGCCGCGAGCGCCTGCTCCGCGTCCGGGCCTTCGGCCTCGATCAGCACCGTGCTGCGCTGGCCCGCGGCGAGCATCATCACGCCCATGATGCTCTTCGCGTTGACGCGCCGGCCGCTGCGCGAGATCCAGATCTCGGATTGGAATCCGCCTGCCAGGTGCGTGAGCTTGGCCGCGGCGCGCGCATGCAATCCGAGCTTATTGACGATCTCGGCGTTCGCGCTAGGCATCGCAGCAACGGTCGCTGTTCATGTGCACCACCCCTTCCGCGCCTCCGGAAAGGGCGCGCTGCACCGCGGCAGAGAGCGATCCGTTGCGGCCCGTGAGCACGCGCAGCAGCATTGGCAGCGAGGCGCCCGACACCCCCTCGATGCGGCCGTCCTGGAGCAGGCGCGAGACCACGTTGCCGGGCGTGGCGCCGAAGATGTCCGTCAGCACGAGGACCCCGTCGCCCGCGTCGAGCCCCTCGAGAAGCTCGCGCGCGCGCAGTACCAGGTCGTCGGGGTCGTCCTGGCGCCATACGCTGAGCGTAGCGACCTGCTGCGGCGCGGCGCCCAGGATCTGGCTGGCGCTCGTTAGCAGCGCCTCGCCGATGCTTCCGTGGGTGACGACGAGGACACCGATCATGCGGTCTTCCTCTCCAAGGCGTCCAAGAACATGCCGGACACATCGAAGCCGGTCTGGTCCTGGATCTCGCGGAAGCAAGTCGGGCTGGTGACGTTGACTTCGGTGAGATAGTCGCCGATCACGTCGAGTCCCACGACCAGCAATCCTCTGTTCGCCACCACGGCCCCCACCGCCGCAGCGATTTCCTTGTGCCTTTTGCTCAGTGGTTGGGCGACGCCGCGTGCGCCCTGGGCGAGGTTTCCGCGCGAATCGCCGCTCTTCGGGATGCGCGCCAGGCAATGCGGGACCACTTCTCCGTCGATCAGGATCACGCGCTTGTCGCCGTGCACGATCTCCGGGATGTAGCGCTGCGCCATCACGCTGCGCGCGCCGCCCTGGCTTATCGTCTCGACGATCACATTACGGTTCGGGTCGTCTGCGCGCACGCGAAATACATTCTCGCCGCCCATAACGTCGAGACGCTTCACCACGATATCGCGTTCGGCGTCGATGAACGCCTGGATGCGCTCGGGCTCGCGCGACACCAGCGTCGGGGCGGCAAAGCGCGCGAACTCCGCTATCGCGAGTTTCTCGTTGTGGTCGCGAATGGCGTCGGGGGCGTTGAACACGCGCGCGCCCTCGCGCACTGCGGCGGAAAGAAGCCATGTGCTCACGACATACTCGAGGTCGAACGGTGGGTCCTTTCGCATCAACACCGCGTCGAAATCCGCGAGCAGGCGCGGCTCGGTTTCGTGGCCCCGGTACCAGTCCTCGTCGTTATCGGCGAGCGAGATGCGCTGCGACGCCGCGGCGACGCGTCCGCCCAGCCAGTGCAGGCTCGGCTGCTCGCACACCCAGACCGCGTGACCGCGCGCCTGCGCGGCGCGCATCATTGCGACGCTCGTGTCCTTGTACGCCTTGAGCGAATCAAGCGGGTCGATGATGAAGAGGAACTGCAGGGCACACCCGTCTTACTTGCTTTGCCCAACCATGAACTCGACCGCGGCGCGGACATCGGCGTCGGACAGCGACGGGTTGCCGCCGCGCGGCGGCATCGCGCCCTTGCCCTTGATGACCGACTGCATGAGCGAATCCGTGCCGGTCTGAATCCGCGGCGCCCAGGCCGCCTTGTCGCCGAGCCGGGGCGACCCGGCCACCGACTGTGCGTGGCAGGCGAAACAGACCTTGTCGTATACCGCCTTGCCGTCAGCGGCCCCGGGTTTGCCGGCCGCGGCACCCGGCTTCGCCGGCGCTGCTGCCGCAGGTTTTGGGGCCGCGCCCTCGGGTGGGCCGAATTCGAGGCGAGCAACCGGCTGGATGCGGCGCTCGACTGCCTCGGGCGTGAGCGCTTGCGGATCAGGCCGTGCGCCGCTCAGCACGAGCTGCACCAGCAGGATGATGCCGATGATCGGCACCAGAAACGCGAGCAGGATCACGACGATCAACTGCTGGGGTGTCTTAATGAAGGACTGGTGCGGATCGTGCGCGTCCACAGGAGGCGTCGTGATTTTGTAAAGGCATGATTTTAGCTTGAAAGTCCCACGGTGCTCACGCGTGGACTCGGAAATGAATTCGGGCTATCCTGCGCCTCCGTTTTTTCGCCGCGCCCGTAGCTCAGCGGATCAGAGTATTGGCCTCCGAAGCCAAGGGTCGTGGGTTCGAATCCCGCCGGGCGCGCCATCCAAGTTCGGTGTATTCCGGTTACATGGGTAACGGTTTATACCGGAGACATAGGTAACACTTTCGCCTCGAACGGGTTAACTACGGTTCGAGGCGACATGTCTCATCATCAAAGAAGCCCAAGTCGTAGTGCATAAAGCTGACCAGCCAGATCCTATCGCTGAGCTGCCGTACGCCGACGTTCTGACCGGCGAACACGGTGCTGAGGTTGATTTTGCGACGGCC
>DASTPE010000074.1:0-3340 GCA_035762345.1 Burkholderiales bacterium
CTCCACGCGACTCGGCGCAGGCTCACGGCCCAGCAACGTGCCGCGCGGGCGCCGTCGGCGGCCGCCCAGCATCCGCCGCGACGGGGCAGTTGTGCGCCCTCGAAGACGATCGCCGAGCGCTCATACGGTCTGGGGCGTGAGGTTTCGGATCCGCACCAGGTTGTATGCGGCGAGGGCGAACGTGAACATCCAATCAACGCGGCGGGTGCCTCGATGCCGCGTCTTGCGCATCAGCCCCACCGTCTTGAGCCAGCCGAAGATCTCCTCCACCCGCTTTCGCCGACGCTGGCTCGCCGCGTAGCCCGCGTGGCGGGTGGTCCGGCCGTCAATCGCGCTGCGGCGGTGGGTGGTGTTCTGCGCCACGTGCGGGGTCACGCCCAGCAGGCGGACCGCGCTGACGAAGTCCCGCGTGTCGTAGCCTTTGTCGGCCCCGAGCGTGACGCGGCCCTCCTCCGTCAGAGCGCCGAGCAACTCCAGCGCCGCCGCCCGCTCGGCGTGGCCGCTGGCCGGAAGCACGCAGCCGCCGACGGCGAGGCCGTTGCGATTCTCCATCAGCACGTGCCCGGTGTAGAAGAGCTTGGCTTCCTGGGCGTTGCCCTTGCGAGCCAGTCGGGCGTCGGGATCCGTCGTCGAGGCATGGGTGGTGTTGCGGCGGCGTTCGCCATGGAAATTCACGGTCGGGTTGCCCGGATCATCGGGCGGCGCCGGCGGCACGTCTTTCCGCTTGAAGCTCTTGACGCTGGCCCACGCCTCGACCAACGTCCCATCGATGGTGAAGTGCTCGTCGGAGAGCAGTCCCTGCTCTCGCGCCTGGGCCACGACCTGGTCGAAGAAGGCGCGCGCGATCTCCCCGCTGAGCAGGCGCTCCCGGTTCTTGGTGAACACCGTGGCGTTCCAGACTGGATCGTCCATCTCCAAACCCACGAACCAGCGAAACAGCAGGTTGTAGTCGAGCTGCTCCATCAACAGCCGCTCGCTCCGGATCGTGTACAGCACCTGCAGCAACAGGGCGCGCAGCAGCTTCTCGGGGGCAATCGAGGGCCGCCCCACGCGCGAATACAGCTCGTCGAACCGCGGCGAGAGCTCGCGCAGGAGAGCGTCGACCAGCGGCCGCATCGCGCGCAGCGGGTGATCCGCCGGGATACGACGATCTATCGGAACGTAGCTCCACATCGCGCCCTGGTCTTCCCGATCGTCGCCGCGCATGCGCACCTCCCCGGTAAGAGTCGTCATGCGCATCGTAGTCGAATTCTCATGCTGGCCCGATACCTAAAGTCGGGTTTTTCAGCAGCCTGCTAGAGCCGGCTCTCGTCGATCTTCAGCCCGAGGGCGTAGCGGCCCACCAGCTCGTAGTGCGTGAGGCGCCCCTGCAGGTGCTGCGTGATCACGTGGATGTCCTGGAAGTGGCGCTGGATCAGATTGTCCTCGTAGGCCGCGGTCGCGCCCGCGAGGTTGTAAAGGCTGTCGATGATCTGCGCCGCGAGCCGGAGCCCGTGCGTGGTGGCCAGGCGCAGGTTCGCGCGGTGGTCCAGCGTGAGCGCGTTGGTCGTGCTCGCGGCCCAGACCTCGCGTACCGCGTCGAGCAGGAAGGCCCGACCCGAGCGCAGCGTGGCCTCGGCCTGGCCGACGGTCATCTGCGTCATCGCCTGATCGCGGAGCAGCCCCGGCATGGCCCGGGGTGTCTTGGCGCCGGCCAGCTCGCCGAACGTCTCGAGACACGTGCGCGCCATGCCGTATGCGACCGCTGCGTCGCCCGAGGCGAATAGCAGCGTGCGCGGAATCCGGTAGAGCGGCGCGTCGTGGATGAGCGGCGCGGTCTGCGAGAGCACCGTGCGATCGGTCGGCACGAAGACGTCCTTGACGGCGAAGTGGTGCGTGCCGGTGCCGCGCATGCCGCGCGTGTGCCAGGTGTCGAGCAGCTCGGCCTCGCCGACTGGCACGAACAGGTAGCGCGCCTCGGGGATGTCGCCCTCCATCCGGACCTGGCCGTTCTCGATGATCTGCGCGTGCGCCGCGACCCACGAGGCATGCCGGCAGCCGGTGCTGAACCCCTGTCCGCCGGGTGGCGAGGTGACGCGATAGCCGCCCGGCACCACGATGGCCTTGGCGGTCGCCGCCGGAGTATTCGACACGACCGCCCGCGGCACGTCGGCCCAGATCGTGCGCGCGATCGCGCTCGGCATGCGCGCCGCGTAGGTGCCGAAGATCGCGCCCTGGTTCAGACACCAGCCGGTGCTGGCGTCGGCCTTGCCGATCTCCTCGATGATCTGGACGTAGGTCGGCAGGTCGATCTCGGCGCCGCCGACGGGGCGCGGCACCGCCATGTGGAAGAGCCCGGCATCCGCCATCGCCTCGAAGAGCGGGCGCGGCAGCTCGCGCCGCTCGTGGATCTCATCGGCAGCGGCGCGGATCTGGGGCACGAGCTTGCGCGCAGCGTCGAGCAGCGAGCGGCCGTCGGTATTCAAGGTCAGGGGCTCGCGGGCTAGGAGCCGGTCGCGGCGAGCGCGGGCTCGGGGATATCGAGGGTCGTCACGCGGCGCAGCTCGCGGCGGTACTTCGTGTCGTCGAACGGCCGGGCGCGGTGCATGGTGCACCGGTTGTCCCAGATGACCAGGTCGCCGACACGCCAGGAGTGGCGGTAGACGAGCTCGGGCTGCGTCGCGTGCTCCATGAGATCGCGGAGCAAGAGCCGCCCCTCCGCGAGGGGCCAGTCGATGACGCGCGAGGCGTGCGAGGCCAGATAGAGCGAGCGGCGGCGCGAGCGCGGGATGGTACGCACGAGCGGATGCACCGCGCCCTTCACCTTCTCCTGCTCGTCCGCCGTGAACTCGAAGCCCAGCAGGTGGCGCGAGTACGCGACGGAGTGATGGGCGCGCAAGCCCTCGAGCTGCGCCTGCATCTCCGCCGGCAGCGTGTCGTACGCCGTGCGCATGTCGGCGTATTCCGTGTCGGCCGGTACCGGCGGCACGACCCGCGCGTGCAGCATCGAGTAGCGCCCGCACGGATCGACGAACGAGGCGTCGGTGTGCCAGAGGCGATTGCCGAGCGTGTAGTGGCGCCGGCGATCGTCGGACTTCATGATCTCGTTCTCGGGATCGAGGTTCGAGATGTCGGAAATCGCCTCGTCACCAAGCCGGCTCTTCGTGAAGGCGCGGCTGCCGGTGCCCTGGTGGAGCCGGCCGTCCAGCCGCTCGCCGAACGCGAGCTGCTCGGCGTCGGCGAGCACCTGATCGCGGAAGACGAGCACGGCGTATTCGTCCATGCCGGCGCGGATCGCGGCCAGCGTGTCGGGATCGAACGTGCTGCGTAGCTCGATGGGGCTCGATTCGCCCACGAAGTG
>DASTPE010000075.1:0-27407 GCA_035762345.1 Burkholderiales bacterium
CCTTGATGACGGTGATGTCGATGTTCAGGATGTCGCCTGGCTTGAGCACGCGCTCGCCCGGCACGCCGTGGCAGACCTGATGGTTCACGGAAGTGCAGATCGACTTCGGAAACGGCCGGTAGCCCGGCGGCGCGTAGTTGAGCGGCGCGGGCACGGTCCCCTGCACTTCCACCATGTAGTGGTGACACAGGTCGTTCAGCTTCCCGGTCGTCACTCCGGGTCGCACGTGCGGGGTGATGTAATCGAGCACCTCGGAGGCAAGCCGGCCGGCGACACGCATGCGCCCCAGCTCTTCCGGGCTCTTCAAGACTACGGCCATCAGACTGATTATGCTATGATTTCGCGCTCAAAATCTTCCCGCGCGCTCGAAAAGGGTCCCGGATGATCCGGGCAGAGACGCACGGCAGACCCAACCCTGAGGAGAAGTGAGTGTCGGTGACGATGCGTCAAATGCTGGAAGCGGGGGTCCACTTCGGACATCAGACCCGGTATTGGAATCCGAAGATGGCGCCGTACATCTTCGGCCACCGCAACAAGATCCACATCATCAACCTGGAAAAGACGCTGGCGCTGTACCAGGAGGCGCTCAAGTTCGCTCGCCAGCTCGCGGCGAACCGGGGAACGATCCTGTTCGTCGGCACCAAGCGGCAGGCGCGCGAAATCGTGCGCGAGGAAGCGCTCCGCTGCCAAATGCCCTTCGTCGATCACCGCTGGCTCGGCGGCATGCTGACGAACTTCAAGACCGTGAAGCAGTCCATCAAGCGGCTCAAGGAGATGGAGTCGATGCAGCAGGACGGCAGCCTCGAGCGCATCTCCAAGAAGGAGGCGCTCGGGCTCACGCGCGAGCTCGCCAAGCTGCAGCGCTCGCTCGGCGGAATCAAGGATCTGGGCGCGCTGCCCGATGCGCTCTTTGTCATCGACGTCGGCTACCAGAAAGGGGCGGTTGCCGAGGCGAACAAGCTGGGCGTGCCGGTCATCGGTGTGGTCGACACCAACCATAATCCCGAGGGAATCGGCTACGTCATCCCCGGAAACGACGACTCGAGCCGTGCCATCCGCCTCTATGCCCGTGGGTTTGCCGACGCCGTCCTCGAGGGCCGCACCCAGTCCCTGGAGGAGGTGGTCGCCGCCTCGCGCGACGAGTTTGTCGAGGTGGAAGACGATGAGGGCTCGCAGTAGCTTGGTTCGCATGCATATCCGCAAAAGGGGCTTCGGCCCCTTTTTTTCAACCCGAAGGAGCGTAGGCGAATGGCTGAGATCAGTGCGGGCCTGGTGAAAGAGCTGCGCGAACGCACCGGGCTTCCGATGATGGAGTGCAAGAAGGCGCTCGCCGAGACCGGCGGCGACCTTAAAAAGGCCGAGGAGCTGCTGCGCATCAAGAGCGGCGCGAGGGCGAGCAAGGCCGCCGGGCGCGTCGCGGCCGAAGGAATGATTGGCTCCTTTGTTGCACCCGATGCAAAGCTTGGGGCGTTGGTCGAGCTCAATTGCGAGACCGACTTCGTTGCCCGGAGCGACGACTTCATAGCCTTCGCCAACTCGCTTGCCGAAATCGTGACGACGCGCGACCCGGGCGCCGCGGAGGAGGAAAGGCGCCAGAAGCTGGTGCAGAAGATCGGCGAGAACATCACGATCCGGCGCTTCAAGCGCGTGCACGCCAAGGGCAAGCTCGCGCTTTACGTCCATGCGGGCAGCAAGATCGGCGTGCTTGTCGACTACGAAGGCCCCGAAGAAGCAGGCAAGGATGTGGCCATGCATGTCGCCTTCGCCAAGCCGGCGTTCATGACCAAGGCGGACGTTCCCCAGGACATCGTGCTCGAGGAGCGCAGGATCCAGGAGGCGCGCGCGAAGGAATCCGGCAAGCCCGCCGAAATCGCGGCCAAGATGGCCGAAGGCGCGGTCAACAAGTTCCTCAACGAGAAGACCCTGCTCGGGCAGCCGTTCGTCAAGGACGACAAGCAGACGGTGCAGAAGATGCTCGCAGCGAAGAAGGCGAAGGTGCACGGCTATGCCTTCCTCGTGGTTGGCGAGGGCATCGAAAAGCCTCAACAAGTGCATTGACTCCCAAATACAAACGCGTTCTGCTCAAGCTGTCGGGGGAAGCGCTGATGGGGGAGGACCCGTTCGGCATCAACCGGCAGACGATCGAGATGATCGTGGGCGAGGTGGCGCAGGTGTCGCGCCTCGGCGTGGAGCTCGGCGTGGTGATCGGCGGCGGCAACATCTTTCGCGGCATCGCGCCGGGCGCGGCAGGTATGGACCGGGCGACCGCCGATTACATGGGAATGCTCGCCACGGTGATGAACGCGCTCGCACTCTCGGATGCGATGCGCCAGGCCGGCATCGCGAGCCGCGTGCAGTCGGCGCTCAACATCGAGCAGGTGGTGGAGCCCTATATCCGGGGCAAGGCGATCCGCTACCTCGAGGAAGGGAAGGTAGTGATCTTCGCAGCGGGGACCGGGAACCCGTTCTTCACCACGGATACCGCCGCGGCCCTGCGCGGCAGCGAGATGGGCGCCGAAATCGTCCTCAAGGGAACGAAAGTCGACGGCGTGTATACCGCCGATCCGAAGCGCGATCCTCGCGCCGAGCGTTACGCAAGGATAACCTTCGACGAGGCGATCGCGCGCAACCTGCGCGTGATGGATGCCACAGCGCTCACGTTGTGCCGCGACCAGAAGCTGCCGATCGCGGTATTCAGCATCTTCAAGCCGGGCGCGCTGCGCCGCGTGGTCCTTGGCGAGGACGAGGGCACGCTGGTTCACGTATGATGGCGGGGAGGTCGCGATGGTGATTGCAGAGCTCAAGAAGACGACGGAGCAGAGGATGGACAAGAGCGTCCAGGCGTTCAAGGCCGACCTGGCGAAAGTGCGCACCGGACGCGCGCACACAGGGCTGCTCGATCACATCACGGTCGACTACTACGGCACGCAGACGCCGCTAAACCAGGTCGCCAAGGTGGTGCTGATCGACGCGCGCACCATCGGCGTCACCCCGTTCGAGAAGAAAATGGCGCACGCGATAGAGAAAGCGATCCGCGACTCCGACCTCGGCTTGAACCCCGCGTCGAGCGGCGAAACCGTGCGCGTGCCGATGCCGCCCCTCACCGAAGAGCGGCGCAAGGAGCTGATCAAGGTGGTCAAGCACGAGGCGGAGAACGCGCGCGTGGCGGTCCGTAACCTGCGCCGCGACGCCATCCACCAGCTGAAGGAAGCGCTCAAGAAGCACGAGGTCTCGGAGAACGACGAGCGGCGCGCGCTCGACGAGATGCAGAAGATGACCGACCGGCATGTCGCCGCGATCGACCGGCTGCTGCAGGACAAGGAGAAGGAGCTGCTCGCGGTATGACGCCATCGACCCGGGAGCCGAGCTCCACCCGCGAAATTCCCAACGCAGCCGAGCTGCCGCGCCACGTCGCCATCATCATGGACGGCAACGGGCGCTGGGCGCAGCGCCGGCGCCTGCCGCGCATCGCCGGACATCGGCGCGGCGCCGACGCGGTGCGCGCCACGGTGCGCGCCTGCGCCGAGCGCGGCATCGATTACCTGACGCTGTTCGCTTTCAGCTCGGAGAACTGGCGCCGCCCCGCCGAGGAGGTGGCGCTCCTCATGAAGCTCTTCAAGAGCGCGCTGGAGAACGAAGTCGAGCAGCTCCACGCGAACGGCGTGCGCGTCAAAGTGATCGGGGATATACGGCGCTTCGATCCGAAGATCAGAGAGCTGATCGAGCGCGCCGACAAGCTGACCGCGCAAAACCGGCGCCTCACCCTCACCATCGCCGCCAACTACGGCGGCCGGTGGGACATCCTGCAAGCGATGACCCGGCTGCTGAAGGAGAGCCCCTCTCCGCTGGAGCGCGTGGACGAAGAGCTCATCATGCCGTACCTCGCGATGAGCTATGCGCCCGAGCCGGACCTCTTCATCCGCACTGGGGGAGAGCAACGCATCAGCAACTTCCTGCTGTGGCAGCTCGCCTACACCGAGCTGTACTTCACCGACCTGCTGTGGCCCGACTTCGACGCGGCGGCGCTCGACGAGGCGATCGCCTCCTACCGCAGGCGCGAGCGGCGCTTCGGGCGCACCAGCGATCAGGTTCAGCAATCGAAGCGCGCCGACGTTGCGTGACTTCCTGAGGCGGGCCGGCACCGCCGCCGTGCTGCTCGCCGCACTGGTCGCGGCGCTTTTCCTGCTGCCGCGCGCCGGCATCATGGCGCTAATGGCGCTCGTGGCCGGCGCCGGAGCGCTCGAATGGGCCCGCCTGTGCGGCGTCAACGCCCCGCTCTATGCCGGCGCAGTAGTGCTCGCCTTGTTCCTCGCTTTCTCGCTCGATGTGTCGCAGGCGGTGTTCGTTCTCGCCACGGCGTTCTGGCTTTTTGCCGCGCCGGCGTGGCTCTGGTCTCGGGTAGGGCCGGAACACCGGCCAGCGCTGGCGGCCGCCGGGTTCGTCGTGCTGGTGCCGGCCGCGCTCGCGATGGTGGTGCTCGCACCCGGCGAAGCGTTCCTCGTGCTCGCGGTTGCATGGATCGCGGATACGGGAGCGTATTTCGCCGGCACGCGCTGGGGCCGGCGCAAGCTCGCCCCGGCGATCAGTCCAGGCAAGACCTGGGAAGGCGCAGCCGGCGGGCTCATCGGGGCTGCCGCCTACGCTATGATTCTTTCGTTCATTCTCGCAGGGGCCCAGGCGACCCGGATGGCGGCTTTTGTCGGCGCGGCAGCGCTGCTTGTAACGGTAAGTATCGTCGGCGACCTGTTCGAGTCTGCCGCCAAGCGGCAGGCCGGGGTCAAGGACAGCGGAGCGCTGCTGCCCGGGCACGGCGGCGTGCTCGATCGCATCGACAGCGCGACTGCGATTCTTCCCGTAGCGGCGCTGGTGGTTCCTTTCCTGAAGAGCACGCCGTGAATCTCGCCATCTTCGGCGCTACCGGATCGATCGGTGCGAGCACGCTCGACGTGGCGGCGCGCCATCCCGAGCGCTACCGCGCATTCGCGCTCACCGCGAACGGCTCCACCGCGCAGCTCGCCGAGCTGTGCGCGCGGCACCGGCCGCGCTTTGCCGCGCTGTCGGGAGTCCGGGAAGATCGCAGCCTTCGCCGCACTTTTGGCGCATTCGGCACCGAGCTCTTGTTCGGCGCCCAGGCGCTCGAAACGGTGGCGCTGCATCCCGAAGTCGATACGGTGATGGCCGGCATCGTGGGGGCCGCGGGGCTCGCATCGACGCTGGCCGCAGTGCACGCCGGCAAGCGCGTGCTGCTTGCCAACAAGGAGGCGCTTGTGATGGCTGGGCCGCTCGTCCTGCGCTCGGCCCGCCAGTCGGGCGCGCAGCTCGTGCCGGTGGATAGCGAGCATAACGCCGTATTTCAGTGCTTCTCGGAAAAGAAATTCGTCCGGAAGATCGTGCTTACCGCTTCGGGCGGCCCGTTCCGCGCCGCCACGCCGGAGAGTCTCGCGGGCGTGACGCCGGAGCAGGCGTGCGCGCATCCGAACTGGACCATGGGCCGCAAGATCTCGGTGGACTCCGCAACCATGATGAACAAGGGCCTGGAGGTCATCGAGGCGCGCTGGCTTTTCGACCTCCCGCCCGAGCGCATCGAGGTGCTCATCCACCCGCAGAGCATTGTGCATTCGCTGGTCGAGTACGTCGACGGTTCGGTGATTGCGCAGCTTTCCACGCCTGACATGCGCGTGCCGATCGCGTGCGCGCTTGCCTATCCCGAGCGCGTGGAGTCGGGGGCCCGGTCGCTCGATCTCGCTTCCATTCGGAATTTATCTTTTGAAAAACCGGATGCCGCACGCTTTCCATGCCTTGCGCTCGCCTATTCCGCCCTGCGCGCCGGCGGCGTGGCGCCAGCGGTGCTCAACGCCGCCAACGAGATCGCGGTGGAAGCTTTCCTTGCCGGACGGCTCGCGTTCACCGGCATCGCCGGGGTCATCGCCGATACGCTCGCAGCGTTTCCCGCGGGGCCGGCGGAGGAGCTCGCCCAGGTGATGGAAGCCGACGCACGCGCGAGAGAGCTCGCGCGCATGCGGATCCCGGCGCGCGCTGCCTGACCTTGGCCCGATGACACTGCTCCACACCATAGTCGCTTTCATTATCGCGCTCGGCCTTCTGATCGTCGTGCACGAGTACGGCCACTACATCGTGGCGCGCTGGTGCGGCGTGAAGGTGTTGCGCTTCTCGGTCGGCTTCGGCCGTCCGCTCCTGAGCTGGCGCCGCGGCCGCGATCGCACCGAGTGGGTCATCGCCGCCATCCCGTTCGGCGGCTACGTCAAGATGCTCGATGAGCGCGAAGGACCGGTCGAAGCGGGCGAGGCGCACCGCGCGTTCAACCGTCAAAGCGTATGGCGCCGCTTCGGCATCGTGGTCGCCGGGCCGCTCGCCAATTTCCTGTTTGCGATCGGGGCCTACGCCGGGCTTTTCATGTACGGCCTGCCGGAGGCGCGTCCGGTACTTGGTCCGCCGCCCGCCGGCTCGGCCGCGGCCGCGGCCGGGCTGCGTTCCGGCGACACGGTGCGCGCGGTCGATGGCGATGCAATCACTACCTGGCAGGAGCTGCGCTGGCGGGTTCTGCAATCTGCGCTGCAGCGGGCCCCGTTGCGCTTGGAAGTCGTCAACGAGAAGGATCATCTGCGCGAGGTATTGCTCGACCTGCGCTCGTTTCCAGCCGACGATGTGGAATCCGACGCGCTCGAACGCATCGGCTTGCGGCTGTACCGTCCGCCGCTCGATCCCGTGATCGGCCAGGTCGTGCGCGGCGGCGCGGCGGAGCGCGCCGGCCTCGCGCCTGGTGACCGGGTGGTCCTGGCGGATGGGAGGCCGGTGGACTCCTGGGAAGCGCTCGTGGCAGCGGTGCAGGCCAAACCCGAGCTGCCGCTTGCCCTGACGATCGAGCGCGATGGCGCGCGGCAGACGGTCGAAGTCGTGCCGGCCTCGGTGGCGGCGGGCGAGCGGCGCATTGGCCGCATCGGGGCGGCCCCGCAGTTGCCCGCGTCGCACGCCGACCGGATGCTGATTCGCGTGCAGCACGGCGTCGCCGAGAGCTTGTGGAAGGCGCTGCTGAAGACCGGCGACATCGCGGTGTTTAGCCTCAAGATGCTCGGCAAGATGCTGCTCGGCGAGGTGTCGTGGAAGCACCTTTCCGGCCCGGTGACGATTGCCGACTTCGCCGGCCAGTCGGCCGCCATGGGTTGGGTCTCCTATCTCACGTTCCTCGCCCTGATCAGCATCAGCCTGGGGGTACTGAACCTGCTGCCGATTCCGCTGCTCGACGGCGGGCACCTCATGTACTACGCGATTGAAATCGTGAAGGGGAAGCCGGTGTCCGAGCGCGCCATGGAGCTCGGGCAGCGTGTGGGCCTTGCGCTGTTGCTTGTCATGATGGCCTTTGCCTTCTACAACGACCTGAATCGCCTCCTGACCGGCTAGATGCTGCGCAACACCGGCGTGATCGCCGCGGTGGTCGCCTTTTGCCTGGCCGTGGCGTCTGCCGGCGCCGCAGGCCAGGAGTTCCAGCCCTTTGTCGTCAAGGATATCCGCGTCGAAGGGCTGCAGCGCACGGAGCCGGGCACCGTCTTCAGCTACCTGCCGGTCAAGGTGGGCGAGACCATGAATACCGAAAAGGCGCGTGCCGCGCTGCGCGCGCTCTACGCCACCGGTTTCTTCCAGGACGTGCGGCTCGAGACGGAAAACGGCGTCCTGGTGGTGTTCGTGCAGGAGCGCCCGGCGATCGCGCAGATCGACTTTTCCGGCATGAAGGAGTTCGAGCCCGATAACGTGCGCAAGGTGCTGCGCGAGCTCGGCATGGCGGAGGGCCGCATCTTCGACCGCTCCGTGCTTGACGCCGCAGAGCAGGAGCTCAAGCGCCAGTACCTGTCGCGCGGCATGTACGCCGCGCAAGTGCAGACCACGGTGACGCCGCTCGAGCGTAACCGCGTCGGCATCAACATCGCGGTGACCGAAGGCCCGGTGGCAAAGATCCGCGGCATCAACATCGTCGGCGCGCAGGCCTTTCCCGAGCGCGAGTTGCTCGGCCTGTTCGTGCTCCGCACCCCCGGCTGGCTCACCTGGTACACCCAGCACGACCGCTATTCACGCGAGCGGCTGAGTGCCGATCTCGAGACGCTGCGCTCCTTTTACCTCAACCGCGGCTACCTCGACTTCAGCCTGGAATCGACGCAAGTCCAGATCACGCCCGACCGGCGCGACATCTACATCACCGTCAACATCGTCGAGGGCGAAACCTACACCGTGTCGGAGCTGAGCCTCGCCGGCCAGCTGCTCCTGCCACGCGAAGAGCTGGAGAAACTGATCCAGCTTAAGCCCGGCGATGTGTTCTCGCGCGAGAAGCTCGCCGCGAGCACCAAGGCGATCTCCGAGCGCCTGGGCAACGAGGGTTACGCCTTCGCCAACGCCAATGCGATTCCGAACGTCGACAAGGCCAAGCGCACCGTCGCCTTCAGCATCGTGGTCGACCCCGGACGCCGCGTCTACGTACGGCGCGTCGACATCGCCGGCAACAGCAAGACGCGCGACGAAGTGATCCGCCGCGAAATGCGCCAGCTCGAGGGTGCCTATTACGATGCGTCCAAGATCCAGCTGTCGCGACGGCGCATCGACCGGACCAACTTTTTCAGCGAGGTCACCGTCGAGACGCTCCCGGTCGAGGGCAACCCGGACCAGGTGGACGTGGTCTACACGGTGAAGGAGAAGGCGACCGGATCGCTGCTTCTCGGCGTGGGCTTCTCCAGCGTGGAACGCATCGCGCTGTCGGCCTCCGTCACGCAAGCGAACGCCTTCGGCACCGGAAAGTATCTGTCGGCCAACATCAACAGCGGCAGCGTAAACCAAGTCTACTCGCTCTCCTATATGGACCCGTACTACACCGTCGACGGCGTGAGCCGTGGCTTCGACGTCTATCGGCGCGTCACCGACGCCTCCGACCTCGCGGTGGGTCCGTACAAGACCGACTCAATCGGCGGCGGCATCAAATTCGGCTACCCGGTTGCCGAGCAGGTATCGATAGACTTCGGCGCCAACATCGAGTCCGTGGATCTGCAGATCTTCTCGAACAGTCCGCTCTCGTACATCAACTTCGTGCGCGAGTTCGGCACGCAGTACACCTACCTGTCGGGTACAGCCGGCTGGACGCGTGATGCGCGCGATAGCGTGATTCTCACCACCGCGGGCAGTCTTCAGCGCGCTTCGATCGAGCTCGCGGGCGGCGACTTGCAGTACTACCGGCTCGGCTACCAGCATTCTCGGTATACGCCGCTGTCGCGCACGCTCACCCTGCACTTGCGCGCCGATCTCGGCTACGGCGGCGGCTACAACGACAAGCCGCTGCCGTTCTTCAAAAACTATTTCGCCGGCGGCCCCGGCTCGGTGCGCGGCTACCGCCCCTTCTCATTGGGCCCCCTCGACGAGCTCGGCAATGCGACTGGCGGCAACCGTAAGCTCACCGGCACCGCGGAGGTCCTTTTCCCGATGCCTGGCGCCGAGCAGGACCGTTCGCTGCGCCTCGCCGGTTTCGTCGACGGCGGGCAGGTGTACGTAGACAAGATGGAGCTTAGCGAGCTGCGTTATTCGATGGGAATCGCGCTGTTCTGGTCTTCGCCGATGGGACCGCTGCGCCTGTCTTGGGCGCACCCGCTGAACGCAAAAGACGCGGACCGGAAGCAGCAGTTACAATTCACATTCGGAACAGGGTTCTGATGAAGAACATCGTCCTCGCGGTGCTCCTCGCGACGCTGGCGGCACCGGCGGCCGCGCAGACTGCCGGCGCTCCACCGTCTACGAGCGGCAAGTTCGGCTTCGTGCATACGGAGCGCATCCTGCGCGATTCGGCCCCTGCAATGCGGGCACAGAAGAAGATCGAGGCGGAGTTCCAAAAGCGCGACCGCGAGCTCGCCGGAATTGCCGCCGAGCTGAAGCGCATGCAGGCGGAGCTCGACAAGGACGCCATGACGATGACCGAGAGCCAGCGCCGCACCAAGGAGCGGGAGTTCGGCGAGCTCAATCGCGACTTCCAGAGAAAGCAGCGCGAGTTCCGCGAGGATTTGAACCAACGCCGAAACGAAGAGCTCGCGCAGGTCGTGGAGCAGGCGAACCGGGTAATCCGGCAAATCGCGGAGCAGGAGAAGTTCGACATCATCTTCCAGGAGATGCCGGCCTACGTCAGCCCGCGCATCGACATCACCGACAAGGTGATTAAGGCTCTGGAAGGCAAGCCGCCCGCCAAATGACCGCATGCCGGGGCCGTTGACGCTCGGGCAGATCGCTTCTCGACTCGGCGGCCGCGTCGCCGGGGACCCGCAAACCCTGATCTGCCAGGTCGGCTCGCTGGAGCATGCGGGCGTAGGACAAATTGCGTTCCTGAATTCCAGGAAATTCCTGGAGCGGCTTGCGCAGACGCACGCCACCGCCGTCATCCTCGCACCCGAGAACGAGGGCCTGACCAAGCTCCCGCGCATCGTTGCCGACAATCCCTACGCTTACTTCGCGCGCGTATCGCAGCTTTTCAATCCCGTCGCGGTGCAGGCGCCCGGCGTGCACCCCTCGGCAGTGGTCGCCTCGAGCGCGAAGCTCGGAAAAGGCGTTTCGGTGGGCGCCGGATGCGTGATCGGCGACGAAGTGGTCATCGGGGAGGACAGCTGCCTGTATCCACGCGTGGTGCTCTATCCGAAGTGCACGCTCGGCAGGCGGGTGGTCATTCACGCGGGAGTGGTGATCGGAGCGGACGGCTTCGGTATGGCACGCGACGAGGGGCGCTGGATCAAGATCCCCCAGATCGGCGGCGTGCGCATCGGCGACGACGTCGAGATCGGCGCCAACACCACAGTCGACCGCGGGACACTCGACGATACCGTGATCGAGGAGGGCGTGAAGCTCGACAACCAGGTCCAGGTCGGCCACAACGTGCGCATTGGCGCGCACAGCGCGGTCGCCGGCTGCGTCGGCATCGCCGGCAGCGCCCGCATCGGCAAGCACTGCACCATCGGCGGCGCGGCCATGATCCACGGCCACATCACGATAGTGGACCACGTGCACGTGTCCGCCGGCACGCTTATCTCGCGCTCGCTGCTCAAAGCCGGCACCTACACGGGTTTCTATCCATTCGACGAGCATGCGGCGTGGAAACGCAATGCCGCGCAACTGCGCCGGCTCGGCAAGCCGAAAGGCAAGGGGAACAAGAATGGCTGAGATGGACATCCAAGAAATCCTCAAGCACCTGCCGCAGCGCTACCCCATGCTGATGATCGACCGGGTGAAGGCGCTCGAGCCAGGCAAGCGCATCGTGGCGATGAAGAACGTTTCGGCGAACGAGCCGTACTTCCAGGGACACTTCCCGGGCCGGCCGATCATGCCCGGCGTGCTGATCCTCGAGGCGATGGCGCAGGCGGCGGGAGTGCTCGTGTTCAGCGCCGACGGCGCGGTCCAGCAGAACGAGCGTCTGGTGTATTACTACGTCGGCATCGACAACGCGCGTTTCAAGAAGCCCGTGGTGCCGGGCGACCAGCTCGAGCTCGAAGTGACGATGGAGCGCGCGCTGCGTGGCATTGGCAAGTTCACCTGCGTCGCGCGCGTGGACGGCGTCACGGCCGCCGAAGCGACGATCCTTTGCTCCGTTCGCCCGGTCGATCAACGATGATTCATCCCACCGCGGTCGTGCATCGCGCAGCGGAGCTCGCCACCGACGTCGAGATCGGGCCCTATTCCGTGATCGGCGAGCACGTGAAGGTGGGCGAGGAAAGCTGGATCGGAGCCCACGTGATGCTTGACGGCCATACGCGGATCGGGCGCCGCAACCACATCTGGCACTTCTGCTCGATCGGCGCGCCGCCGCAGGATAAGAAGTACGCTGGCGAGCCGACCCGGGTGGAGATCGGCGACGACAACACGATCCGCGAGTACGTGACCATCAACCGCGGCACGGCGCTCGATGTCGGGGTCACGCGCGTCGGCAACGAAAACTGGGTGATGGCCTACGTGCACTTCGCGCACGATTGCCAGATCGGCAACAAGACCATCTTCGCAAACTCGTGCCAGCTCGCCGGCCACGTCACGGTGGGCGACTGGGCGATCTTCGGCGCGACGACCCTGGTGCACCAGTTCGTCCACATTGGCGCCCACGCCTTCACCGGCATGGGTACCTACCTGCCGCAGGACCTGCCGCCGTTCGTGAGCGCCGCCGGCAACATGGCGAAGCCTTTCGGCATCAACAAGGAAGGGCTTAAGCGCCGCGGCTTCTCAGCAGACACGATCGCAGGCCTCAAGCGCGCTTACAAGACCCTCTACCGGAAAGGCCTCGGCCTTGAGGAAGCGCTTGAGGAGCTGAAAGGCCAGGTCGTGGCGTGCCCAGAGGTGCAGCAGATCCTCGATTTCATCGCTCGAAGCAAGCGAGGAATCATTCGCTAGTGACCGAGCTCCTGCGCGTCGCCATGGTGGCCGGCGAGGCATCGGGCGACCAGCTCGCCGCGCCGCTCATCGCGGCACTCAAGGCGCGGCGCAGCCCGATACTGTTTGCGGGCATCGGCGGGCCGCGCATGCAATCCCAGGGGTTCGACTCGCACTACCCGATGGACAAGCTCTCGGTGCGCGGCTATGCCGAGGTAGTCAAGCACTACGGAGAGATCATGGCGATACGGCGGCGGCTCACCCAGGCGCTGCTCGCCGAGCGCCCGGATGTCTACATCGGCGTCGACGCGTCTGAGTTCAACCTCGGTATCGAGCGCAGGCTCAAGGACGCCGGCATCCCGGCGATTCATTACGTCAGCCCGCAGATATGGGCGTGGCGCGGCTGGCGAGTGCACCGCATCGCCCGCTCGGTGAGCCGCATCCTGGTCATGTTCCCGTTCGAAGCCCCTCTGTACGAGAAGGCGGGCGTGCCGGTAAGTTATGTCGGCCATCCGCTCGCTGACCTGATCCCGCTCGAGCCGGACAAGCTCGAGGCGCGAGCGGCGCTGCGCCTGCCGGCCGGGAAGCTGATCGTGGCGCTGCTCCCCGGCAGCCGGCGCTCCGAGCTGCAGTACATGGCGCATTCGTTCGTGCTCGCCGCGCACCGCTTCCGGCAGGAAGTCGCCGACGTGCATTTCGTCTGTCCCACCGTGACGCGCGACACGCGGGATATGTTCGAGCGCGCGGTGCACGAGCACCCGCACGCCGACTTGCCGCTCACGCTGCTCTTCGGCCATTCGCACGAGGCGCTCGCCGCGGCCGACCTCGCGCTGGTCGCGAGCGGAACCGCCACCCTCGAGACGGCTCTGTTCAAGACGCCGATGGTGATCACCTACCGGCAGTCTCCGATAACATGGGCGCTGATGCGCCGGATGTTCTACCTCCCTTACGTCGGCCTGCCGAACGTGCTCGCCGGAGAAAAGCTGGTGCCGGAGCTCCTGCAAAACGAGGCGAACCCCGCGGCGCTCGCAGGCGCGCTGCTCAAGCTGCTGCGGGACACCGACGCCCAGCGCCGCCAGATCGACCGCTTCCGCGAATTCCACCACCTGCTGCGGCAGAAAGCTGCGGAGAAGGCGGCCGACGCGATTTTCGAGGTCTTGAAGAAATGACCCGGGTCTGCGGCGTGGACGAAGCCGGCCGCGGGCCGATCGCCGGCCCAGTCTACGCGGCCGCGGTGATCCTCGATCCCGCGCGGCGCGTGAACGGCCTTGCCGACTCGAAGACGCTCACGCCGGAACGCCGCGAGGTGCTGGCCGAGCGCATCAGGGAGCGTGCCATCGCCTGGGCGGTGGCGTACGCGAGCGTGGAGGAGATCGACCGCATCAATATCCTGCGCGCTTCATTGCTTGCGATGCGACGCGCGGTCGATGCCCTGACGACAAAGCCCGATGAAGTGTGGGTGGATGGAAACATGTGCCCCGACCTGCCATGCCAGGCGCGGGCGATCGTGGATGGCGACGCCACGCACAAGCCGATTTCGGCCGCCTCGATCCTCGCCAAGACGGCGCGCGACGCGGAGATGTGCGCGCTGCACGACCGCTTCCCGCAGTACGGCTTCGACCAGCACAAGGGCTACGCCACCGCCGAGCATCTCGAGGCGGTCGGGCGGCTCGGCCCGTGCGAGATCCACCGCAGGAGCTTCCGCGCGGTCGGCGTGTTCTTTCAGGGAAACCTGTTCAGCATGACCGAGTCGCTGCGCACCCGCGGCTATAGGCTGTATTGCGAGGCGGTGAAGCTCGCCAGCATCGCGAAGCAGCTCGCCGACTTCGATTTCCGCGCCAAACGGCTGAAGCGCGAGTACGCGGATGTGTTCGCCTCGCGCGAGGCCGCACCGCACGTCGACCTCGTCCGGGCGCTTTTGCGCGACACGCGCGCTCAACTACGGGCAAAGTAACCAAGGAAGCGCTGGTCGTCGCCGGGCGGGAAGTGGAGATCTCCAACCCCGGAAAGATCCTTTTTCCGAAGCCGAAGCACACCAAGCTCGATCTCGTGCGCTACTACCTCGCCGTGGCCGACGGCGCACTGCGCGCCGCCGGCGGCCGTCCTAACATGCTGGTGCGCTATCCCGATGGCATCGACGGCGAGTTCTTCTACCAGAAGCGGGCGCCCAAGAGCCGCCCATCCTGGATCGAGACGGTCGAGCTGCGCTTTCCTTCCGGGCGCGCGGCCGAGGAGATGGTCCCTCGCGATGCCGCGGCGCTCGCCTGGCTCGCGAACCTCGCCTGCCTGGAGCTGCACCCGCACCCGGTGCGAGCCGAGGATCTGGAGCATCCTGACGAGCTGCGCGTCGATCTCGATCCCGTCCCCGGGGTGAAGTGGAACCAGGTTCGCAAAGTGGGTTTCGTTGTCGCTTCGGTCTTGGAAGAGCTGAAGCTGGTCGGCTGGCCTAAGACGTCCGGCAAGCGTGGCTTGCACGTCTATGTGCGCATCCACCCGCGCTGGACGTTCGACGAAGTGCGCCGGGCGGCGCTTGCCCTCGCGCGCGAAGTCGAGCGCCGCGCTCCCAAGCTGGCGACGAGCAAGTGGTGGAAAGAAGAGCGTCACGGCGTGTTCGTCGACTACAACCAGAACGCGAAAGACCGCACCGTCGCGGCTGCATACTCGGTCCGTCCGACGCCGAACGCGACGGTTTCCGCCCCGCTTTCATGGGACGAGGTGAATGACTGCGATCCGGCCGATTTCACCCTCGCGAGCATGTCGAGGCGATTCAGGGAGATCGGAGACAGGCATGCCGGGATCGACGAGCAGCCCGGTTCCATTGAACCGCTGCTCGAGCTATTCGAGACGCAGGGCCTTGGCGATGCGCCGTGGCCGCCGCATTACAGGAAGCAGGCTTTCGAGCCGCCTCGCGTCCAGCCTTCGAAAAGGAAGATTCCTCTTTTGCAGATCGCCCGAGCCCGAAGACAGGAAGATGCGCTGGCTGGCCTGGAACGCTGGAAAAGGCGTCATCCCGAAGCCGCGGCGCACCTGCAGCCCGCCGATGTGCTGGTCGACGCGATGCGCGGCCGCTACAGCACCTGGACGCGCATCAGGATCAACCTACAGCACGTGCCCGACGCGCTGCGGCCGGCTCAGGAGCCGCTCGACCCGGACGAGAAGATCTTCTCCAGATCGTAGGGCTTCGTGACCTCGAGCTGCTCGTAGCGGCACTCACGCGGCGGCTTGTCCGGGCGCCAGCGTAGGAAGAGCCCCGCGTGGCGGAAGCGGTCGCCTTGCATGTGGTCGTACTTCACCTCGCACACGCGCTCTACACGCAGCGGCTCCCACGACAGGTCCTTCCCCGCGCTCCAGCGGCTTTGTGCACCGGGCATCCGACTCGATTCGGCCGCGGCGCCGGCCCATTCCCGCCAGGGATGGTCGTCTATCGCATTCTTCCGCAGCGGCGCGAGCTCTTTCACCAGTTGCTTGCGCATCTCCATGCTGAATGACGAGGCCACGCCGACGTGCTGGAGCGTGTGGTTAGCGTCATACAAGCCGAGCAGAAGTGACCCCACCGCGTCCTTCCCGCCCTTGTACCAGCGGAAGCCTGCAACTACGCAGTCCGCAGTGCGGGCATGTTTCACCTTGACCATCGCCCGCTTCCCTGGCAGATAGGGCAGGGAGTCCGGCTTTGCGATCACCCCGTCGAGGCCCGCACCTTCGAAGCGCTTGAGCCAGTCCACTGCAACCGCGCGATCGCGCGTCAGCGGTGTGATGTACACCGGCGGCTTTACCTTCCCTAGCACTTCTTCCAGCAGAGCGCGCCTCTCAGCCTGCGGGACGGCACGCAAGTCTTTGCACCAGAAAAGGAGATCGAACACAATGAAGCAGGAGGGCGTCTCCTTCGCCAGCTTCGCGACCCGTGACTCGGCTGGATGCAGCCTGAGCTGAAGCGCGTCGAAATCGAGCCCCTTGCCCGCCGCAATTACGATTTCGCCGTCGACCACGCAATTCTTCGGCAGCCGCTCAAGCAGCGCATCGTGCAGCTCCGGGAAGTAACGGTCCAGCGGACGCGAGTCCCGGCTCTGGATATAAACGTCATCCGCGCTGCGGAAGACGATGGCACGAAACCCGTCCCACTTCGGCTCGTAGAGATAACCTCTCGCGGGCGGCAGCTCGTCGGCAAGCTTGGCCAACATTGGCTCTATCGGAGGAGATATCATCTGCCACCCATCATAGCCAGCGACGTGCCCTGGGGCGCCATGAACTTCAGCGTCGTTCCGATCGCTGAACAGCATATCGACGGCTTCTGGGCCGCGCTGGAGAGCGTGGCGCGCGAGCGCCGCTACCTCGCGTTGCTCGAGGCGCCGCCGCCCGATGAGTGCCGGAAGTTTGTGGCGCAGAACATCCGCCAGGGGCATCCCCATTACGTGGCACTGGTTGCAGACCAGCTGGTCGGGTGGTGCGACGCCTTGCCGCATTGGCCCTCGACCCGAGCCCATGCAGCGGTACTGGGACTCGGCGTGGTCGCCGCCTTTCGCGGGCGCGGAATCGGCACGGCGCTGCTGCGGGCGACCCTGGAATGCGCCCGCGCTGTCGGCCTGACCCGGATCGAGCTCGGTGTTCGGGAGAACAACGAACGGGTAGTGGCTCTGTACGAGCGATTCGGATTCGTTCGCGAAGGCATCCAGCGCAACGCGATCTGCATCGACGGCAAGTACGAGACCCTCCTGTCCATGGCGCTTTTGCTTGAAAGGTAAGCGATGATTATCGGCGCGCACATAATCGTCACCAGTACCAACCCTAAGGCGGATCACGCATTCCTGCGTGAGGTTCTGAAGCTGCCACACGTGGACGACGGCGGATACCTCATATTCGGCCTGCCGCCCTCGGAGATGTCGGTGCACCAGGCCGACAAAAATAGCGGGTACGAGCTCTTCCTGATGTGCGAAGACGTGCAGGCTTTTGTCGCCGAGATGAAGAAACACAACGTCTCGTGCAGCCCGGTGGCGGACCAGGGCTGGGGGTTGCTGACGCAGATTCAATTGCCCGCTGGCGGGAAGCTGGCGGTCTATGAGCCGCGCCACGCCCGGCCACACGCCGCAACGTCCAAGCGAAAGGTTCGAGGAAAGAAGTAGTAGTGGACTCTCGGGCGGTCTTCGTTTGTGCGCACGGCGCAGGCGGGCACAAGGACGACCGCGGCATGGCGGCGCTAGCGCAGGCGCTGGGCGACGCCGGGTTCGAGGTCATACGCTTTAACTTCCCGTACCGCGACCGGGACTCGAAGCTGCCCGACCCGATGCCGGTACTGAAGGCATCGATCGCAGCAACCGTGGCACGCGTGCGGGACGAGCGCAAGCTGATCATCGGCGGCCGATCGATGGGTGGACGGGCGGCGTCGATGCTCGCGGCCGACGGCTTTCACTGCGACGCGCTGCTGCTCCTCGCTTATCCCTTGCATCCCGCGGGAAAGCCGGAAAAGTTGCGCGACGCCCACCTCGCACAGATCCGCGTGCCGGTGCTTTGCTTCAACGGCACGCGCGATGCGCTATGCCGGCGCGACCTGATGGAAAAGGCGCTCGAGAATCTGTCGTGGCAGATGCACTGGCTGGAAGGCGCGGGGCATTCGTTCCGCGCACGCGATTACAAGGAGATCGCGGAGGTCAGCCGCGCCTGGCTGTCGCGTCTCGCATGACGGCGAGCAGAGCGTGCGCCTCCGCCTGCGGCGCGACGTTCTTGCGCAAGGGCGCGATCTGAGCCTTGAGCTTCCTGTAGTACCGCGGGTCCGTAGCGGCGCGGGTGACGAGGCCGGCGAGGGTGCGCTCGTCTTCCAAGGGAAAATAACCCGCATAGCCCGCACCGAGGAGGCCGATGTTGCCCGAGATGTGCGAAGCAAGCACCGGGACGCCAATCCGCAGCGCCTCGCAGATTACGTTGGCCCCGCCTTCCATGCGCGAGCTAATCACCATGACGTGACTCGAAGCAAGCCACGTCAGGGCGCGCGCGTGCGGCACGCTGCCGAGCCAGCGGTAACGCCGATCTTCGGTCTTCGGAGCAAGGGCGGGATCGAGCGCCCCGCCGAGCTGAATAACTTCGAGCGGCAGGTGTCCAGGTATGTGAGCAAGTGCGAGCAGCATGCGAAGCGGGTCCTTCTCCGCGCGCAGATGACCGATCACGCACACACGGAAACTGGCCCGCACCGCTCGCTGGCGCAGCCGGGTGGGTGAGCTTTGCACCACGACCCGTGCTTTCGTGCGCAAGCGCGCGGGGAGTTGTTCGGCCGCCTTGGGTTGCAGCACGATCAGTCGGTCGGCGAGCTCGAGAGATTCGCGCGCATCCGCCGATTCGTGGATGTCGCGATAGACGTCGGTGCCAGTGAGAGCCAGCACGAGCGGCTTGTCTTTCGGGAATTTCTTGATGGAGGGGTGGCTGCGTCGCGCGTGCAGTGCGAGCATCGCATCGCACGCATCGCCGGACCATTCGACCGCCACGTTGACTCGATAACCCGCGTTTCGCAGGAACGCCGCCCAGCGCAGCGCCGTATGGCGGTTGCCATTGCGCGTGCCCGGGCCTGCCGGCGTGACGAGCGCTATTCGCATTCGCTAGACTGGAACGCATGAGCGGCCTTGTCGAGAGCCTGAAAGCAGCGCGCGAGCACACGCGGCGCGTCGCCGACGATCTTGGCGGCGAGCGCGAGCTCGGGCCGATGCTCGCGATCGTCAATCCACCGCGCTGGGAAGTCGGGCATGTCGGCTGGTTCCAGGAATTCTGGTGCCTCAGAGGCGGCGCGGAAGGCCGGCCGTCGATTCTGCCGAACGCCGATGCGCTCTACAACTCGGCCACCGTGCCGCATGACACGCGCTGGAGCCTGCCGCTGCCGTCCTTCGCAGACACGATTGCTTATCGCGACGCGGTTCTAGAGCGGGTTCTGGGGAAGATCGAGCAACTTAACCCGTACTTCGTTGAGCTCGTCATCCGCCACGAGCTCATGCACGCCGAGGCGTTTCACTACACCCGCCAGACGCTCAGGTATCCGGGTTTGCCGGAAAAATCCAGCCCTTTGACCGGGGAAGGAGACATGACATGCGCCGGCGGCGTGTTCCGCCTCGGCGCCAGGCTCGGCGACGGCTTCGCCTTTGACAACGAGAAATGGAGCCACCCGGTCGTGCTCGAATCGTTCCGCATCGCGCGCCGGCCGGTGACCTACGGGGAATACCGCCGGTTTGCCGAACCGCCCTACAGCAAGGACGGCATGGTGCGCCGCTTCGACAAGTGGATCCCGATCCCGGACGACGAACCCGTGCGGCACGTGAGCTGGCAGCAAGCGAGCGCTTATTGCGCTTTCGCCGGCAGGCGCCTGCCGAGCGAGGCCGAGTGGGAGTGCGCGGCGCTGCAAGGGCTGGACAACGTGGGCCATGTCTGGGAATGGACCTCGAGCACTTTCCTGCCGTACCCCGGTTTCGTGCGCGACCCGTACAAGGAGTACTCCGAGCCGTGGTTCGCCACCCACAAGGTGCTGCGGGGCGCGAGCTTTGCAACTCCGGCCGGCGTAGCGCATGCGCGCTTCCGCAACTTCTACACGCCCGACAGGGCGGACATCTTCGCCGGCTTTCGCACCTGCGCGCTATGAGCGCACTCACCTCGCGCGATAACCCGAAAGTCAAGCGCTGGGCGAAGCTTGCTGCGGATGCGCGCTATCGCCGAAGCGAAAAGCGTGCGCTGATCGAGGGACCTCACCTGCTGGCTGCTGTGCTCAAGTATGGCTGCAAGCCGGTCGCCGTTTTGGCGACCGATGAAGGCGCTGCCGACGCAGAGATTGCCGCCTTGATTCGCGCGACCAGTGTGAAGCCCGTGCTGCTCGCCAGGGGAGTTTTTCGGAGCGTCGTGGACGCCGAGACGCCTCAGGGCGTGGCGGCCGAGATAGCAATTCCGCAGACCCGGGACCAGGGAAATGGGCCGGCGGTTTTTCTCGAAGGTGTGCAGGATCCGAGCAACGTGGGCGCCATCTTGCGCAGTGCGGCTGCTTTCGGCGTCAAGCGGGTGGTGATGGACTCGGCGTGCGCTGACGCGTGGTCGCCCAAAGCGTTGCGCGCTGGCATGGGCGGCCATTTCGCGCTCACGCTCCACCCTGCAGCCGACCTGAGCGCGGAGCTGAATGCCTTCAAGGGCAGCCTGCTTTCTACGGTTCCGCATGGCGGCATGCCGCTAGAGGAGGCGAATCTCACCGGCCCGGTCGGCTGGCTTTTCGGCGGCGAGGGACGCGGACTGAGCGAGGAAGCGCTGTGCAAGGTACCGCTGCGCGTGACCATTCCAATGGCCGAGGGAAGCGAGTCGTTGAACGTCGCTGCCGCCGCAGCGATTTGTCTTTACGAAACCTTCAGTAGATCTGGCGCTGGATCCTGAGCTCGCGCAGGATCGTGGTGGCGATCTCTTCGATCGACTTGCTGGTGGAGTTGATCGAGCGGATGCCCTCCCGGCGCATCAGGTTCTCCGCCTCCTCGACCTCGAAGCGGCAGTTGTCGAGCTCGGCGTAGCGGCTTCCCGGGCGACGCTCCTTGCGGATCTCGTGCAGGCGCTCAGAGGCGATGGTGAGGCCGTAGAGGCGGGTCTTCTCGCCGCGCAGCGCCTCGGGCAGCTTGCCGCGGTGGAAATCCTCGGGGATCAGGGGGTAGTTCGCAGCCTTTACGCCGAACTGCATGGCGAGATATAGGCTGGTCGGCGTCTTGCCGCTACGCGACACTCCGATCAGGATCACGTCGGCCAGACCCAGCTCGCGGTGCGAGGCGCCGTCGTCGTGCGCCATGGCGAAATTGATCGCCTCGATACGCTGCTGGTACTCCTTCTTGTCCATCGCGCTATGCGAACGCCCGATGGTGTGGCTCGACCTGATCCCGAGGCCTGCTTCGAGTGGATCGATGAAGCTCTCGAAGAAATCGATAAACAACGCGTTCGCGCGGCGCACCACGGCGCGCACGTCGTTGTTGACGAGCGTCGAGAAGACGATCGGCTGGCCGCTGTCGGACTCGGCGCTGATGCGCGCGAGGCATTCTTCGGCCTTCTCGATCGAATCGACGAAGGGGAGAGTGACCTGCTTGAACTCTACGCCCTCGAACTGGGTAAGCAGGCTGTGTCCGAGCATCTGCGCCGTAATGCCGGTGCCGTCGGAGACGAAAAACACGGTGCGGCGCTGCGTCATAGCGCCTAAAATACCAAACGAATGCGTGTAGCGTGGCTCAAAGATCTCCGCCTGAAGGACCTCGACCAGGTCGGCGGAAAGAATGCCTCGCTAGGTGAGATGATCGGCGGCCTCGCCGCCGCCGGAATCCGCGTCCCGGGCGGCTTCGCTACTACTGCGCAGGCGTTCCGAGAATTCCTCGCCGAACTCGGCCCGCGCATCGACGAACACTTGCGCGCGCTTGACCCGAAGGACGTCGACGCTTTGGCTAAGTGTGGCGCCGAAGTGCGGTCGTGGATCATGCGGCAGCCTTTTCCGCCCGCCCTTGAGCGAGAGATACGCTCTAAATATCAAGAACTTGTTGCTGATACCTCGAGCGAAGCCTCGTTCGCGGTGCGCTCCTCCGCCACCGCTGAAGACCTCCCCGAAGCGTCCTTCGCGGGCCAGCAGGAAACCTTTCTCAACATCCGCGGGGTGGACAACGTCCTGGACGCGATCCGTCACGTCTTCGCGTCCCTTTATAACGACCGAGCGATTTCCTACCGAGCGCACCACCGGTTCGAGCACGCCGCGGTCGCGCTGTCCGCGGCGGTTCAGCAGATGGTGCGCAGCGACTTGAGCTCGAGTGGCGTCATGTTCACCCTGGACACGGAGTCCGGCTTCAGGGACGTGGTCTTCATCACGTCTTCCTACGGCCTGGGCGAGCTCCTTGTCCAAGGGGCCGTGAATCCGGACGAGTTCTACGTGCACAAGCCGATGCTGGAGAAAGGCAGCCCCGCCATAGTGCGGCGCGGCCTGGGCTCGAAGCTGCACAAGATGGTGTTCGGAAAATCGGACAAGGCGGGCAAGTCCACCCGTGTGGTGGACGTGCCCGAGGCGGAGCGCAGCGCCTTTTCGCTGAAAGACACAGAAATCCTGGAGCTGGCGCGCTACGCCGTAGCGATCGAGAAGCACTATGGCCGGCCGATGGACATCGAATGGGCGAAGGACGGAGCCGATGGCCGCATCTATGTGCTCCAGGCGCGCCCCGAAACGGTCAAGTCCCGCACCCGCGATGTGGAGGAGCGCTTCGCGCTCAAGGCAAGCTCGCGCGTGCTGGTCAGCGGCCGCGCGATCGGGCACAAGATCGGCAGCGGCCCGGTTCGCATCATCCCGGACGCGTCGCAGATGGGCCGGGTCAAGAAGGGCGACGTGCTCGTGACGGACATGACCGACCCGAACTGGGAGCCGGTCATGAAGCTCGCCGCCGCGATCGTCACCAACCGGGGCGGTCGCACGTGCCACGCTGCGATCATCGCGCGCGAGCTCGGCATCCCGGCGGTCGTGGGCTGCGGCGACGCCACCGGGGGGCTGAAGGACGGGCAGGCTGTGACCGTATCCTGCGCCGACGGCGACACCGGCAGCGTGTTCGAAGGGCTGCTTCCCTTCGAAGTCTCGACGCGCGAGCGTGGCGAGATGCCCCGCATTCCGGTCAAGATCGCAATGAACGTCGGTAACCCTCAGCTTGCCTTCGAATTCGCCCAGCTTCCCAACGCCGGCGTCGGGCTCGCGCGGCTCGAATTCATCATCAACAACGAGATCGGGGTGCATCCCAAGGCGTGCCTGGAGCACGAGAAGCTTGCGCCCGAGCTGAAGACCAAGCTGTTGCAGAAGACGAAAGGCTATGCCGATCCCCGCGCTTTCTACCGCGAGAAGCTAGTCGAGGGCGTGGCGACGATCGCGGCGGCGTTCTGGCCCAAGCCGGTGATTGTCCGCCTGTCGGACTTCAAGTCGAACGAATACAAGAAGCTCCTCGGCGGCGAGCGCTACGAGCCTGACGAGGAGAACCCGATGCTCGGCTGGCGCGGTGCCTCGCGCTACATCGCGCCGGAGTTCCGCGAATGCTTCGAGCTCGAATGCGCGGCGCTGCGCAGAGTGCGCGACGAGCTGGGTCTCGCCAACGTCGAGCTGATGGTGCCTTTCGTCCGCACGGTAGGCGAAGCAAGGGAAGTCTTGGCACTGCTGGCGCAACAAGGGTTAGCCCGCGGCAAAAATAACCTGCGCATCGTCATGATGTGCGAGCTGCCGTCGAACGCCATTCTGGCCGAGGAGTTCCTCGAGCTCTTCGACGGATTCTCCATCGGCTCGAACGACCTTACGCAGCTTACGCTCGGCCTCGATCGCGACTCCGGCCTGGTGGCGGGAAGCTTCGACGAGCGCGATGCGGCGGTGAAGGCGATGCTCGCGATGTCGATCCGCGCCTGCCGCAAGCACGGAAAGTACGTGGGCATCTGCGGCCAGGGGCCTTCCGACCATCCCGACCTCGCGCGCTGGCTGATGGAGCAGGGGATCGACAGCCTCTCGCTCAACCCCGATACGGTGGTGTCGACCTGGATGGCGCTCGCCGAGACGCCCGCCGGGAAAAAGTCAGCGGTGGCGTAGCAGTCGCTGTTTCTCCCGATTCCACTCTCTGTCGCGCTCGGCCGCACGCTTGTCGTGCTTGAGCTTGCCGCGGCCAAGGCCGACTTCGAGCTTGATGCGCCCCTTGCTGTAGTGCAGGTTGAGCGGGATCAGCGTGTAGCCGCGCTGCTCCACCTTGCCGATCAGGCGCCGGATCTCCTCGGCGCGCAGCAGAAGCTTGCGCGTGCGCGTGGGATCGGGCGTGAAGTGCGTCGACACCGACGGCAACGGGCTGATGTTGGCGCCGATCAGGAAAAGCTCCGCGCCGCGCACCATGACATAGGCCTCGCCGATCGTGGCGCGCCCGCCGCGGATCGCCTTCACCTCCCAGCCCTCGAGCGCGAGCCCCGCCTCATAGCGCTCCTCGATGAAATAATTGTGAAAGGCTTTTCGATTCTCGACGATCGACATGAACAAAATCAGGGTCTGACCCCGATTTTTCCGGGCTGGGGTCTGACCCCGATTTTGTCATGAAGCAAATCGCCCGGTCGGCGATTGTCGAGCATTCCGCGGCGGAAATGTACGCGCTGGTCGAGGACATCGAGGCCTATCCGGTCTTCCTGCCGTGGTGCACGGCAGCGGTAGTGCACGAGCGCAGGCCGGGCGCAACGAGGGCCACGCTCACGGTCGGCGCCGGGCGCTTGCGCCATTCCTTCACCACGTACAACGACAACCGGCCCAGCGAAGCCATCGACATGCGCCTGGTGAAAGGACCGTTCCGCCGCTTCGCGGGGCGCTGGCGCTTCGCGCCGCTCGCACCGCACGCCTGCCGCATCGAGTTCGCGCTGAGTTACGAATTCTCGAGCCGGGCGCTCGGGCGGCTGCTCGCGCCGCTCTTCGACGGCATCGCCGATTCGACGGTGGAAGCCTTCGTGCGCCGCGCCGCGCAAGTCTATGAAGGTTGAGGTGGTCTACGCGCTGCCGAGGCACGCCCGGACGGTGCGGCTCGAGCTGCCCGCGGGCGCTACGCTGCGCGACGCGCTCGAGTCGTGTGGCGTCGAAGTCGATCTCGAAAAGCAGGCTTTCGGCGTGTTCGGCAAGCGCGCGCGACTCGACCATCCGCTCGCCGAAGGCGATCGGGTCGAGATCTACCGTCCGCTCGCCGTCGACCCGAAAGAGGCGCGCCGGCGCCGCGCTAAGCGCACGCGCTGATCACTTGCACCACTGCTGGACGCTCTCGCGCGCCTTGGCCGTTTCCTGCGCGATCTGCGCGTCGTCCAGGTAATAGCGCTCGCCCTTCGAATCGGTGCGCGAGATGCGCTGCCCGCTTTCCATCGTGCGCAGCACCTCCTGCGCGCGCGCGCAGTTCTCGCGCTTGATCTGCGCATCCTGCTCGGCCTTGGCCTGCGTCTCGCGCTCCTTTTGCGCGTCCTCCTGCCGCTTGCCGGAACCTTGTCCGGGCGCGAACGCCTTTGGGCTGTCCTTTTTCGCATCAGGCGCGGGCGTCGCGGCGCCCTGCGCCGGCGGCCTGAGCGGCGTTGCGTTCACGCCCGCGGGCGGCACGTCGCCATAACGCACCCTTCCATTCTCGTCGACCCACTTATATTGCTGCGCGAATGCGCTGCCTGCGGCCGCCGCGAGCACGAGCACGAAGAAAGCTCTTTTCATGGAGAGAGTATAATGCTGCTTTGAGAGCGGAAAACATGCGGGTGATACAGAAGGCGCTGACCTTCGATGATGTTCTCCTCCTTCCCGCCCACTCGCGCGTCCTGCCGCGTGACGTATCTCTCAAAACCCGCCTGACACGGAAGCTGCAGCTGAATCTGCCGCTGGTTTCCGCGGCCATGGACACGGTGACCGAGGCGCGCCTCGCAATCGCGCTTGCGCAGGAAGGCGGCATCGGCATCATCCACAAGAACCTGCCGCCGCACGCACAGGCCACCGAGGTATCGAAAGTGAAGCGCTTCGAGTCCGGCGTGCTGCGCGATCCGATGACAATTCCACCCGACATGCCGGTGCGTGACGTGATCGCGCTGCAGCGCGAGCGCAAGATCTCGGGCTTTCCGGTCGTGAACAATGGCACAGTGATCGGCATCGTCACCAACCGCGACCTGCGCTTCGAGACGCGGCTCGACCAACCGGTGAAGGCGATCATGACGCCGCAGGAGAAATTGGTCACGGTGCGCGAGGGCACAAGCCGGCAGGAGGCCATGCAGCTCATGCACCGGCACCGGCTTGAGCGCGTGCTCGTGGTCGGCGACAAGTTCCAGCTGAAGGGCCTCATTACCGTGCAGGACATCCTGAAGGAGAGCGAGCATCCCAACGCGTGCAAGGACGCACAGGGAAAGCTCCGAGTCGGCGCCGCGGTCGGGGTAGGCGAAGGTACCGAGGAGCGCGTCGCCGCGCTGGTGGAGGCGGGCGCCGACGTGCTCGTGGTCGACACGGCGCACGGCCACGCCCAGGGCGTGCTCGACCGAGTCGCCTGGATCAAGAAGAACTTTAGGGTCGAGGTCGTCGGCGGCAACGTCGGAACCGCGGAAGGCGCGCGCGCCCTCGCGGACCACGGCGCCGACGGGGTTAAGGTCGGCATCGGACCGGGCTCGATCTGCACCACGCGCGTCGTGGCCGGCGTCGGCGTGCCGCAGATCACCGCAATCCAGAACGTCGCCTCGGCTCTGAAGGACGTGCCGCTGATCGCCGACGGCGGAGTGCGTTACTCGGGCGACGTGGCCAAGGCGATCGCCGCCGGCGCGCACTGCGTGATGCTTGGGTCGCTCTTCGCGGGCACCGACGAATCACCGGGCGAGATCGAGCTCTTCCAGGGCCGCTCCTACAAGGGCTACCGCGGCATGGGATCGCTCGGCGCCATGCAGAAGGGCGCCGCCGATCGCTACTTCCAGGACTCGGAGATGAACGTCGACAAGCTTGTCCCCGAGGGCGTGGAGGGCCGCGTGCCGTACAAGGGCAGCGCGATCTGGGTGATCGAGCAGCTCGCAGGCGGCCTGCGCGCCTGCATGGGCTACACCGGCTGCGGCACCATCGACGAGCTTCGCACGAAGACGCAGTTCGTCGAGATTACGCCGGCGGGGATCCGCGAGTCGCACGTCCACGATGTGCAGATCGTGAAGGAGGCGCCGAATTACCGGGTCGAGTAAGCACCAAAGAGTCCTGATCCTCGATTTCGGAGCGCAGTACACGCAGCTGATCGCCCGCCGGGTGCGGGAGGCGAAAGTCTACTGCGAGATCCATCCCTGGGACGTGAACGACGCGTTCGTACGCCGCTTCGGCGCGCAGGGAATCATCCTCTCGGGCAGCCACCTGTCCGCCTACGACGAATCGACGGCAAAGGCACCCAAGGCGGTGTTCGAAGCCGGCGTCCCGGTACTGGGCATTTGCTACGGGATGCAGACGATGGCGCAGCAGCTCGGTGGGCGCGTCGAGGCCGGTGCCGTGCGCGAGTTCGGCTCCGCGGACGTGCGCGCGCGCG
>DASTPE010000076.1:0-8363 GCA_035762345.1 Burkholderiales bacterium
AAGGGGTTTTCTCGGAAATTCATTATAGAGCGCGTATAGTTTGCCCGGTGGAAAAACCGTCTTTCGCGATCGCAGTCGTGATGCAGCGCAGGCCTGCGCAAAGCCGCTGGGTGGATTGTCTCTGGGAGCCGCACGGAGTGCTCGCGGACCCCGGCGGCGCAGCGCGCTTGCTGCGCGAAGATGGCGCGGTCGCGCAGTGGCTGCATCCGGGATTCAAGCTCGTGCTGCACAAGGACGAAACCGAGGGTTATTACCTCAACGTCTCCGCCCCGCAGCCGAAGGTCTTCGTCCTCTGGCGGATGGAGGATGAGACGGCTCTTCCTCTCGACGTCACGGTAAGCTCCGACGAAGCGGGCCGCTGGCTCGACGGTGGCCACTCGGTCGATAGCGTCGCGATGCCGCCGGAGATATTTGCCTGGGTGGGCGAGTACGTGGAGAACAACTATCGCCCGCAGCCGAAGAAGCGCATCAAGCCGCGCTCGTTCCAGCATCCCAAGGACCGCGTGTAAATGGCAACCGAAGAGAAAAAGGAGGCTTTTCTCGACCGCTGGGCGCGGCTGAAGAAAGAGCAGAAGGAAGTACCGGCGAAGGAAGAGAAGCCAGTACCGAATTTGCCTGCGGTGGACAAGCTCACGCCCGAATCGGATTTCACGGGCTTCATGCATCCGAAGGTCGAGGACGCGTTGCGGCGCGTGGCGCTGAAGAAGCTCTTCAGCGATCCCCGTTTCAACGTCGCCGATCCGTTCGAAGCGTACTCGGGCGACTGGTCCGGCGGCGAGCCGATCCCGGAGGAGATGCTCGCGACGCTGAACCAGGCGAAGCGACTGCTCTTCGACGAGAAAAAAGAAGCCGAGAGCAGAGAGAAGGAAGCCGAAAAGACGGAAAACGCCATTCGCGATGAGCCTGGAAGGAAAGACGCTTAAGGTCTGCAGCTGCAACCGCACGGTGCCGCTCGACGCCAAGGCGCTCGCCGCGGCCCTCAAGACGGGCGAGCCGCTCAGCGTGCATCACCAGCTCTGCCGCAACGACGCGGGCGCTTTTCAGGCGGCGGTCAAGGCCGCGGATGACGGCCTGATCGTCGCTTGCACGCAGGAGGCGGCCCTCTTCTCGGAGCTTTCCGAAAAGCCCATCAAGTTCGTCAACGTTCGCGAGCTTGCGGGCTGGTCGGTCGAAAGATCTACGCCCAAGATCGCCGCGCTGCTCGCCATGGCGGCGCTTCCCGAGCCTGAGCCCGTGCCGGCGGTGGATTTCAAATCTCAGGGGCAGGTGCTCATCATCGGGCCCGCCGAAGCCGCGCTCGACTGCGCCGAGCGGCTGTCGGGCGGGCTCGAGGTTTCCGTTCTGCTCACCACTGGCGGCGGCGAGCTTCCTCTCGAGCGCAAGTACCCCACATGGTCCGGTAAGCCCCTACGGGTGAGCGGCTGGCTCGGCGCCTTCGAGGTCGAGTGGCGCCAAGAGAACCCGATCGACCTCGAGCTCTGCACTCGCTGCAACGCTTGCGTGCGCGCGTGCCCCGAGCAGGCGATCGGCTTCGACTACCAGGTGGATCTCGCGAAGTGCAAGAGCCACCGCCGGTGCGTAGCCGCCTGCGGCGATATCGGCGCGGTGGATTTTTCGCGAAGCGACGTGCTGAGGAAAGAAACCTTCGACCTCGTGCTCGACCTGTCGCGCGAGGCGCTCGTCAGGACGCACGAGCTGCCGCAGGGCTATTTCGCTCCCGGCGCCGATCCGCTCGAGCAGGCGCTCGCCGCGCAGAAGCTCGTCGGCCTGGTGGGCGAGTTTGAGAAGCCGAAGTTCTTTTCCTACAACGCGCGCATCTGCGCCCACTCGCGCTCGGGCAAGCAGGGCTGCAACGCCTGCATCGACGTCTGCTCCACCGGCGCGATCCACCCCGACCGCGATCATGTAAAGGTCGAGCCGCACCTTTGTGCCGGCTGCGGCGGTTGCGCCACGGTGTGCCCCTCGGGGGCGATGAGCTACGGCTATCCCAAAGTGCCGGACCTCGGCTTGCGGCTTAAAACCGTGCTCGGGACCTTCCGCGAGGCGGGTGGCGAGAACGCGTGCCTGCTGTTCCACGATGGTGACGGCAGGAACGAGCTTTTGTCGTATGGGAGGAAAGGGAAAGGCCTGCCAGGGCGGGTGATTCCGATTGAGGTTTTCCACATCGCGTCCGTCGGCATGGACCTCATGCTCGCAGCGATGGCTTACGGGGCGTCGCAGATAGGGATCTTGGTGAACAGGACGACCGCACCCGGCTATCGCGAAGCGCTCAAGCGGCAGATGGGCTGCGCCGAGACCATCTTGAATGCGCTCGGATACACGGGCCAGCATTTCACGCTCGTGGAGCACCCCTCCGAGCTTTGGGGACTCGAGCCCGCGGCGACGGTGGCGCAGCCGGCGACGTTCAACCTGTCGCCGGACAAGCGCACGACGCTTGACTTCGCCCTGGACCATCTCGCGCGCCAGGAGGAGAGAACCATTCCGCTTCCCGCGGGAGCTCCCTTCGGCGCTCTCGCCGTCAACAAGCAGACCTGCACACTATGCAAGGCCTGCATCGGGGCCTGCCCGGAGTCCGCGCTGGTCGATGCGACCGAGACTCCCGCTTTACGCTTCATCGAGCGCAACTGCGTGCAGTGCGGGCTGTGCGTGAGTACTTGTCCGGAGAATGCGATCAGGCTCGTTCCAAGACTCCTCACCGGACGACAAGCTAAAGAAACCGTAACGCTCAACGAGGCGGAGCCCTTCAACTGCGTGCGCTGCGGCAAGGCTTTCGGTACTCGTCAGATGGTTGAGAACATGCTCGGCAAGCTCGGCGGGCACTCGATGTTCGCCGGCGGGACCCGCAGGCTGCAGATGTGCGGCGACTGCCGCGTGATCGACATGGTGGAAAACAAGGCCGAGGCCTCGATCTTCGATTACCGGAAATGATTTCCCCGGAGGAGCAGGGGCGCGCGAACCTCTACGGGCTGCTGGCGCGGCTCTTCCATGCGCCGCCCGATGCAGCGCTGCTAAAGGCTCTCGCGGCGGAGAGGCTGGATGGGGAACTGGCGGATGCCTGGCAGGGCGTGGCGAGCGCTGCAGCCTCGGCGGATCCAGAGGCCGTGCGCGAGGAGTACGAAACCGCGTTCATCGGTACCGGGAAGGCCCCGGTCACGCTTTACACGACGGCGTACTCGATCCGCTATTCCAATGAGACGCCGCTCGCAGACCTGCGCGGCGAACTCGCGCGGTTAGGCCTAGCACGGCGCGTGGACGTGTACGAGCCAGAAGACCATATAGCGGCCCTCTGCGACACCATGCGGCACCTTGTTGCGCAGCAAAAAAGTGATCTCGAAGAGCAACGCCGTTTCTTCCATAAGTGGATCCAGCCCGCGGCGGCCCCTTTGTGCGCCGCAATAGAGAACAGCGATCAGACTTCCTTCTACAAACCTGTCGCTCGCTTCGCCACAGGCTTCTTTGACTTAGAGCAATTGGCCTTTGAAATGCTCTAGAATCGTGTGCACTAGTGCACGCCAAGTTGCACCGCAGTCTTTTGACGGAGGAGAGATCGTCATGAGCGAACGCAGCCTGCGCCTGTCTCGCCGTAAGTTCCTGTTCACCGTAGGCGCCGGCGGCGCCGCTACCGCTGCGGCGGTGGTGGCGACCAAGAAGTCCACTCCAGCAGCGACCGGTACCGGCAAGCGCGCGACACGCGGCTACCAAGCCACCGAGCACGTCAACAACTACTACCGCACCGCCAAGGTTTAAGGAGGCGCAATGCTCCTCACCAGGAAAGCCGCCAGTCAGGCTGTTCCGCAGGCGCGCCTTGCTCGCGCCGTTTCTCTGAAGACGCTCGATCGCCGCGCGTTCCTCAGGCGCTCCGGGATCACTGTCGGCGCCGGCGCGGTCGCCGCGCAACTGCCGTTCAGCATGATCGGCGAGGCCGAGGCGAAGAGCGAGGCGACCGGCAAGATCGAGGTCAAGCGCTCGGTCTGCACGCATTGCTCGGTCGGCTGCGCGATCGACGGAGTGGTGCAGAACGGCGTCTGGATCCGGCAGGAGCCGGTGTTCGACTCGCCGCTCAACCTCGGCGCGCACTGCGCCAAGGGCGCCTCGGTGCGCGAGCACGGCATGACGCACGACTCGCACCGCCTGAAGTACCCGATGAAGCTCGAGGGCGGCAAGTGGAAGCGCCTGTCCTGGGACCAGGCGTACGACGAGCTCTCGAAGAAGATGCTCGCGATCCGCAAGGAGAGCGGTCCGGACGCGCTGTTCGTCGTCGGCTCGTCCAAGCACAACAACGAGCAGGCGTTCCTGCTCAGGAAGTGGGTGTCGCTCTGGGGCACGAACAACACCGACCACCAGGCGCGCATCTGCCACTCGACCACGGTCGCCGGCGTCGCCCAGACCTGGGGCTACGGCGCGATGACCAACTCCTACAACGACGAGCAGAACTCGAAGTGCCTGTTCTTCCTCGGCTCGAACGCCGCCGAGGCGCATCCGGTGTCGATGCTGCATACGCTGCACGCGAAGGAGAACGGCTGCAAGGTGATCGTCGCCGACCCGCGCTTCACCCGCACCGCGGCCAAGGCGGACAAGTACGTGCGCTTCCGCTCCGGCACCGACGTGCCGCTGCTCTTCGGCATCCTGCACGTGATCTTCAAGAACGGCTGGGAGGACAAGGAGTACATCCGCACCCGCGTCCACGGCATGGACCAGGTGAAGAAGGAGGTCATGGAGAAGTGGTCGCCGCAGCAGGCCTCCGAGGCGACCGGCACGCCGGTCGAGGAGATCGAGGCGCTCGCCAAGATGCTCGCCGAGAACCGGCCGGGCTTCATCATCTGGGCGATGGGCCAGACCCAGCACAACAACGCGAACGGCGTGGTACGCGCCTCCAACATCCTGATGCTCGCGCTCGGCAACGTCGGACGCTCGGGTGGCGGCTGCAACATCTACCGCGGCCACGACAACGTGCAGGGCGCGACCGACGTCGGCCCCAACCCCGACACGCTGCCGGGCTACTACCCGGTCGCGGTACCCGGCTCGTGGGCGCACTGGGCCAAGGTGTGGAACGTCGACCTGAAGTGGATGCAGGAGCGCTACGCCTCGGCGGCGATGATGGCGAAGCCCGGCATGACCGTGTCGCGCTGGATCGACGGCGTGCTCGAGAAGAACGAGGCCATCGACCAAGATCCGAACCTGCGGATGCTGTTCTACTGGGGCCACGCGCCGAACTCGCAGACCCGCGGCCCCGAGATGCTGGAGGCGATGAAGAAGCTCGACCTGCTGGTCGTGCTCGATCCCTATCCGTCGGCGAGCGCGGCGATGTTCGCCAAGGTGCGCAAGGACGGCGCCTACCTGCTGCCGATCGCGACCCAGTTCGAGACCGAGGGCTCGTGCACCGCTTCGAACCGCTCGCTGCAGTGGCGCGAGAAGGTGGTCGATCCGCTGTTCGAGAGCCGCTCGGACCACATGGTGATGTACCAGCTCGCGGCGAAGCTCGGCTTCGGCGACCAGTTCATCGGCAAGAAGGACGGCAAGCAGAACATCCGCCTGGTCAAGGCGCCCGGGGGCGAAGAGCCGTCGATGGAAGACGTGCTGCGCAACGAGATCAACAAGGGCGCATGGACTATCGGCTACACCGGCCAGTCGCCCGAGCGCATCAAGGCGCACATGCGCAACATGCATGTCTTCGACGTGAAGACGCTGCGCGCGCGCGGCGGCAAGGACGCGCAGACCGGCTATGACCTGACCGGCGATTACTTCGGCCTGCCGTGGCCGTGCTATGGCACCGCGGCGCTCAAGCATCCCGGCACGCCAAACCTCTACAACACCGCGCTCCATCCCATGGACGGCGGCCACACCTTCCGCGCCCTCTTCGGCGTGGAGCGCGACGGGGTCAACCTGCTCGCCGAGGACGGCGTGCACGCCAAGGGCAGCGACATCACCACCGGCTACCCGCAGTTCGACCACGTGCTGCTGAAGAAGCTGGGCTGGTGGGACGAGCTCACCGACGAGGAGAAGAAGGAGGCCGAGGGCAAGACCTGGGCGAACGACCTCTCGGGCGGCATCCAGCGCGTCGCCATGAAGCACGGCTGCAGCGCGTTCGGCAACGCCAAGGCGCGCGCGGTGGTGTGGAACTTCCCCGACCCGATCCCGCAGCACCGCGAGCCGCTGTTCTCGCCGCGCCCGGACATGGTGGAGAAATACCCGACCCACGACGACGTCAAGGTGCTCTGGCGGTTGCCGACCCTGTTCAAGTCGGTGCAGCAGCAGGCCGTCAAAGAGGAGGTGCACAAGAAGTTCCCGCTCATCCTGACGAGCGGCCGCTTGGTGGAGTACGAGGGCGGCGGCGAGGAGACGCGCTCCAACCCGTGGCTCGCCGAGCTGATGCAGGACAACTTCGTTGAGATCAACCCGAAGACCGCGGCCGACCGCGGCATCCGCAGCGGCGAGTACGTGTGGGTCAGCACGCCAGGGAAGAACCCCGGCGGCGGCAACGTGCGCATCAAGGTGAAGGCGAAGGTCACCGAGGGCGTCGGGCCCGACACGGTGTTCATCCCGTTCCACTTCTCCGGCTGGTGGCAGGGCGAGGACATGCTGCCCTACTACCCCGACGGCGCGGCGCCGATCGTGCGCGGCGAGGCAGTGAACACCGCCACGACCTACGGCTACGACCGGGTCACGATGATGCAGGAAACCAAGACGACGCTCTGCCAGGTCGCGAAAGCCTAAGGAGGAGACGCCATGGCCAGAATGAAATTCCTGTGTGATGCCGAGCGCTGCATCGAGTGCAACGGCTGCGTCACCGCCTGCAAGAACGAGAACGAGGTGCCGTGGGGCGTGAACCGCCGCCGCGTCGTGACCATCAATGACGGCGTGGTGGGGGCCGAGAAATCGATCTCGGTCGCCTGCATGCACTGCTCGGACGCGCCGTGCATGGCGGTGTGCCCGGTCGACTGCTTCTACCGCACCGACGACGGCGTGGTGCTGCACGACAAGGATCTATGCATCGGCTGCGGCTACTGCTTCTACGCTTGCCCGTTCGGCGCGCCCCAGTTCCCGCAGGCGGGCGCCTTCGGCCTGCGCGGCAAGATGGACAAGTGCACGTTCTGCGCCGGCGGCCCGGAAGCCGACCGCAGCGCGGTCGAGTTCCAGAAGTACGGGCGTAATCGGTTGTCCGAAGGCAAGCTCCCGGCGTGCGCGGAGATGTGCTCGACCAAGGCGCTCCTCGGCGGCGACGGCGACGTGATCGCGGACATCTACCGCGAGCGCGTGCTGCGCCGGGGCAAGGGCTCTGAAGTCTGGGGCTGGGGCACCGCCTACGGCCCGGGCAAGCCGGGAGCGCAGCCGCCTGCACCGACGGGACAGAAGTCATGAAGCGACTTCTTCTGGTCGTTGCGGCATTCGGGCTCACCGCCTGCGGTGAGCCCGAGCAGGTCGTCGTGTACAAGCAGGGCAAGTACCAGGGCAAGCCGGACGCGCAGCCCTGGAACAGCGAGCCTCTCGCCTACGAGAACGCGAAGTGGACCAAAGGTGACCGCGCGAGCTGGGAGACTCAGATCAAAACGCGCCAGCTGGCGCAGCACGAGCACAAACGCATTTACCAGTAGTCACAGGTAAAGCGGCCAAGGAGGCAGGATGGGTTTTTTTTCCAGGCTATGCCTGGTAGTCCTCGTATCCCTTAGCGGCGGCGCGTTCGCGCAGCAGTCGCCCACTCAGGAGCAGCAGCAGCGCCAGATGACCCAGCCGGGCAACAACGCCCCGGTCTGGCGCCAGGTGCGCGAAGAAGCGAAGGAACACTACACCAGCATCAAAGGCCGTGAGACCGGCGTGCTGGTCCAGTCGGCGGGCGACACGTGGCGGCGCATCCGCAACGGCCCGGTGACCTTCTGGGGCGGCTGGCTCGTGGTTGGTGTGCTGGCCGTGCTCGCGGCGCTCTATTTCGGCAGGGGGCCGATCAAGCTGCACGACAAGCCGACCGGGCGCCTCATCCGTCGCTTCAGCGACTGGGAGATGCTGGTCCACTGGTCGGTGGCGATCAGCTTTTGCGTGCTGGCGCTCTCCGGCCTGCTGATGCTCTTCGGCAAGCACGTGTTGCTGCCGATCATCGGCTACACGCTTTTCGCGTGGCTTACCGCGCTCGGCAAGAACCTGCACAATTTCGTCGCACCGTTCTTCATCGTCGCCGTGATCGCGATGGTCGTCACGTACGCGAAAGACAATGTCTGGAGGTCCTACGACTGGCAATGGTTCCGCAAGGCGTGGGCCTTCTTCATGCGCGGCGAGCATGCGCCCGCCGGGCGCTTTAACGCAGCGGAAAAGGCGTGGTTCTGGGGCGGGGTGGTGATCCTGTCGGTCGTCATGGCGGTGAGCGGGCTGAT
>DASTPE010000077.1:0-10887 GCA_035762345.1 Burkholderiales bacterium
GGCGCATGGAGGAGCAGGTGTGCATCGGCGAGTCGTGCAGCCGCTGCCTGCATTCGTGTCCGCCCGACGCGGTCAAGCAGTGGGGACTCGACAAGGCTGGCTGCGCCACCGAGGCGCAAGAATTCGGCTACATGACGATTACAAATTTCATGAGCCGATTCTTGGATTTGCCGCCGGAGGAGCAGAAAAAAGCGGTTCGTTCTAGGGACTTGTTCGGCTTCTGGCAGGGTTTGCTGCGCGTCGTCGGCTCGTTTGGCGACTGCCCGCGCTGCCTCGCGGTGTGCCCGGTTGGCAACGACTACCACGCGCACCTCGCCGACATTCAGAAGCACATCCCGGAGAAGACGCCCGAAAAAGTCGCCAAGGCCGCCGAGTTCAAGAAGGCTCGAAAGGAGGGCCACGACCTCCCCGGCCTCAACGAGTGGAACATCCGCTGGGTGGGCGAGAACGGCTACCAGGGCATCGTCGCGCGCCAGCTGCAGGAGTTCAAGCGCCTGCAGAAGGAGAAGGAAAAGCAGTGAACGTCTTCAAGCGGCCCATCACTGCGCAAGACATAAAAGCCAGGGCGAAAGAGCTTGGCGCGGACCTGGTCGGCATTGCCGACGGCAAGCACGTGGACACGCGCCATATCACCGAGCACGACGGCGGCCGCGTGATCGTGCTCGCGACGCGCGTGCAGGCCGGCAGCTCACGCATCTCGAAATGGAACGACCGCAACAAGTACTACAACGACGAGCTCTCGCTCACGTTTCTCGAGGAGGTATCGCTCGAGCTGGTGTACTGGCTGGAGGACGCGGGCTATCCTGCGCTCATTGTGCCGCCGACACACGTCGACCCGTGGCGCTACGAAGGCGATCCGACGAAGCACCAGCGCACGCTCATCTCGCTCCCGCACGCCGCGGTGGAGGCGGGGCTGGGGACGCTCGGACTCAACCAGCAACTCCTTACGAAGGAGTTCGGACCCCGGGTCCTGCTGACCGCGGTGCTCTCCTCGGTGGATGTCGAGTGCGACCAGCCGATGGTCGAGGCGCTATGCCTCGGCCCGGAGTGCGGCCGCTGCCTCAGGGCCTGCCCCGGGGACGTGATCAAGCAGTGGGACCGCGACTGGGAAGCGTGCGACACCTACCGCTCGCCGCACGGCTTCAAGCAGCTCTCCGACTATCTCGGGCGTGTGATCGACGAGCCCGACGTGAAGCAGAAGAAGGCGATGCTGCGCTCGGAGGACAGCTTCAACCTGTGGCAGAGCATCCTGCGCGGCGCGGGCGTGATCACCGGCTGCCGGCGCTGCGCCGACGTCTGCCCGGTGGGCGCGGACTACGAGCCGATGCTGAAGGACGCGCTCGATGCGATCCCCGAGAGCACGCCGCAAAAGGAGGCGCGCCTTGCGCAAATGGTCGCGGCCGAGCCCTCGCCCGCGTATCAGCAGCAGATCCGGTGGATTGGTAGAATGAATTCGAGGAGGAGGACCCCGTGAAGATCAAGCCCGCGGCCATTGTTGCCGCCACCTTTGTTTCATTCGGCGCACACGCCGCCAACGAGCTGAAGATCGGCTACTTGTCCACGCTGTCCGGGCCGGCCGGGGCGATCGGCGTGGAGATCCGCGACGGGTTCAACCTCGCGCTGAAGATGGCGGGCGGCAAGCTTGGCGGGCTGCCGACGGAGGTGGTCTTCGCCGATGACACGCTCAACCCCGAGACCGGCAAGCAGCTCGCCGAGCGCCTCATCAAGCGCGACCGCGTGAACCTGATGACCGGCGTGGTGTTCTCGAACGTGATGCTTGCGGTGTGGCCGACGATCCAGGCAGGCAAGATCTTCTACATCGCACCCAACGCGACGCCGACACGCATCTCCGGCGAAGGCTGCAATCCACACTTTATCTCGGCCTCGTGGCCGAACGAGGGATATCACGAAGCCGCAGGGCACTACGCGAAATCCAAGGGCTACAAGAATGCCTACCTGATCGCGCCGAACTATCCCGCAGGCAAGGATGCGACCTCCGGCTTCAAGCGCGGCTTCGGCGGCACGATCTCGGCCGAGGTCTACACCAAGTTGAACCAGCTCGACTACTCCGCCGAGCTCGCGCAGATCCGCGCCGCGAAGCCCGCGGCGCTGTACGCGTTCCTGCCGGGCGGCATGGGCATCAACTTCATCAAGCAGTTCGTCGCAGCGGGGCTTTCGTCCGAGGTGCCGCTCGTGGTGCCCGGCTTCGTCTCCGACCAGGACATCGTGCGCGCGGTGGGCGACCCGATGCTCGGCATCTTCGATACCGCGCACTGGTCCTACGACCTCGATAACGACGCCAACCGCAAGTTCGTCGCCGCATTCGAGAAGGAATACAAGCGCATCCCGACCGTGTTCGCCGAGCAGGGCTATACCACGGCGCTGCTCATCGACACCGCGGTGCGCTCGGTGAAGGGCAAGATCGAGGACGAGAACGGCTTCTACAAGGCGTTGATGGCCGCGCCGGCGCGCTTCAAGTCCCCGCGCGGTGACTGGAAATTCGCGCACAATGGCACGCCGGTGCAGGATTACTACCTGCGGGTGCTCGCGAAGGATAACCAGGGCCGGATCGTCAATAAGAAGATCGGCACGGTGATGAAGGCCCACGTCGATTTCTGGGCGAAAGAATGCAAGATGAAGTAGCTTTGGGAAGCAAGAAAGGGGGCTGACCCCATTTTTCTGGAGGAAATCGGGCTCTGACCCCGATTTTGCTTCTCGAGCAGTCGCTGAACAGCCTGCAGTTCGGGCTGATGCTGTTTCTCCTCGCCGCCGGGCTGACGCTCGTGTTCGGGATCATGGACATGATCAACCTGGCGCATGGGTCGCTATACATGATCGGCGCCTACCTGATGGCGACGTTCGCCGAGGCGACCGGTTCGTTCTGGGCGGCGCTGCCGCTCGCGCTTGTCGCCACCGCCCTCGTGGGCGCGGCTCTGGAGGTAAGCCTGCTGCGGAAACTCTACGAGCGCGACCACCTAACGCAGGTACTCGCCACGTTCGCAGTGATCCTGATCGCGAACGAGGTGGTGCGCATTATCTGGGGCAACCAGTCGCTGATGTTGAATCCGCCCAGCGCCCTCACAGGCCCGGTGCAGTTGCCGGGCGGCATGCAGTACGCCTCCTATCGCCTGGCCATCATCGCCGTCGGCACGGCAGTCGCAGTTTGCCTCTACTTGCTGGTGACAAGAACAAGAATGGGAATGCTCGTCCGGGCCGGAGCCTCCAACCGAGAAATGGCGGTCGCAATGGGCGTGAACATCCGGCGTCTCTTCACCGTGGTGTTCGCGCTCGGGGCGGCGCTCTGCGCGCTCGCTGGCGCAATGCTGGGGCCGATCCTCGCGGTGCAGGTCGGCATGGGCGAGAACATCCTGATCCTCGCCTTCGTGGTAATCGTGATCGGCGGCATTGGCTCGATCCGCGGCGCATTCGTCGGCGCGCTTCTCGTCGGGCTGGTCGACACGATGGGACGCGCGCTGCTGCCGATCGCCTTCGCCAAGATGTTCTCGCCGCAGGTCGCGTCCAATCTCGGCCCGTCGATCAGCTCGATCTTGATCTACGTGCTGATGGCCGCAGTGCTTTTCCTGCGCCCGCAGGGGCTCTTTCCCGCGCGCGGATGAAAAGAATCGTCATCATTGCCGTCCTCGCGTGCGCCCTGCCATGGGTCATGCAAGCGCTCGACCAGCAGTTCTATACGAGCTTCGCCACGCGCATTTTGATCTACGCCATGGCGGCGGCCAGCCTGAACCTCGTCCTGGGTTACGGCGGCATGGTGAGCTTCGGCCACGCCGCCTTCTTCGGCGCCGGCGCCTACATCGTCGGCATCCTGGCGGTCGAGGGCGTGACCAGCCTGTGGATTTCCTGGCCGGCCGCGATCGCGGTCGCAGCGCTCGCCGCGCTCATGATCGGGGCGATCTCGCTGCGCACGCGCGGCGTGTACTTCATCATGATCACGCTCGCGTTTGCGCAGATGATGTACTACGTGTTCGTTTCGCTAAAGGCCTACGGCGGCGACGACGGCCTTTCGATGCCCGCACGCTCGACGGGGCTCGGTGTGAGCCTGTCGAATGACATCGTGTGGTACTACCTGGTCTTGGCTTTGCTGGCGCTCATCCTCCACTTGCTGCACCGGCTGCTCCGCTCGCGCTTCGGCCGCGTGATCGAGGCCGTGCGCGAGAACGAGACGCGCGCCACCGCGCTAGGCTACCCCGTGTACCGCTACAAGCTGCTGTGCTTCGTGATCTCCGGCGCGATCGCCGGTCTTGCCGGCGCGCTCATCGCCAACCAGACGAGCTACGTCGGTCCCGCGCTGCTCCATTGGGTGCAGTCGGGCACGCTGATGATCATGGTGATCCTCGGCGGCGTCGGGCGCTTCTGGGGCGGCCCGGTCGGCGCCGGGGTGCTGCTCGCGCTGGAAGAGCTCTTCTCGGGCAGCCCGCTCCTTGGCCCCTACTCGCTGCACTGGCAGCTCCCGGTGGGCGCGATCCTGCTCGCCGTGGTGCTGTTCGCGCCGCAGGGAATCGCAGGTGCTTTCGCTAAGAAATCTCAGTAAGCGCTTCGGCGGCGTGGTGGCGGTCGACGGCGTCAGCCTCGATGTCGGCGCCGGCGAAGTGCACGCCCTGATCGGCCCCAACGGCGCAGGCAAGACGACGCTGATTCACCAAATCTCGGGCACGCTCGCAGCCGATGCCGGAGAAATTCTCTTTCTCGAAAAAGACATCACTCGCCTCCCTGCGCACCGGCGGGTGGCTGTTGGCCTCGCACGCAGCTACCAGATCACGAGCATCTTCCGGCGCTTCAGCGTGCTCGACAACCTGGCACTGGCCGTGCAGGCGCGCAGCGGCTCGAGCTTCTCGTTCTGGCGGCCCGTGGCCGAGGAAACGGCCTTGTTCGAAGAAGCCCGGCTCATTGCGTCGCAAGTGAATCTCACTCAAAAGCTCGACGCGGTCGCATCGACCCTTTCTCATGGCGAGCAGCGCGCGCTCGAAGTCGGGCTGGCGCTCGCGACGCGTCCGAAGCTCGTGCTGCTCGACGAGCCGATGGCCGGCATGGGACCGGAGGAATCCAAGCGCATGATCGGGCTCATCGGCCGCATTCGCGCAGAGGTCTCGGTGCTGCTGGTAGAGCACGACATGGACGCGGTGTTCCGCCTTGCGGACCGCATCTCGGTGATGGTGAACGGCCGCCTCATCGCGACAGGTTTTCCTGAACAAATACGAATGCATGAAGAAGTGCGCAAGGCCTACCTGGGGGACGAGCTTGCTGCTTGAGGTCGAGAACCTCGAAACCGCGTATGGCGCGAGCCAGGTCCTGTTCGGCTTTTCCTTTTCGGTTTCCGAAGGAGAAGCGGTAACGCTGCTCGGGAGGAACGGAATGGGCAAGACCACCACCGTGCGCTCGATCCTCGGGCTCACCCGCGCGCGCGCCGGCGCGGTCAGCTTCCGCGGGCGCAGGATCGAGCGCGAGCCACCCGACCGCATCGCGCGCTTGGGGATTGCGCTCGTGCCCGAGGGGCGGCAGATCTTTCCCAACCTGAGCGTACGCGAGCACCTCGTCGCCTTTGCCGAGAACCGTTCAGGCAGGCGCGACCCCTGGACCCCGGAAAAGGTGTTCCAGCTCTTTCCCCGCCTCAAGGAAAGGCAGAACCACCAGGGAAACCAGCTTTCCGGCGGGGAGCAGCAGATGCTCGCCATCGGCCGCGCGCTCGTCACGAACCCGCATCTCCTGATCCTCGACGAAGCGACCGAGGGCCTGGCGCCGCTCGTGCGCGAGGAGATCTGGCGTTGCCTCGGGAGGCTGCGCGCCGCTGGACAGACCATTTTGGTGATCGACAAGTACATCGAGCGCCTGGTCAGGCTCGCCGACCGTCACACCATTATCGAGCGCGGGCGCGTGGCTTGGCAGGGAACCTCGGCCGAGCTTGACGCCGACCGCAAGCTCTGGCATCGCTACCTCGGGATATGAAGCCTGTCCTCGGCGAATGAGCCTGCGCTGGCCGGTATCGGTGTCGCAGTTGGAGAGCATCCAGCGTGAGAGAAAGCGCGTCGCGGTCGAGCGCGCGCTGCAGTCGCGGTTCCTCAAGAAGCGCATTCCGAAGGGGCCGATCGAGGACATCTGGCACCGCATCCCGCTGCTCACCAAGGAGGAGCTGCGCTCGATCCCGCCGGAACGCTTTCATGACGAGTTCTGCATCCAGCCGTGCACCAAGGCGGTGGAGTATTGGCGCTCGGGCGGCGCCACCGGCCGGCCGCTTTTCTACCCGCGCTCGGCCGAGGACATGCAGCATGGCCTGCTCGCTTTCGAGCGCGCCTGGGCGCTGATCGGCGCCACCGCCGACGACTGCGCCCACATCTCCTTCCCGCTCGGCGTGCATCCTGTAGCGCACCTCTACGCGCGCGCCGCGATCAACCGCGGCATCGGCACCGTCTGGTGCGGTGCGGGCACCAACACGCCTTCCGAGGTGCAGCTCGAGCTCATCGACCACCTGAAGCCCACGGTCTGGCTCGGCATGGCGAGCTACGGCCTGCACCTCGCCAACCTGGCCGAAGCGAAGGGCTTTGATTTGAAGAACTCCACCGTGCAGAAGATCATCGTGGCCGCGGAGCCGCTTTCGCCGGTGAAGAGAAAGAAGCTGGAGGGCGCTTGGGGCGCGGAGGTATTCGACCATTTCGGCATGACCGAGGCGGCGTTCGTCGCCGGCGAAGGCGTCGGCCACCAGGGCATGCACGTCTGGGCCGACCAGTTTTTCGTCGAGGTCGTGGACGAGAAGACCAGCGAGCCGCTTCCCGACGGTCAGGTCGGCTCGCTGGTGGTCACGCCGCTCTGGAACAACACCATGACGCCGTTCCTGCGCTGGAGCTCGGGCGACCTGGTGAGCCTCGAAAGGAACAGGTCCCCGGACAAACATCCCTGGTCCGTGTTCCCGCTCCTCAAGCACGCGCGACGCACGGTCGGCTTCTTCAAGGTACGCGGAGTCAACATCAACCACGCCGACCTGGAGGACGCGCTCTTCCGCGACCCGGACGTGGTCGACTTCCGCGCCGAGGTGGTGAACGAAGGGGACAACGATGTCCTGAGGCTTTTCGTTGAGTTGCGCAGCGAGGAACCATCGGACATCGTCGAATCGGTACGGAAGACTTTTCACGTAACGCCGGAAATCACCCTGCTCGTGCGCGGCACGATCGCGCACGAGTTCGAGGCCGCGGTCAAGCCTCCGCGCTTCGTCGACAAGCGCGGCTAGCGCGCCCTCGGCTCGACCGACACCGCGACCGGATCGCTGGCCGGGAATGTCTCCTCGAGCGCGTGGTCGAGCAGCCGCTCCACGTGCTCCTCCCGCGGCCCCTCGAGCCGGCGGTAGATCTCCCGGTGGCCGAGAATCCCGGCGGCGCTCAGCGCAGTATGACCGTCGCGGTTCCTGATCTGCGGATCGGCGCCGGCCGCGAGCAGGCGCTCGACCTCGCGCAGGTCGCCGCTCGCGACCGCGGAATGGAGCAGCGTGTTTCCGAACGGGCCTTGCCGGTTGGGGTTGCCTAGGGGGCGAGCCATGCGCGCGATCCTCCCGTTTCAGCATGACACTTCCATGGCGCCTGCGGTTCCGCGCGTATTACGATTGAAACGATGACGCTTCACTGCGGGATCTTCGACTGGATCGAGGCCTCGGCACGGCCGCCCGCCGAGGTGTACGAGCACAAGCTCGAGCTCGCCGCGGCCGCCGAGCGCGTCGGGTTCCACGGCTTCTTCATCGCCGAGCACCACGGCACCCCGCTCTCGATCGACGGCTCGCCGAGCGCGCTGCTTTCGGCGATCTTCCAGAGAACGCGCCATCTGCGCGCGGGCGCGCTCACCTTCTGCCTGCCGTGGTACCACCCGTACCGGTTCTATAGCGAAGTGTGCATGCTCGACCACCTGTCGTACGGACGGCTCGAGCTCGGCGTGGGGCGCGGGGTATCGCCTATCGAATCCCGCATCTTTGGTTTTGAAAACCTAGAACAGTCCCGGGAAAGATATCGCGCCACCCTCGATACCTTCTTCGCGGCGTGCGGCTCCCCGGTGATGAACGTAGGCGGCGTCGAGGCGGAGCTGCACCTCAAGCCTTACCAGAAGCCGTACCCGCCGCTCTGGTTCCCGAGCTCGAACAAGGAGTCGATCGAGTTCACCGCGCGCCATGGCTACAACACCGCGTTCATCGGAAAACACACCGACTGCAAGCCGATGTTCGAGCGCTACCGCGAGCTCTGGGACAAGCACCGCAACGAGCCCGGGCGTCACAATGCGCACGTGGCCGCGCCGTTTCTCGCGCGCACGCAGCACCTGGTCATTGCGGACACGGATGCCGAGGCGCAGAAGATCGGGCTCCCGGCCTACGAGACCTGGGCGGGCCACATCCATCACCTCACCCGCAAGCTCGGCCGGCCCGATGTGCACAAGACCACGCCCTACGACGAGGACTCTGCGCAACGCCTGATTGCCGGCTCGCCGGAGACGGCGCTCGAGAAACTCGACGAGATGCTGCGACTAACGGACGCGAACTACCTGCTGTGCATCTTCTCGTTCGGCGACATCGTGCCGGAGCACGCCATCCGCTCCTTGGAGCTCTTCGCCGCGGAGGTCATGCCGCGCCTGGCGGACTGAGCGCATGCGGGTGCGCAAGAAGCTCGACATCGCGTGGGGCGATCTCGCGTTCGCGGCGGCACGCGCCGTGCTGCCCGGCGACGCGGCGCCGCTCGAAGACAGGCTCGAGAAGTGCTGGTCCCCGCACGGCGACGCGCTCGCCTGCCTGTCGGTGCGCAGCGGGTTCGATCTCCTTCTGCAGGCGCTCGCGCTGCCGCGCGGCAGCGAGATCCTGGTCTCGGCGGTCACGATCCGCGACATGGTGCGCATCATCGAGGCGCACGGGCTGATCCCGGTGCCGGTCGAGCTCGACATGGAATCGCTCTCGGTGCGCGCCGAGGACGTCGCGCGCCGCGCCGGGCCGCGCAGCGCCGCGCTGCTCGTCGCGCATCTTTTCGGCAGCCGCATGCCGATGGAGCCGCTCGTGCGCGCGGCGCGCAGCCGCGGGCTGCTCGTGATCGAGGACTGCGCCCAGGCCTACGCCGGTCCCGGCTACCGCGGCCACGACGAGAGCGACGTCAGCATGTTCAGTTTCGGGCCGATCAAGACCGCGACCGCGCTCGGCGGCGCGCTCCTGCGCGTGCGCGATGCGGAGCTGTGCGCGCGCATGAAGCGCCTGCAGGCCGGCTACGCGCGCCAGACGCGCGCGCGGTACGCGGCCCGGGTCGCAAAGTACGCGGGCCTCAAGCTGCTCTCCGGCCGCGTGCCCTACACGCTGTTCGTCGCCGGCTGCCGCCTGCTCGGGAAGAGCCACGACTCGGTGATCGGCGGCGCGACGCGCAGCTTCGCTGGCGCCGAGCTGCTGCACGCGATCCGGCGCCGTCCGTGCGCCGCGCTGCTCGCGCTCCTCGAGCGCCGGCTGCGGCGCTTCGACTCGCGGGCGATCGACCAGCGCATTGCCCTCGCGCAGGCGTTCTTTGCCCGGCACCCGGGGCTCGCGCGGCCGGGCTCGCGCGCCGCGCTGCACACCCATTGGGTGGTCCCGGTGTGCTCCGCCGCGCCCGACAAACTTCTGCGCAGGCTCTGGCGCGCCGGCTTCGACGCCACGCGCGGCGCGACGAGCCTCTATGTGGTGCCGCCGCCGCCGCACGAAGCAGACCGCATCATGGCGCAGGTGGTGTACGTCCCGGTCGACAGCAGTATGGGCACAAACGCCCTCGAGGCGATGGGAAGAGTCGCGAGCTAGATTATGATTGGCGCGAGGAGGCAGGCATGCTTCAAGAGCGCATTCCCGATCTGACCAAGTGCGTCGAGCCGGACCGGGTGCGGCGCGAGGTCTACACCGACCCGAAGATCTTCGAGCTCGAGATGCAGCGCATCCACGAGCGCGTGTGGATCTACTGCGGCCACGAGAGCCAGATCCCGAAGGCCGGCGACTACTACACCCTGCAAATCGGCCGCCAGCCGATGCTGATGGTGCGCGGCTCGGACGGCAAGATCAGCGTGCTCTACAACCGCTGCCCGCACCGCGGCAACATGATGTGCGGCGACCGCCACGGCAACGCGGGCGACTTCTTCCGCTGCTCGTACCACGCCTGGACGTTCAAGCACGACGGCAGGCTGCTCTCGATCCCGATGGGCGATGCGGCCTACGCCGGCACGCGCTTCGGCAAGGGCAACCCGGACTGCGACATGAAGCGCGCGGCACGCGTCGAGAACTACCGGGGGTTTGTATTTGCAAGTCTTTCCTCTGAAGGAGTTTCGTTAAAGGAATTTCTTGGAGAGGCGATCGTGGCGTTCGACGACATGTGCGACCGCTCGCCCGAGGGCGAGGTCGAGGTGGTGCCGAACTGCTTCCGCGTCATCCAGCACTCGAACTGGAAGATCTTCCTCGAGAACCAGCTCGACGCGCTGCATCCCGCGGTGGTGCACCAGTCGACCGGGCGCGCCGCGCACGACGTGGAGAAGGCGCTCGAGAAGAAAGCCAAGAAGGGCGAGACTTCGCTCAAGTACCACATGCTCTCGGCCTTCGCCACGGTGACCATCGACAAGTGGGACAACTTCCAGACCATCAACTACCCCTACGGCCACTGCGTGCTCACCGGCTACATGGGGCTGCGGCCGCAGGACCCCGACACGCTCGCCTACGACAAGATCATGATCAAGGCGTACGGGCAAAAGCGCTTCGAGGAGATCGTGGGCGTGAACATCCACCACGTCCTCATCTACCCGGGCCTCTCGGTGCAATCGCCGCTGCAGCAGCTGCGCGCGGTGCGACCGCTCGGCGTCGACCGCACGCTCACCGAGATCTGGCACTTCCGCCTGAAGGGCGCGCCCGAG
>DASTPE010000078.1:0-32167 GCA_035762345.1 Burkholderiales bacterium
CGCTGACGGGCGCCGACGACGAGTCGCTGCGCGCCGCGCAGGCCCTGATCCGCAGCCTGAACCCGCGCCCGGGCGCCGCTTTCGCGCGCGTCGAGGCACGCTACGTGGTGCCGGACGTGGTCGTGCGCAAGGTGCGCAACGTCTGGAAGGCGAGCCTCAACCCGGACGCGATGCCGCGCCTGCGCATCAACCGGCTCTATGCCGAGCTCGCGGCCCGGCCGCGCAACGGCGGCGGCAACGCGCTCGCCACGCAGCTGCAGGAAGCGCGCTGGCTGATCAAGAACGTGCAGCAGCGCTTCGACACGATCCTGCGCGTCTCGCAGGCGATCGTCGACCGGCAGCGCAATTTCCTCGAGCACGGCGAGGTCGCGATGCGGCCCATGGTCCTGCGCGAGATCGCGGAGGTGCTCGGCGTGCACGAGAGCACGATCTCGCGCGTGACGACTCAGAAGTTCATGGCGACGCCGCGCGGCACCTTTGAGCTCAAGTACTTCTTCGGCAGCCACGTCGCCACCGAGGCGGGCGGCGCCGCCTCCTCCACCGCGATCCGGGCGCTCATCAAGCAGCTCGTCGCTGCCGAGGACGCCAAGGCGCCATTGTCGGACGCACGCATTTCCCAGATTCTGGGCGAGCAGGGCATCGTGGTCGCGCGGCGCACGATTGCAAAGTATCGCGAGTCGCTGCAGATTCCTCCCGTCAACCAGAGAAAGGCGCTTTGACATGAACCGTCGGGGTAGACCTTGAACCTCAATATCAGCGGTCACCACCTCGAAGTGACTCCCGCACTGCGCAGCTATGTGCACTCGAAGCTCGGGCGCATCACGCGCCACTTCGACCACGTGATCGACGCGCACGTGATCCTGACGGCGAACAAGGTGAAGCAGAAGGCCGAAGTGACGCTGCACGTCCGCGGCAAGGACCTGCACTGCGAATGCGAGGAGGCTGACCTGTACGCGGCGATCGACCTGCTCGCCGACAAGCTGGACCGGCAGGTTCTCAAATACAAAGATAAACTGTACGACAAGCGAGTATGAGCCTCGTCGCGAAGATCCTCTCCGCCTCGCACGTCAGCGTGGACCTGCAGGCCTCGAGCAAGAAGCGCCTGTTCGAGCAAGCGGGGCTGCTGTTCGAGAACCTCGACGACATCGCGCGCAGCCTCGTGTTCGACAGCTTGTTCGCACGCGAGCGCCTCGGCTCGACCGGACTCGGACAGGGCGTCGCGATCCCGCACGGCCGCATCAAGGGCCTGAAGGAGGCGATCGGCGCGTTCGTGCGGCTGGCGCAGCCCGTGCCCTTCGACGCTCCGGACGGCGCTCCGGTCAGCCTGGTGTTCGTGCTGCTCGTCCCTGAAAAAGCGACCGAGAAGCACCTCCAAATCCTGTCGGAGCTGGCGCAGATGTTCTCCGACAAGGCGCTGCGCGAAGCGATGAGCCGCGCGCCCGACTCCGCCGCCCTTTACGAGCTGATTGCGAGCTGGCAGCCGGATGCTGCAGGTCAACGTCGCGCGGCTGCATGAGGACAATCGCGAAGCGCTCGCCCTCGCGTGGGTCGCGGGGCGCGAGGGCGGCACTGCGGTGCGCCGGGAGGCAGCGCAAGCCGCCTCGTTGATCGGCCATCTCAACCTCACCCATCCCAACAGCATCCAGGTCATCGGCGCGCATGAAGCGGCACTCGCCGTGCGCCACACCGACGCCAAGCGCACCGAGTTCGCCGCGCGCCTGATCGCCGCGGCACCGGTGGCGGTCGTGTTCGCCGACGCCGTGGTGCCGTTCCCCGAGCTCGTCGAGGCGGCTCGCCAGAGCCGCACTGCGATATTCGCGACGCCGGTGAGCGCGGCGCGGGTGATCGAGAAGCTGTCGCGCTACCTCGCCAAGGCGCTCGCCGAGACCGCCGAGATGCACGGCGTGTTCATGGACGTGCTCGGCCTGGGGGTCCTGATCACCGGCGAATCCGGCGTCGGCAAGAGCGAGCTCGGCCTTGAGCTCATCAGCCGCGGCCACGGCCTGGTTGCGGACGACGTCGTCGAGCTGTCGCGCATCGCGGCTGGCGCACTCGAAGGGCGCTGCCCGCCGCTGCTCAAGGACTTCATCGAGGTCCGCGGCCTGGGCGTGCTCAACATCCGCACGATCTTCGGCGAGACCGCGGTGCGGCGGAAGATGAAGCTGCGGCTCGTAGTGCACCTCGCGCGGCCGTCCCCGGGGGCGCGCGATCCCAGCGAGCGACTGCCGCTCGCCGAGCTGACCGAGGAGATCCTCGGCGTCACGGTGCGCAAAGTGAGCATTCCGGTCGCCGCGGGTCGAAACCTCGCGGTGCTGGTGGAGGCGGCGGTGCGCAACGAGATCCTGAAGCTCCGCGGCATCGACTCGATGGCCGAATTTCTCGCGCGTCAAACCCAGGAGATCGAGAAAGGAGAATCCTGACCTCGCGCCTCATCGTCATCAGCGGGCTTTCCGGCTCGGGCAAGAGCATCGCCCTCAAGGTGCTCGAGGACGCCGGCTACTACTGCGTCGACAATCTCCCCGCGACGCTACTCACCGAGGTTGCCGACTTCCTCGCGCTCGAAGCCCGGCAGGAGCGCATCGCGGTCAGCGTCGACGCGCGCAGCGCTTCGCTGCCCGCGCTTCCTGAGAATATCGAGCGCCTCAAGAACCGCGGCTTCGACTGCCGCGTGCTCTACCTCGAGGCGAGCACGCCTACCCTGCTGCGCCGCTTCTCGGAGACGCGGCGCCGCCACCCGCTCGCCGGCAGCCTAACGCTGCCCGAGGCGATCGAGCGCGAGCGCTCGCTTCTCGCAGGCGTCGCGCCGCTCGGCAGTCGCATCGACACGAGCGACCTGCAGCCGCGCGTGCTGCAGAACTGGATCCGTGATCTGCTCGGCGTGGGGAGCGGTGCGCTTTCGCTGCTCTTCGAGTCCTTCTCGTATAAGCAGGGCATTCCGCTCGACGCCGACTGGGTGCTCGACGCGCGCATGATCGCGAACCCGCACTACGACGCGCAGCTGCGGCCTTTGACCGGGCGCGACACACTCGTAATCGAGTACCTCGAGGCCGACGCGCTCGCGCAGCGCTGGCTTGCCGACGTGCGCGCGCTGCTCGGGAGCTGGCTGCCCGAGGTCGTGCGTGAGAACCGCAGCCACGTCACGGTCGCGATCGGCTGCACCGGTGGCCGGCATCGCTCGGTGTACCTCGCGGAGAAGCTTGCCACCGCGTTTCGTCCCGACTGGCGCGTGCTGGTGCGCCACCGCGGGCTGGCCGAAGAGCACGCGCAATAGAGAATCTTCCGCTTTTCACGCTGCACACTGTGCTCTTTCCGGGCGGGCGGCTGCCGCTGCGCATCTTCGAGAACCGCTATATGCAAATGGCCAAGGCCTGCCTCAAGGACGACTCCCCCTTCGGCGTTTGCCTGATCCGCGAGGGTCGGGAGGTCGGTGCTCCCGCCACGCCGAGGGACGTGGGCACGCTCGCGCGGATCGTGAGCTGGGACATGCCGCAGCTCGGCGTCCTGCAGGTAACCGCGCGCGGCGAAGACCGCTTTCGCATCCTCGCGCGTCACGTACAGCCCGATGGGCTTGCGCGGGCCCGTGTTGAAATCCTCCCGGACGACCGCGACACCCCCGTGCCCCCCGCTTGCTCCGCTGCGGTGAAGCTCCTCGAGCGCGTCATCGAGCAGCACCCGGAGCTACTCGAGCGGCCCCACCGACTCGACTCGTGCGCCTGGGTGAGCGCCCGGCTCGCGGAGATCCTGCCGCTGCCGCTGGCAGCGAAGCAGGGGTTGCTCGAGCTCGACGACGCGCGCGCGCGGCTGGAGCGCCTGAACGGAGCGCTTGCAGGAGCTCCCTGACGGGCGCCGGCACCGCGCTCGCGCACGCCTCGGACAACGTGAGCCAACCGGCGCCGCACGCCGATGTCACCTCGCACAGCACCGGCCGGATGTGCAGCCGGAAATGCGTGAAGCCGTGACGGATGGGCGCAAGCTCGCATGCCGACCGGACCGGGACCGCCGGCATCTTCTCCGGAAAACACCATAGCCCGCCCCAGATGCCAGGCGAGGGCCGGCGCTCAAGCAGGACGTTTGCTCCATCGGTCGCGACGAACCAAGTTGCGCGCCTGAGTGGCAAGCGGGGCCGGCGCCGGGGCGCCGGCAGCTCGGCGATGCGTCCGGTCTTGCGCGCGACGCAGCTCGCCCTCACCGGACAGGCGCCGCATTGCGGGTTGCGAGTGCACACGGTGGCACCGAGGTCCATGAGAGCCTGGGTATACGTCTCGATCCGGCGCCGCGGCAGCAAGCGTTCGGCGAGCGACCAAAGTGTGCTCTCGCCGTCCACGCCGTAAGCCCGCGATAGGACCCGCTGGACATTGGCGTCGAGGATCGCGGCGCGCTCGCCGAAGGCGAACACCGCGATCGCCGCCGCGGTCGAACGCCCGATCCCTGGCAGCCTTTCGATGTCACCTCGGTTGGGCGGGAAGCCGCTGCGCGCGATCTGTTGCGCAGCCTTGTGAAGATTGCGGCCGCGCGCGTAGTAGCCCAGGCCGCTCCACAGGCGCAGCACGTCGTCCTCGGAGGCCGCGGCGAGCTTATCGACACTGGGGTACTTCTCCAGAAATCTGCGGTAGTACGGTATGACGGTCGCCACCTGCGTCTGCTGCAGCATGACTTCCGAAAGCCAGATCCGGTACGGGTCGCGCGTTCCCTGCCAGGGAAGCCCGCGCCGGCCGTGTCGGCGTTGCCACGCGACTAGCTTTTGCGCGAAAGACATGCGGTAACATTCTTGCAGATCATGCTGGCGTTCGTCCTGCGCCGCCTCGCCCAGGCAGTTCTCGTGATGCTGACTGTCGGGTTCATCGCCTTCTCGCTGTTCCGGTTCGTCGGCGATCCGGTCACCTTCATGCTCGGCCAGGATGCGACGCCGGAGCAACGCGCCGAAATCACGCAAATGCTCGGCCTCGACCGGCCGTTCTACGTGCAATACCTGCGCTTCCTCGGCAACGCGCTGCAGGGCGAGTTCGGCCTGAGCCTGCGTCAAGTGCAGCCGGTATCGCGGCTTATCGTGGAGCGATTGCCGGCGACGCTCGAGCTGTCCTTGGTCGCCGCGTTTTTTGCGCTTGTGTGTGGCATTCCGATGGGGGTGTACACAGCTCTAAGGAAGAATTCCTGGCTGGCGCACGTGATGCTGGCAGTGTCTCTCGCCGGAGTGTCGCTGCCCACCTTCCTCATCGGCATCCTTCTCATCTTGGTGTTTTCAGTGCAACTCGGCTGGCTGCCGTCGTTCGGGCGCGGCGACACGGTCGCGATCGGATGGTGGACGACGGGCCTCTTTACCGCCTCGGGGCTCAAGGCGCTCATCCTGCCCGCGATCACCCTCGGGCTGTTCCAGATGACGCTGATCCAGCGCCTCGTGCGCTCCGAGATGCTGGAGGTGCTGCGCACCGACTACATCCGTTTCGCCCGCGCGCGCGGCCTCACCGACCGAGCAGTGCATTTCGGCCACGCACTCAAAAACACCCTTGTTCCAGTGATCACCATCACGGGCCTCCAGCTCGGCGCGATCATCGCGTTCGCGATCATCACCGAGACGGTGTTCCAGTGGCCAGGCATGGGGTTGCTTTTCATCCAGGCCGTGAGCTTCGCCGACGTGCCGGTCATGGCAGCGTACCTCTGTCTGATCGCGCTTTTTTTCGTCGTGATCAACCTGGTGGTCGATCTCCTCTACTATGCGGTCGATCCCCGCCTTCGCCTGCGCCCCCTATGACCAGTCCGATCGACCGAATCCGCTCCTGGCAGTCGGAGCTCATCGACATCCGGCGCGATATTCACGCGCATCCGGAACTGTCCTTTCAGGAGCAGAGAACATCGCGCCTCGTCGCGGACTATCTGCGCAAGCTCGGCGTCGAGACCCACACCGGTCTCGCGAAGACCGGCGTGGTAGGCGTCATTCCGGGCCGGAAGGACGGTTCGAAAGCCATTGCGCTCCGCGCGGACATGGACTGTCTGCCGATCGCAGAGGCCAATACCTTCGAGCACCGCTCGAGAAGCCCGGGCCGCATGCACGCCTGCGGCCACGATGGCCACACGACGATGCTGCTTGGCGCAGCCCGCTATCTCGCCGAGACGCGCAACTTCGCCGGGACCGCGTACGTCGTGTTCCAGCCCGCCGAGGAGGGCGGCGGCGGCGGCGAAGTGATGGTCAGGGAAGGACTGTTCGAGCGCTTTCCGGCAAGCGAGGTGTACGCCCTGCACAATTGGCCGGGTCTGCCGCCCGGCCAGATGGCAGTGCGCGCCGGGCCGGTAATGGCGGCCACTGACGAAGTGAGCATCACGCTGCGCGGCCGCGGCGGCCACGGCGCGATGCCGCACTTGGTTGTCGACCCCGTGGTCGCGGCGGCGCAGGTGATCACGGCGCTGCAGACCATCGCCAGCCGCAACGTGAACCCGGTCGACTCGGTCGTGGTGAGCATCTGCTCCATGCAGACGAGCCAGCTCGGCGCGTTCAACGTCGTGCCCGACGAGGTGCGCCTGGTCGGCACGGTACGCACGTTTCGTCCGGAAACCCGTGACCTGGCGGAGAAGAGACTAAAGGAAATCGTGAGCAAGGTGGCCGACGGGCTGGGATGCTCCACCGAGATTCAGTACAGCCGCGGCTATCCCGCTACGATCAACAGCGCACGCGAAGCGCAATTCGCGGCGCGCGTCGGCGAGCGCCTCTTCGGCAAGGGCAACGTCGTCACCGAGCACGAGCCCACGATGGGCGGGGAAGACTTCTCTTACATGCTACAGGCTCGACCGGGCGCCTATGTCTTCCTCGGTCAAGGAAGCGCACGTGGAAGCGCGGCAGGCCCCTGTTTCCTGCACAATGCCAACTACGACTTCAACGACGAGGTGATTCCTCTGGGCGCCGGCTATCTCGCCGCGCTGGTGGAGGAAGCCTTGCCGATCCAACGAGGAGAGGAGGACCATGAATAAGCTCGTCTTTGCCGTGCTGCTGGCATGCGCGGGTCTTGCCCACGGCGCGAACCTCAAGTGGGCGGCGCAGAACGATATCCTCACGCTCGATCCGCACTCGCAGAACCACGCCACCACCAACGCGATGATGCAGCACACCTACGAAGGGTTGACACGGTACAACAAGCAGTACCAGCCCGAGCCGTGCCTCGCGACGGACTGGAAGCAGCTCTCCGATACGCAATGGCGCTTCAACCTGAGGAAGGGCGTCAAGTTCCACGACGGCAGCCCGCTCACCGCGGACGACGTGGTGTTCTCGTTCGGCCGCATCCAGCAGAAGCAGGGCACGATGCAGATCTACGTCACCGGCGTGAAGGAGGTCGTCAAGGTCGACGACCACACGGTCGATTTCATCCTATCGGGCCCGGTGCCGATTCTCCTCAGGAACATCGTCGACTTCCGCATCATGAGCAAGTCCTGGGCGGAAAAGCACCGCTCGCAGAACGTGCAGGACTACGCCAAGAAAGAGGAAACCTACGCCTCGCGCAACACCAACGGCACTGGCCCCTACATGATCAAGGGCTGGGCACCCGACAAGGAGATCGTCTTCACGCAGCACAAGGGCTGGTGGGGCAAGCTCGACGGCAATGTCAGCGACGTGGTGTATAGCCCCGTCAAGTCGGACGCGACCCGCGTGTCGGCGCTGCTCGCGGGCGACGTCGACCTCGTCACCGACCTGCCGGTTCAGGACGTCGAACGCCTGCGCAAGGAGCCGAAGCTCAAGATCCTCGACGGCCACGAGGTACGCACCATCTTCATCGGCATGGACCAGCACAGCGAGGAGCTCAAATACTCGAGCGTCAAGGGCAAGAACCCGTTCAAGGACGTGCGGGTGCGCAAGGCGCTCAACATGGCCGTCGACCGCGAGGCGATCAAGCGTGTCGTGATGCGCGGCCTGTCCATCCCGGCGGGCATCATGGTCGCCCCCGGCGTGCACGGCTATTCGAAGGACATTGACGTCGTCATGAAGCCCGATCCCGCGGGCGCGAAGAAGCTTCTGGCCGAGGCCGGCTATCCGGAGGGCTTCGAGTTCAGCCTCGACTGTCCGAACAACCGCTACGTCAACGACGAGAAAATCTGCCAGGCGCTGGTGGGCATGTGGGCCAAGGCCGGCCTGAAGGTGCGGCTGAACTCGATCCCGTTCGCGAACTTCATCCCGAAGATCCTGAACTTCGATTCGAGCGCCTACATGCTCGGCTGGGGCGTGGCGACCTTTGATGCGCAGTACACGCTGCAGTCGCTCGTGCGCACCAAGACCAGCGGTGCCGACGGCAACTTCAACCAGGGACGCATCTCGGATCTCAAGCTCGACACGACGATCGACGCGATCAAGATCGCGACCGACCCGAAGGCGCGCGATGCACTGCTGCGCGAGGGCCTAGTCAACACGCGCGATCAGCATTACTACGTGCCGATCCACCACCAGCTTCGCCCGTGGGCCATGAAGAAGAACGTGACGACCGTCCACAAGGCCGACGACCGGCCGGAGTCGCGCTTCGCGCGGGTTGATGGAGGAGTCTGATTCTCCGCAGGATCTGGGACCACGACCTCACCTGGAGTTTCCGCCGGTCGCCGGTCACCGTCGTCGCTGCCGCGCTGACGCTCGTTTGTGTCGGCGCGGCGGCATTCTCCCCCTGGATCTCACCGCAGAACCCGTTCGACGCCGCCGCGCTTGACCTGAACGCGGCGTTCAAGCCGCCCGCCTGGGTCGAGGGCGGCGACGCGGCCTTTTTTCTGGGCAGCGACAACCAGGGGCGCGACATCCTGTCGACCATCATGCACGGTGCGCGCATCTCGCTCGGCATCGGGCTCGCCTCGGTCGCGTTCGCGATGGTGCTCGGCGTCACCCTTGGGCTGGCCGCCGGCTATTTCGGTGGACGGCTCGATGCGCTCATCATGCGCATCGCCGACGTGCAGCTTTCGTTCCCGGCAATTCTGATCGCGCTCCTCATCGACGGCGTAGCGCGGGTGGCGCTCGGCGGCGAGCGGCACGAGGAAATTGTGATTCCGGTGCTGGTGCTCTCCATCGGCTTCGCCGGCTGGGTGCAATACGCGCGCACCGTGCGCGGCTCGACCATGGTCGAGAAGGAGAAGGAGTACGTGCAGGCGGCGCGCGTCATCGGCCGCCGCCCGCTCGCCATCATGCTGTCGCACGTGCTACCCAACGTCATGGGACCGGTGCTCGTCATCGCGACGATTCACATCGCGACCGCCATCATCACCGAGGCGACGCTCTCGTTCCTCGGGGTCGGAGTGCCGGCCACGCAGCCCTCGCTCGGCACGCTGATCCGCGTCGGCAACGAGTTCCTGCTCTCCGGCGAATGGTGGATTACCGTGTTTCCCGGCGTCGCGCTCGTCGTGCTGGTGCTCTCGGTCAATCTGCTCGGCGACTGGCTGCGCGACGCGCTCAACCCGAAGCTTCGATGATTCTCGAAGTCCAGGGTCTGACGGTGCAATTTCCGACTCGGCGCGGGGTCCTCACCGCGGTCGATGCCATCAGCTTCGCGATCGCGCCCGGCGAGGTGCTCGGCGTGGTGGGCGAGTCGGGGGCGGGAAAATCGATCACCGGCCTCGCCGTGATCCGGTTGCTCGAGCCGCCGGGGCGCATCGCCGCAGGCCAGGTGCGCCTGGAAGGCCGCCGCATCGACACGCTGCCTCACGAGGAAATGCGGCGCGTCCGCGGCCGCAAGATCGGCGTGATCTTCCAGGACCCGTTGACCTCCCTCAACCCGCTCTACACGATCGGCCAGCAGCTCGAAGAAACCATCCTTACCCATCTGGACCTGTCGCCGCGGGCTGCACGCGAGAGGGCCTTGTCGCTCTTGAAGGAAGTTGGCATGCCGGCGCCGGAAGCGCGCTACAACAACTACCCGCACCACTTCTCCGGCGGCATGCGCCAACGCGTCGTCATCGCGCTCGCGCTGGCTGCCGAGCCGCGCCTGCTCATCGCCGACGAGCCGACCACGGCGCTCGATGTGTCGATCCAGGCGCAGATCATCACGCTGCTCAAGCGCCTCGCCGCCGGGCGCGGCGCCGCGGTCATGCTGATCACGCACGACATGGGCGTGATCGCAGAAACCGCGCAGCGCGTGGCGGTGATGTATGCCGGCCGCATCGTCGAAATCGGCCCGGTGCGCGAGGTGATCCATGCCCCGCGCCATCCGTACACGGCCGGGCTGATGGGCTCGATCCCGAGAATCGGCACGCGAAAAGCGCGCCTCTTGCAGATCGACGGGGCGATGCCGCGGTTGAATGCGATTCCGCCGGGGTGTGCGTTCAATCCGCGCTGTCCGCGCCGCTTCGAGCGCTGCACGCGCGAGCGTCCCGAGCTTATGTCCGCCGGCGCGAGCCGCGCGGCGTGCTGGCTGCATGCCGCTACTTAAGCTCGAGTCGGTCAGCCGCGATTTCGACGTCTCGCGGCCGTGGCTCAACCGGGTGATCGAGCGCGAGCCGCGCCGCATCCTGCGCGCGGTCGACCGGGTAAGCTTCGAGCTCCAGACGGGCGAGACGCTCGCACTCGTGGGCGAGTCCGGCTGCGGCAAGTCGACCGTGGCGCGGCTGATTGCCAGCCTGTACGCGCCGACCGAAGGTCGCATCGAGTTCCACGGCCGGCGCCTGCAGATGATCTTTCAGGACCCCTACGCGAGCCTCAACCCGCGCTGGAGGGTGCGCAACATCATCGCCGAGCCCATGCAGTTTCTGACTGAAAAGAAACCTGTGGAGATTTTTCTCTTGCAGGTGGGCTTGTCACCGGACGACGCCGAGCGCTACCCGCACGAGTTCTCCGGCGGCCAGCGACAGCGCATCTCGATCGCGCGCGCGCTCGCAGGCGAGCCGGACCTGCTCATCTGCGACGAGCCGACATCCGCGCTTGACGTCTCGGTCCAGGCGCAAATCCTCAACCTGATGGCCGAGTTGCAGCAGCGCCTGCGCCTCACCTACCTCTTCATCTCGCACAACCTCGCCGTGGTGTCGCTCATCGCAGACCGCGTCGGCGTCATGTACCTCGGCCGCATCGTCGAGCTTGCGGGCGCGGCGGAGCTTTTCTCACGACCGCGCCATCCCTATACACGCATGTTGCTGGATGCGGTTCCCGACCTCGGCATGAGCGGGAAGCCGCGCACCCCAGTTGGGGGCGAGGTGCCCAACCCGCTCGCGCCGCCTTCGGGCTGCGCCTTCCATCCGCGTTGTCCTTACGCCAATCCGCGCTGCGAGCTCGAGATCCCGCGATTCCGCAACGGCGTCGCCTGCCACGCGGTGGAGGAAGGGCGGGTCTAACGAACGTTTGCGACCCCAAAAGGCACGTGACCCGCGGCGACATAGACACGCGCCGAGTCGATGTGGCCGCGCTGGTCGTCGAAGTAGAAGTCCGGTTCGAATGACCGCAGGAACTCGCCCTTGGCGAGCCCACCGAGGAACATCGCCTCGTCCACGGAGATCTTCCACTCCATCAGCGTGCGCACGGCGCGCTCGTGTGCCGGCGCGCTGCGCGCGGTCACCAGCGCCGTCCTGATCCTGACCGCAGAGTTCTTTTCGCTTTGCAACCGATGCAGCGCTTCCAAGAGCGGCTTGAACGGCCCTGGCGGAAGCGGCTGGAGAGCGCGCGCCGCTTCGTGCTCGGTGAACGCATCGAGCCCGTCACGCTGGTAAACGCGCTCGGCCTCGTCGGAAAAGAGCACCGCGTCGCCGTCAAACGCGATGCGCACTTCGTCGGCGTGGCGGCTCGCCGCTTGCGTGGATTCTGGGTAGACGCGCGCCGCCGGCACCTTGGCGTCGAGCGCCGCCATGACGTCGGTCTCGTTCGCCGATAAGAAAAGGTTCGCCTTGAGGGCGTCGAGGTAGCGGTACGGGCTGCGCCCGCGCGTGAATACGCCGCGCTCGATCGTGAGCCCTGCCTGCTTGGCGGAGCGGAATACCCGCAGGCCGGACACCGGGTCGTTCTTGGACAGCACGACCACCTCTACGCGGCTCTGGTCCGGCGTATTGAACGCGAGCAGCTTCTTCACGAGCGCAAACGCGACTCCCTCGCGCGCCGGCACGTCGAGCCTTGCATACTGCAGTGCGATGTACGCAGGCTCGCCGTCCTTCTCGAATACGCGGTTCTCCTCTTCGAAATCGAACAGCGCCCGCGACGAGATCGCGACCACCAACTTTCCTTCGACGGAGTACGGCAATCAGCGTCCCTCGCCTGTCAGTACACCACCACGCTGCGGATCGACTTGCCCTCGTGCATCAGGTCGAACGCGTCGTTGATGCGCTCGAGCGGCAGCACGTGCGTGATCAGGTCGTCAATGTTGATTCGGCGTTCCATGTACCAGTCGACGATCTTCGGCACATCGGTTCGCCCGCGCGCGCCGCCGAAAGCGGTGCCCTTCCACACGCGGCCGGTAACAAGCTGAAACGGGCGGGTGCGGATCTCCTGGCCGGCACCGGCGACGCCGATGATCACGGACACACCCCAGCCGCGATGGCAGCATTCGAGCGCCTGGCGCATGACGTCGACATTGCCGATGCACTCGAAGCTGTAATCCGCACCACCTCCGGTAAGGTCTACCAAAAAAGGAACGAGCTCGGCTTGGAGCTCCCTCGGATTCACGAAGTGGGTCAGTCCAAACTTGCGCGCCAGAGCGTCGCGCGCGGGATTGAGGTCGACGCCGACGATCATGTTCGCTCCCGCCATGCGCGCCCCCTGTACCACGTTGAGTCCGATGCCGCCGAGACCGAACACAACCACATTGGCCCCCGGCTCGACTCTGGCGGTATTGATCACCGCGCCGATGCCGGTCGTCACGCCGCAGCCGATGTAGCAAACCTTTTCGAACGGCGCGTCCTGGCGGATCTTCGCGACCGCGATCTCCGGCAGCACGGTGAAGTTCGCGAACGTCGAGCAGCCCATGTAATGATGGATCTTTTCCTTGCCGAGCGAGAACCTGCTCGTACCATCGGGCATCACGCCTTTGCCCTGAGTGGCGCGGATGGCCGTGCAGAGGTTGGTCTTGCGCGAAAGGCACGACTTGCACTGCCGGCATTCGGGCGTATAGAGCGCGATGACGTGGTCGCCCTTCTTCACGCTGCTGACGCCGGTGCCGACATCGACAATCACGCCGGCGCCCTCGTGTCCGAGGATCGCAGGGAAGAGGCCTTCGGGATCGGCGCCGGAGCGTGTGAACTCGTCGGTGTGGCAAACGCCGCTCGCCTTGATCTCGACGAGTACTTCGCCAGCCTTTGGCGCGGCGAGCTGCACCGTCTCCAACGAGAGCGGCTTGCCCGCTTGCCAGGCTACTGCGGCGCGTACATCCACAACGAGCTCTCCCGAAAGGTTGGAGCGGGTGATGGGAATCGAACCCACGTATTCAGCTTGGGAAGCTGATGTTCTGCCATTGAACTACACCCGCGGGAGCCCAATCATATGCCAATGGGCATCATCCAACGTTTCATAGGGGTCTTGCTCGGCCTGCTGTTCGTGGCTGCGACCCTGGTTTTCGCTTCGCTCGCGCTCGGTGTGCTTTTGGCACTCGGCCTGGTCCTCTGGGGCTGGCTGTGGTGGCGCGCGCGCTCTCTGCGCCGCGCTCCCGGGCGCGGAGTCGTGATCGAGGGCGAGTACCGCGACCTCACCTCCCGGAAGCGCATAGAGCAACGTGGTCGACCTGCGGGCTAGTCGCGGGCTGTATCATTGGCCGATGATTCAGGTCACGGTGAACGGCGCCGCGCACCGCTTCGAGAAGCCGGTGGATGTCTCTGTGCTGCTTTCGTCTTTGAACCTTATCGGGAGGAAAGTCGCGGTCGAGCGCAATGGCGAGATCGTTCCGAAGAGCGCGCACGCGGCCACGCTGCTTGCCGATGGCGACCGGCTCGAGATCGTGGTGGCGGTGGGAGGGGGGTGAGCGTGAAGGATCCATTGATCGTCGCTGGCAAAAGCTATTGTTCGCGGCTTCTCATCGGCACGGGGAAGTACCGTGATTTCGCCCAGACGCGCGTGGCGGTCGAGGCCTCGGGCGCCGAGATCGTGACGGTCGCAATACGGCGCACCAATATCGGCCAGAACGCAAACGAACCGAGCCTGCTCGAGGTGCTGCCGCCTTCGAAGTACACGTACTTGCCGAATACTGCAGGGTGCTATAGCGCCGTCGACGCGGTGCGCACGCTTCGCCTTGCGCGCGAGCTGCTCGACGGACACGAGCTGGTGAAGCTCGAGGTGCTCGGCGATCCGCACACGCTGTACCCGAACATGCCCGAGACCCTGAAAGCGGCGGAGCAGCTGGTGAAGGAAGGGTTCAAAGTGATGGTGTACTGCTCGGACGACCCGGTCCAGGCGCAGATGCTTGAAGCCGCGGGCTGTGTCGCCATCATGCCGCTCGCATCCCTCATCGGCTCTGGCATGGGCATCCTCAACCCGTGGAACCTGCAGCTCGTGCTCGAAAAGGTGAAGGTCCCGGTGATCGTGGATGCGGGCGTGGGCACCGCCTCCGACGCGTCGATCGCCATGGAGCTTGGCTGCGATGGCGTTCTCATGAACACCGCGATCGCCGCGGCGCGCGACCCGGTCATGATGGCCGCCGCGATGAAGAAGGCGGTCGAAGCCGGCCGCGAAGCCTTCCTTGCCGGCCGCATGCCGAAGAAGCTCTACTCGGCCTCGCCGAGTTCACCCGCCGAAGGAAAGATCGCACCCAAGGCCGCTTGAACCGGGCGATCCGCAGCTACGTCCTGCGGCAAGGCAGGATCACCCCGGCGCAAGCCCGCGCCCTTGAAACGCTTTTTCCCAAGTACGGCATCGCCTTTTCCCACGCACGGGTCCACTCTCCGCGCGCCGCCCCGTTGATCCTTGAAATCGGCTCAGGCATGGGCGAGACCACGCTCGCAATCGCCAAGGCGCATCCCGAGGTCGACTTCGTCGCCGTCGAGGTGCATGGGCCCGGCGTGGGCAGCCTGCTCAACGCCATCGAGAAAGAGAAGCTTTCGAACCTCCGCGTGATTCGTCACGATGCGCTTGAGGTGCTCGAGCACATGATCGCCGACGGCACGCTCGCGGCGATCCATCTTTTCTTTCCCGACCCATGGCCCAAGAAGCGGCACCACAAGCGCCGCCTGGTGCAGCCGGCGTTCGCCGCGCTCGCGGCGAGGAAGCTGGCGCCGGGCGGGGTGCTGCATGCCGCGACCGACTGGCCTGACTACGCCGAACACATGATCGCCGTGTTCTCCAACGAGCCGCTGCTCGAGCCCGCCGGCGCAGGCTTCACCGCGCGCCCGGTGACGAAATTCGAATCACGCGGCCGCCGCCTTGGTCACCCCGTGCGCGACCTGGTGTTCCGTCGGAAAGAAAAAGCGCCAGCAAGTCGTTGAGAAAGCGCTGGCCTCGCGCAGTGGGCCGTACCCGCTTCCAATCTCGCTCGATCAGCCCTTTCTCTTCGGCCTTGTTCAATGCTCCCTCGATCGCGGAGAGCGGCAGGGCGGTGCGCTCCTCGAACAGACTCAGTGGGAACCCCTCAACCAGCCTGAGCGCGTTAAGCATGAACTCGAAAGGCAGCTCGGCAGGCGGGATCGTCCTTTGGCCTGCGAGCGTATCGTCCAGATGCAGATATTCGCGCGGCTGCTTCACGCGCTCATGCCGCGTGATGCGGTCGGGGAAGCTGACCTTGCCATGCGCGCCCGCGCCGATGCCAAGATAGTCGCCGAACTCCCAGTAGTTCAGGTTGTGCCGGCAACGCCGGCCGGGTTTGGCGAATGCGGAGACTTCGTAATGCTCGAATCCCGCTTCATCAAGCACGCTTTCAACTTCCATTTGCATGTCCGCACAGTCGTCATGCGGCGGGAGCCGCGGCGGCTGGCTCCAGAACACCGTGTTCGGCTCGATCGTGAGCTGATAGGCCGAAATGTGCGGCACGCTCGTGCGCGCCGCCTCCTCGATGTCGGCGCGCGCCATCGCGAGCGTCTGGCCAGGCAGGCCGTACATGAGATCGATATTGACGTTGTCGAAGCTCGCGCAAGCCGCGTCGATCGCGCGGCGGGCCTCGTCGGGACCATGGATCCGACCCAGCGCAGCGAGCATACGGGCGTCGAAGCTCTGCACGCCGATGGACAAGCGACTGACCCCCGCGTCGCGGAAACCGCGAAAGCGTGCCGCCTCCGCCGCCCCGGGGTTTGCTTCAAGCGTAACCTCGGCGCCGGGCTCGAGCGGCAGCCGGGCGCGCACCGCAGAAAGCAGGCGATCGATCGCCTCGGGCGAGAGCAGGCTGGGCGTACCGCCGCCGAGGAAGACGCATACCAGGCGCCTGCCCCACACGGACGGCAGGAGATGCTCGAGATCGAGTACCAGCTTGGCGACGTACTCGTTTTCAGGCAGCGCACCTGCCCGCTCATGCGAGTTGAAGTCGCAATAAGGGCACTTGCGCACGCACCAGGGGATGTGCACGTACAGAGCGAGCGGCGGCAGCGCCTCAAGCCGGATCATTCAGCAATTCGAGCAGCTTGCGCAGCGCGATGCTGCGATGGCTGATGCGGTTCTTGTGGCCTAGGTCCAGCTCCGCTGCTGTTTTTCCGAGATCCGTCAAATAAAAAAGCGGGTCATAGCCGAAACCGTTCGCGCCCCGTGGGGCGTGCGCGATCTTGCCGCGCCAGATGCCCTCGGCGACGAGTGGGCGCGGGTCTTCGGGACGACGCAGCATTACGAGGACACAGCAGTAATAGGCTTTGCGCTCTTCTCCGAGTGCCGAAAGGAGCTTTTGGTTGTTCTTGGCGTCGCGCTCCTCGCGGCTGCCCCCCTGCCCCGCGTAGTACGCCGAGTGCACGCCCGGCTCGCCGCCCAGGAACTCCACGCACAAGCCCGAGTCATCGGCGAGCGCGGGCATCCCCGATGCGCGACTCGCGTGTCGCGCCTTGGCCAGCGCATTCTCGAGGAAGGTCGGATGCGGCTCGTCCGCATCGGCAATCGAGAAGTCTTGTTGCGAAACCACCTCGAAGCCTTGCGGTTCGAGCAAGCCCCTGATCTCCCGCAGCTTGCCGGGATTGGACGAGGCGAGCACCAGCTTCACAGGTCGAGCGTTTCTTTCTGGCGTTGCACCAGTTGGGCAATGCCTCGCTCCGCGAGATCGAGCAGCCGGTTCAGCTCGGCGCGCGAAAAGACCTCGCCTTCCGCGGTGCCCTGCACCTCCACGAAGCGCCCGGATCCCGTCATGACCACGTTGACGTCGCACTCGCAAGCGAAGTCTTCGCTGTAATCGAGGTCGAGAAGCGCAGTGCTCCCCGCCATGCCGACCGAGACCGCGGCGACGTGATCGCGCAGCGGCCAAGCCGCGATCAGTGATCTTTTCTTCAGAAACGAAAATGCATCGTGCAGAGCGACGAACGATCCGGTAATCGCCGCCGTGCGGGTGCCGCCATCGGCCTGCAGCACGTCGCAGTCGATCTGCACGGTTCTTGGACCGAGCGACGCCAAGTCGACGACCGAGCGGAGCGAGCGTCCTATCAGGCGCTGGATCTCCTGCGTGCGGCCGGACTGCTTGCCGCGCGCCGCCTCGCGCTCGGTGCGGGTATTCGTCGAGCGGGGCAGCATGCCATACTCGGCGGTCACCCACCCGCGGCCGCTGTCCTTGAGGAAGGGCGGCACGCGGTCCTCGACGCTCGCGGTGCACAGCACACGCGTATCACCGAACTCGACCAGAACCGAGCCTTCGGCGTGCCGGGTGTAGCGACGCTGGATGCGCACCGGCCGCAGCTCATCCGCGCGCCGTCCGCCTGTTCTCTGCGTTTCTATCGGGCCGGGTTCCATGTCATGGCTACGACGGAGACGTTGTCGCAATCGAAGCCGGCGGCCGCCTCCGCGGCCTCGACCAGCTCCGCGATCGCTCGGTCAAGCGGACGCGAGAGCAGCGCTTGTACGAGCTGCCGCTGGCCGAGCGGTCCCCAGAATCCGTCGGAGCAGAGAAGCACCACGTCTTCGCTCGCGAGCCGCGCGCTCGCCACGGGCTCGATGCGCGGGTTCTCATATCCGCCCAGGCATTGGAGCAGCCGGTTGCGGAATGGATGCGTGCCGGCCGATTCCTCCGGTATCCGGCCCTCGTCCACCAGCCTCTGCACCACCGTGTGATCGCGCGAGCGGGCAAGGACAGTACCGGCGCGCAGCAGGTAGAAGCGGCAATCCCCCACATGGGTCCAGTAAACGTGGCCGTCCTGCACGAGACAGGCAGCGATCACGGTGCGCGGATGTTCCGGAAGGTCCTGCCGATAGGCCTCCTGCACGATGTCGGCGTGCGCCGCCGCCAGGGCGAGCTCAAGGAACGCGACCGGGTCGGGAACGACCGGCCGCGCCTCGGCCGCAAACGTCTCGCCGAAAGCATCGATCGCAAGCTGCGCGGCAAGTTCGCCGTGCAAATGACCGCCCAGGCCGTCGGCGACCGCCATCAGCACGGTGCCAGACGAAGTCCAGTGGCCCACGCGGTCCTCGTTCTTCTCCCGAGCACCGATGCGGCTCTCCTGCACGATAGTCGGGCTTTTCACCGGACGGTGGATACGGCGCGAGCGTTGGCTTGCGAGACCATCTCCCCTATGATAGCTGTCTCGCCCTTGTCGCTTCCCGTCCAAAGCATGACCGGCTACGCCGCGGTGGCGGCCGGTTCCGCCCGCGGAACGCTCGGTCTGGAGCTGCGTTCGGTAAATTCGCGCTTTCTCGACCTGCAGTTTCGCATCGCCGACGAGCTGCGCGCGCACGAGCCGGTGCTGCGCGAGCTGCTCAGCGCACGCATCTCACGCGGCAAGGTTGACTGCCGGCTGTCGCTGGTCGAGGGGACCGGACAAACCGCATCCAGACTGAATGCCGAAGCGCTTGCCCGTCTGCGCGCGCTCGCCGAGTCTGCGCGAAAGGCGTTTCCGGAAGCTGCCCCGCTGCGCCTCGCCGACGTCCTGCGCTGGCCCGGAGTCATTGCGGAAGCCGCCGACGATGAAAGCCTCCGCGCCGCGGTCACCGCGCTGTGCCGGCGCGCGCTCGACGAGCTCGTGGCCGCGCGTGCGCGTGAAGGCGAGAAGCTTGCCAAGGCCGTGCTCGAGCGGGTGCATGCCATGCAGGCCCGGCTCGATCAGATCGCCCCGCTCATGCCGCACGCGATCGCTGCCTACCACGAAAAGCTCGCGGAGCGCCTGAGGGAGGCGCTCGGCTCGGCGGACGACGAGCGCCTGCGCACCGAGCTCGCGGTGTTCGCGACGAAGGTGGATATCGCCGAAGAGCTCGAGCGCCTGCGCACGCACCTCGACGAAGCGCAAAGGGTCCTCAAGGCCGGGGGCCCTGTCGGGAAGCGCCTGGACTTCATCGCGCAGGAGCTCAACCGCGAGGCGAACACGCTCGCGGCCAAGGCAGCGAGCCAGGCGATCTCGGACGCCGCGCTGGAGTTGAAGCTGCTCGTAGAGCAGATTCGCGAGCAGGTCCAGAACCTTGAGTAGCCCGAAAAAGGCGGGAAGGCTGTTCGTAATCACGGCGCCTTCCGGTGCCGGAAAAACCTCGCTGATCGAGGCGTTGATCCGCGACGATCCAAGCCTCAGGCTTTCGATCTCCTACACGACGCGAGCGCCGCGGCCGGGCGAAAAAAACGGCCTCGACTACCACTTCGTCGACGATGCCGAGTTCCTTGCTATGCGCGGCCGAGGCGAATTTGTCGAGAGCGCTGAAGTGCATGGATATCGCTACGGCACCTCAAAGCAAGTCATCACAGATGGGCTGGCGCATGGCCAAGACCTGATCCTCGAGATCGACTGGCAGGGCGCACGCCAAGTGCGCGCCATTTATCCCGGCTGCGTCGGCATCTTCATACTGCCGCCCTCGGTCGAGGAGCTCGAGCGCCGCATGCGCAGTCGCGCGCTCGACTCCGACGCCGTCATCCGCCGCCGGCTGGCGAATGCGCGCGAGGAATTGGAGCACTCCGGCGAGTTCCAATATCGTATAATTAACAAGGACTTCGAGATCGCCCGGCGCGAGCTGGCGGAAATTATCCGGAAGGAAAGAGCAAAAGCACATGGCGCGCATCACCGTTGACGACTGCCTGAGGAAGATTCCCAACCGTTTCCAGCTCACGCTGGCGGCGACCTATCGAGCGCGTCAGCTTGGCGCCGGCGCGAGCCCCATGGTGGAACCGAACCGCGACAAGGCGACGGTGATTGCGCTGCGCGAAATCGCTTCAGGCAAAGTGGGCACCGAGGTGCTGAAGCGGGGCGCTACCCCGCCTTCGCCCCCCGGGTTGTAACAATACTGGGGTCGGGTAATCTGACCCCGTGGCGGCTGCCGCTGACTTCCTCGATGCGAGGCGCTTCGGTTACCTGAAGCCGAAGGACGTCGCGCGGCTGGCCGAGGCCTACCGTTTCTCGGAGGCCGCGCATCATGGCCAGACCCGCCAGTCCGGCGACCCCTACATCTCGCACCCGCTCGCGGTCGCGGAGATCCTCGCCGACTGGCACCTCGACGGCCAGACCCTGATGGCCGCCCTGCTGCACGACGTCACCGAGGACACCTCGGTGACCAAGGACGAGATCTCCGATACGTTCGGAAAGCCGGTGGCCGAGCTCGTCGACGGTGTCTCGAAGCTTGACCGCATCGAGTTCCAGTCCGCCGAGGACGCCCAGGCGGGGAACTTCCGCAAGATGCTGCTCGCCATGGCGCGCGATGTGCGCGTCATGTTGATCAAGCTCGCCGACCGGCTGCACAACATGCGCACGCTGGGCGCGGTGTCACCGGCGAAGCGCCGCCGCATCGCTCGCGAGACCATGGAAATCTACGCGCCCATTGCCAATCGCCTCGGCCTGAATACGCTCTACCACGAGCTGCAGGAGCTCGCGTTCTCGCACCTCTTTCCCACGCGCTACAAGGTGCTCGCCAAGGCGACCAAGGCGGCGCGCGGTAATCGGCGCGAGATGATCGGCCGCACCCTCGAGACGATCAAGAAGAAGCTGGCCGAAAGCGGCATCTCCGCCCAGGTGTTCGGGCGTGAGAAGCATGTCTACTCGACGTACCGCAAGATGATCGAGAAGCACCTCTCCTTCTCGGAGGTGCACGATATCTTCGGTTGTCGCGTGATCGTGAAGGATGTCCCGGCCTGCTATCTCGCGCTCGGCGCGCTGCATGCGCTGTACAAGCCAATCCCGGGCAAGTTCAAGGACTATATCGCCATTCCGAAAGCGAACGGCTATCAGTCCATCCATACGGACCTGATCGGCCCCTATGGCGTGCCGGTCGAGGTGCAGATCCGAACCGAGCAGATGCATCGGCTCGCCGAGTCGGGTGTCGCCTCGCACTGGATGTACAAGGACGACGCCGACAAGCTCTCCGAGCTGCAGAAGCAGACGCACCGCTGGCTGCAGTCGCTGCTCGAGATCCAGCACCAGTCGGGCGACCCGCAGGAGTTCATCGAGCATGTGAAGGTGGACCTCTTTCCCGACGAGGTCTACGTGTTCACGCCGAAGGGCAAGATCCTGTCGCTGCCGCGCGGCGCGACTGCTGTCGACTTCGCCTACGCCGTGCACACCGACATCGGCAACCGCTGCGTGGCGGCGAAGGTCAACGGCGAGCTGGTGCCGTTGCGAACCGAGCTGCGCAACGGCGATCGCGTCGAGATCATCACCGCGAGCCACGCCAAGCCGAGCGCAGGCTGGCTGCAGTATGTGCGCACCGGCAAGGCGCGCTCCAATATCCGCCACTTCCTGAAGACCATGCAGTACGAGGAATCGGCGGGCCTCGGCGAGCGACTGCTCGACCAGGCGCTGCGCGGCCTGAAAGGCTCGCTGGCTGAGGTCGACGCGGCCGCCTGGGAGCGGGTCGTGCGCGACGGAGGGGCGCGCTCGCGCGAGGAGCTGCTCGCCGACATCGGGCTGGGCAAGCGCCTGCCTGCGGTAGTCGCCCGCCGGCTCCTCAAGAAATCGGACCTGGAGGAAGGCAAGGTCGCGGGGAGCGTCACTATCCGCGGTACCGAGGGCGTCGCGGTACAGCTTGCCACCTGCTGCCGCCCCATCCCGGGCGATGCGATCGTCGGCTCGATCAAGAAGGGCCAGGGACTCGTGGTCCACGCGTCGGAATGCGGCTCGATCGTACGCTCTCGCAAAAACGAGCCCGAGCAGTGGATCGACGTCGAATGGGACCCGCGCACCACGCGCCTGTTCCAGGCAGCCATCAACGTCACCGTCGAGAACCGGCGCGGCGTGCTGGCGAAGGTGGCATCCGAGATCGCCGACGCGGGGTCGAACATCGACTCCATCACCATGGAGGAAGACCGCGCGGTCTTCACCACCATGCACTTCGTGCTCGAGGTGGCAAACCGCCAGCACCTGGCACGCGCCATGCGCGCGCTGCGGCGGCTCCCGGATGTAAAGAAAATTTCGCGAACGCGAGAATAAGAACGTGGCGTGAACAAAGTCACGCGGTGCGGCGTCGTCGCGTAACAAGAGGATGCATGTTCATGAACGGTTTGCTAACCTCGCCGGCGGCTCTCATTCCAGAAGAGGGGCGGCGACAAATGAAAGTAAACCAACGACGAATGACCTGGATCTCTGTGCTGCTCGTAGTCGCGGGCTGCGCGGCGGACGGCAGCATGCCCACCATGGCGCATCGCGACATGGGCGCGATCATCGGCGCCGCGGGCGGCGCGGTGGTCGGTGCCGTCGCTTACGACAAGAACCGGACGAAAGGCGCGCTGGTCGGCGCGGTTGGCGGCGCGCTGGCCGGTGGCGCGATCGGCCGCTACATGGACGACCAGAAGCGCGACCTGGAGAAGAACCTAGCGCAGGAGATCAAAACTGGAGTCGCCAAGGTCGAGAAGCTGCCGAACGACGTGGTGCGCGTCACCATGACCAACCAGACCGCCTTTGATTTCAATTCCACCGACATCAAGTCCGGGTTCCACAGCACGATGGACAAGCTCGCCGATGTCGTCGTGCGCTACAACAAGACGGCTCTTACCGTGGTGGGCCACACCGACAACGTTGGCAGCGATTCCTACAACCAGAAGCTTTCGGAGCAGCGCGCGCTATCGGTAGCGCGCTACCTGGAAGGCAAGCGGGTACATTCGATGCGGCTTGCGACCTCGGGCAAAGGCGAAAGCCAGCCGGTCGCCTCCAACAACAGCGAGAGCGGCCGCCAAGCGAACCGCCGCGTCGAGATCTACGTCGAGCCGGTAACGCAGAGCTAGGCAGGGACCCTAGCGCACGCTCTCGGCAGCCTGCGTGAAGTGCTCGGAGAGCTTCGCAATGCTCTCCGGGACATGGTGCTTGCGCGGTGTGTAGTTCGGCAGCATGGAACGCAATCGCATGCCGAACGGGAACATCGCGAGCCTGAATCGCTGTCGCGCAGTAATGCGGCAACGTTCCCCGTGGCGCGGAATGTCGACCGAAGACATGAGCTCGGCGCACTCGTCGAGAAAGCGCAGCATGTGGCCCTGCGAACGCCAGCACATGCGCACGCGATAGCTCCAGTCGCCGTAAAGGTGCTGGTACAGGTCGAAGGCAACGGTGCGGTGCTCGATCTCCTCAAGCATATGCCACTTGAAGAGGGCGCCGAACGCGGGATGCGTCCGCTTGTGGTCGTAAAGCCCGCTTTCGATCATCTGCAGCGCGAACTGTGTCGTGTAGGACTCGAAGCCCTCAACGTAGCCGATGCAGAACTGATCGCTCGCGTTGCCGAGGAAGCCCTCCAGATCGGCGCGCAGCCGGCCGAGGCGCTGCTCGAGGCCGGGGTAGCCGTGGCCAAGGACCACCTTGTTGAAATCGATGTGTCGCTGATAATGCTGCGCTTCCTGGCGGCTGAAACGCTCAACGTTCTCGCGCAATGTCTCATCGCGTATCCGGTCGAGCACCCGCCGGAACGACTTCACCGCAAACGGCTCGAGCACCGCCACGTACAAGCCAAACGCCGTGTGGCTGTACGAAAGCGCCGCGCTGCCGGCGATGTACAGGGGGTGGAAATCAGCCGCGGCCGGGACTTCGAACTTCATGGTCCGCACGGGGATGGGATGCATCGGCGCAAGCAATATACGCGCGGCCTCCGATCCCAAGCAAGGGCACGAAGGCTGAAGCGTCCGCCGTAGAATTCGGCGTCGTATGAAACTCGGCTGGGTAGGCGTGGGCAAGATGGGACTGCCGATGGCGAGCCACCTGCTCGCTGCCGGACATGCGCTCGTTGCCTGCGACCTGGTGCCCGCTCTGGTCAAGGCCGTGGTCGCGAAGGGCGCGCGATCGGCGCCCACTCCCGCGGCCGCGGCTCGCGAAGCGGAGATCGTCTTCTCCTCGATTCCGGATGACAACGCGCTGCGTGCGGTCGCGCTCTCCGAGACTGGCGTGCTCGCTGGCGCGCGTCCCGGCACCGTGTACGTGGACACCAGCACCGTGTCGGCCGCCGCGTCGGCCGAAGTCGCCGCGGCCGCCACCGCTCGCGGCGTGCACTATCTGCGCGTAACCGTGTCGGGCAACAACAAGATGGCCGAAGGCAAAGCGCTCACCATCATGGCCTCGGGCGAACGGGCAGTATACGACCGCTGCCGGCCGCTTCTTGCGCTGTTCGGGCCGCAGCAATACTACGTCGGCGAGGCGGAGCAAGCGCGCACGCTCAAGCTCGCCGTGAACCTCATGGTCTACGCCACGATCGCGGGCTTGGCCGAGGCGCTCGCCATCGGCCAGCGCGGCGGCGTGGAATGGAAGCAGATGCTTGACGTCATCGCCGCGAGCGCGATCGGCTCGCCGCTCATCAAGGCGAAGAGCAGCGCGCTCAAGGCGCGAGATTTCTCCGCCACTTTCACCTGCCTGCAGGCGCGCAAGGACCTAGGCCTCATCTCGGGCGCCGCCGCTACGAGCGGCGTAGCCGCTGCGGTCGCCGAAATTGCCGCGCGCCTGATCGAGGACTGCATCGCGAACGGCAGCGCCGACGAGGACTACGCCGCCATGATCAAGGCGGTGGAACGCACGGCAAGATGAGCGCGCCGTCAGGGCTCGTGCCGCGCGAGGGGCTGGTGACCCTCGCCCATGTCATCTACGGCTTGCACGCCTTCAGCGCGCTCACCGGGATGCTCAGCCCGGCGATGATCGTCACGGCCTTCCTCACCGGCTGGCCGTCGATCATCGCGGTGATCCTCAACTACGTGAAGCGCTCGGAAGTGCGGGGCACCTGGCTCGACTCGCACTACTCTTGGCAAATCCGCACCTTCTGGTCTGCGCTGCTCTGGCTCGCGATCGGCGGCGTCCTCTTCCTCACCGTGGTCGGGATCCCGTTCGCCTTCGTGGTGTGGTTCGCCACCGGCATCTGGGTCCTCTACCGGATCATCCGCGGCTGGCTCGCGCTATCGTCACAAAAAGGGCTGCCGCGGTAGCGAGTTAATGCCGTAAAGTTGTTGGTCGCGGGATAACCTAGTGGAGGGGGAGGCCCATGATCCACCTGATTCGGGCAGCGTTCATATTTTTTGCATTTACGATCGCCGCGCAAGCCGCGCTCGCGCAGCAGCCGCTTCGCATCGGCATAGTGACCTTCCTGTCCGGGCCCGCAGCCGGTCCCTTCGGCGTGCCGGCGCGCAACGGCTTCGAGCTCGTCGCGGAGCTGATGAACGCCGGCTCGGTCCCCGCGCCCTATGCGACGAAGGGCTTTGGCGGCAGGGCGATCGAGCTCGTCGTCGTCGACGAGGCCGGCGGTCCCCAAAAGCAGGTCGCGGAGTTCCGCAACCTCGCGCAGCGCGCCGACCTCGTTGTCGGCTACATCTCCAGCGGCGACTGCCTCGCGATCGCGCCCGTGGCGGAGGAGCTGAAGAGGCTGACCGTGCTCTTCGATTGCGGCACGCCGCGAATTTTCGAGGACGCCTCCTACAAGTATGTGTTCAGGACTGGACCCTCCGGTGCGATGGACAACGTCGCCGCAGCCCTGTACGCGCTCGAGCGCCATCCGAACATCCGCTCGATTGCGGGCATCAACCAGAACTACGCCTGGGGCCAGGACTCGTGGACCGATTTCGAGGCGGCGATGAAGGCCCTCAAGCCGGGGATCGAGGTCAAGACCTCGCTCATGACGAAGCTCTTCGCCGGGCAGTTCGGGGCCGAGATTTCGACCTTGCTCTCCAGCGGCGCGGAGCTCGTTCATTCCAGCTTCTGGGGCGCCGATCTCGAAGGCCTCGTTCTGCAGGGCGCGCCGCGCGGACTTTTCCAGAAGCACATCGTGCTGCTCTCGGCCGGCGAGCCCGCCATCAACCGTCTCGGCACCCGCATCCCGGATGGCACGATCATCGGCGCGCGCGGCCCGTTCGGTCCATTCGCTCCCGACAGCGAGTTCAACCGCTGGTTCAGGACCGGCTTCCAGGACCGGTATGGCGTGCCGCCGAACTACGCGGCATACAAGGCGACCAACGCGCTGCTCGGCCTGAAGGCTGCGTATGAGAAAGCGCAGAAGGCCGGTGCGCAAACGCCCGATCAGGAGCAGATCGTCGCCGCGTTCGAGAACCTGGCCTTCGAGGGTGTCGGCGGCACCGTGCGCATGGCGCTCGGCAAGGGCCACCAAGCCATCATGGACAACGCGATCGGCACCGCGAAGACAGTCAGCGGGCAGCTGACGATCGTCGATGTCAAGCGCTATCCCGCCGAGCGCGTGAATCCGCCGGAGGGCATGAAGAGCGAAGCTTGGATCAAGTCGGGGCTGAAGAAGTAGCTCGGCACTGACCGGGATGCTCACCGTCGTCTTCGACGGCGTGGTCTATTCGTCGTGGCTGTTCCTCATGGCCGCGGGGCTTACGCTGATCTACGGCGTGATGCGCATCCTCAACATCGCGCACGGCAGCCTCTACGCCATCGGCGCCTATGCGGCCGCCTCGCTTGGAGGCGCCTGGATTGCGGGCGGACAGGCGGTGTGGGCAACCTACGTCGCGCTCGCGCTATCCGCCCTCGCGGTCGGGCTGCTCATGGGACCGTTGATCGAGCGCGGCCTTCTCAGGTGGATGTACGGGAAGGATGAGATCGTGCTCCTGCTCGTCACGTACGCCCTCTTTCTTGTGCTGGAAGACGCGATCAAGCTCGTCTGGGGCGTCGAATCGAAGATGTTTTCGGAGCCCTATGCGCTGCTCGGCAACTTCCAGCTCGGCGGGCTGGCCTATCCGGCCTACAACCTGGTGTTGATCGCGGTCGCGGTGCTGACCGGCGTTGTGCTTTCGTGGGTCCTTCATCGAACACGCCAAGGCAAGCTGCTCCTCGCCGTGATCCACGACCGCGAGGTCAGCGCGGCCATGGGGATCAACGTCAGCCGGTTCTATCTCGCGACCTTCACGGGCGGCGCGGTGCTGGCAGCGCTCGGCGGAGCGCTGACCGCACCGGTCATCGCGGTAAGCCCTGGGATCGGCGTCGAAGTCATCGTGCTTTCGTTCGCCGTGGTCGTGATCGGCGGCCTCGGCAGTCTAGGCGGCGCTGCGCTCGGCGCGCTGATGGTCGGCTTGCTTCGCTCGCTCGCGGTGCGCTACTGGCCCGAGGGCGAGCTCTTCGTCATCTACATGGTAATGGCCGGGGTGCTGATCCTGAGACCGAAAGGCCTGTTCAGCCAGCCCGAGGCGCGGCGGATATGAAAAGCATTATGGCCCGCGACCGTACCGTCATTGCGCTCGTTGCGCTGTGCGCGGCTCTCGGCGCGTCAGCATGGCTCGCGCCCCAATGGCTGGTATTTCTACTCGCGATGGCGCTCGCGAAGGGACTCGTGGTGCTCGGCCTGCTGCTTCTCATGCGCACGGGGCTTGTTTCTTTCGGGCAGGGTCTGTACTTCGGCCTCGGCGCTTACGCGGCGGCGCTGCTTGCCAACCGCGCCGGTATCGGCGACGCGGCCGTGATGCTGCTGGCAGGAACGGCCTGTGCCGCGCTGGTCGCGGCGGTGCTGGGTCTGCTGCTGGCGCGCTACCGCGAAATCTTCTTCGCCATGCTGTCGCTCGCCTTTTCCATGATCCTGTACGGGCTGCTGGTGAAGAGCTCGACCCTCGGCAGCACGGACGGATTCAATCTCCACGCCAAGTCCTTCGCCGGCATCGCGCTCGGCGCCGCCGACGCGCGCCGCGTGTTCTACGGCGTGTCGGCCATCGCGGTGCTGAGCGTCGGCTGGGCGCTGCATCGCTACCTTGGCTCTCATTGGGGCCGGCTCTCGTCCGCCATCCGCGACAACGAGCTGCGGGTCGAGTACCTGGGCGCGTCCGTGTACCGCGTGGTCTACGTCAACTATTTGGTCGCAGCCGCCCTCGCGGGCCTGGGCGGCGCGTTTGCCGCTCTCGCCGTCGGCCATGTGGATCCGGAAACGGTGTACTGGACGACTTCGGGCGAGTTCGTGTTCATCGCCATCCTTGCCGGGACGGGCAACGTGCTCGCGCCGTTCCTCGCGGCGGCGATCTTCGAGGCGCTGCGCACCCTGGCGAGCCAGTACGCCCCCAATGTCTGGCAGATGGCGCTCGGAGGGGCAATGCTCGCGATCATCATGTTCCTCCCCGGGGGACTGTGGACGCTGCTGAAGAGAAAGCCGGCGTGAGCGCGCTCCTTTCCGCGGAAGGACTCAACAAGCGCTTCGGCGCGGTCGCCGCGGCGTCGGATATCACGCTCGTATTCGAGCGCGACAGCGTCGTCAGCCTGATCGGCGCCAACGGCGCCGGCAAGACGACGTTCCTGAACATAGTCACCGGCTATCTGCGGCCGGACAGCGGGCGCATCCGCTTCGACGGCCACGACCTCGTCGGCCGCTCGCCGCGCGAGATCACCGGCATGGGACTGTCGCGCTCGTTCCAGATCCCACAACTCTTCGCCACGCTCAGCGTGCGCGAAAACCTGCTCCTGGCCGAAGGCATCGCAGGCGCCGAGCGCGCGGAACAGGCGACGGACGAGCTGCTTGCGCGCTTCGACCTCGAGCCTTATGCCGCCCGGGCGGCCGGATTGCTCCCCGAAGGCATTCGCAAGCTGCTCGACGTGGCAATGGCGCTCGTCGCGCGACCGAAGCTCCTGCTCCTCGATGAGCCGACCAGCGGCGTGGCCGCCGAGGAGAAATTCGGCATCATGGATCTGGTCATGAGCGCGGTGCGCGGCCACGGCGTGACCGTGCTTTTCGTCGAGCACGACATGGATATCGTTTCGCGCTACGCCGGGCGCGTGGTCGCCTTCTACGATGGGCGCATCATCGCCGACGGCCCGCCGCAGGCGGTCCTGCGCTCCGACGAGGTACTGCGCTACGTGATCGGAGAGGACGTGCGTGCTGCGGCTTGAGAACGTGTCGGTGTCCATCGGACCGGTGGCCATCCTGCGCGGCGTCAGCCTCGGCGTCGGGACCGGCGAGTTTGCCGGGCTTATCGGCCGCAACGGCGCCGGCAAAACGACGCTGCTGCGCACCGTCATGGGGCTGCTGCCCGTGGCCGGCGGTTCGCTCAGCTACGAGGAAAGATCGCTTGCCGACGTCCCGACCCACCGGCGCATCTCTCTCGGCATGGGCTACATGCCCGAAGACCGGCGGCTGGTGCCGGCGCTGACCGTCGAAGAGAACGTCCTGCTGCCGGCCTGGTCCACGCGCTTCACGGATACAGCGAGCCGTCTGCAGCGCGTGTACGAGACGATCCCGGAAGTGTTTGAGTTGCGTGCGCGCAAGGCGCTGCATCTCTCCGGCGGCCAGCAGAAGCTTGTGGCGCTCGCGCGGGCGATGATGGCAGGCAGCCGACTTCTTCTTCTCGACGAGCCGTTCGAGGGCGTCGCGCCGGTGCTCGCGCGGCGGCTCGCCCAAGTGATCGCAGGCCTCCGGCAGACCGGGATCAGCGCCATTTTGTCCGAGTCGAGCCTGGCGCACGCGTACGGCCTGCTCGATCGCGTGTTCACTATCGACCGTGGCGCCGTTGCGGCAACGTCGCGATGAGCTGGGCGCTTCCCGCGTCAGCGACCGTGCGCACCGAGCGGCATTTCGGCGACCGCCTGGTACGCTGCTTCGCGGATCGCCCCGCGAGCGTTTGGGAGGCATTCGCCCGCGCTTGCGCAGCGCGGCCCGACGCTGAAGCACTGGTTTGCGGAAAGGAGCGTCTGACCTACGGACGGCTTGCGGAGCGTTCCGTGCGAGTGGCCGCCGGGCTCGCCGCACGCGGTATCAAATCGCACGACCGGGTCGGCGTAATGCTGGGCAACCGGGTCGAGTTCGCCAGCGCGCTGCTCGGCATTCTGCACTTGGGCGCTATCGCGGTACCGATCAACACGCGGCTGCAACGGCCCGAGATAGCCTACATCCTTGCACAGTGCGGGGCACGCCTGCTCGTGCACGAATCCAGCCTTGCGCCCAGGGTGCCGCCCCGGAGCGAGGTGCCGACGGTGGAGCACATCCTCGATGAGCGCCAAGTCGAAGGCGACGGCGAGGCGCCGGCGGTGCCGCCCATCGATGAGGAAGACACGGCCATCATCCTGTACACCTCCGGCACCACGGGGCGGCCCAAAGGCGCAATGCTGACGCACTTCAACATCGTGCATTCGCTACTGCACTATCAATACTGCTTCGCCCTCGACGCAGGCGAGCGCGCTGTCCTTGCGGTGCCGGCGAGCCATGTCACCGGTGCGGTGGCGATTCTGCTCACGATCTGGAATGCGCACGGCTGCGCCGTCGTGATGCCGGAGTTCAAGGCGCGCGGCTTCCTCGAGCTGGCCGAGCGTGAGCGGATCACCTACACGATCCTTGTACCCGCGATGTACAACCTGTGCCTTCTCCAGCCGGACTTCGACCGGTTCGATCTCTCGAGCTGGCGCGTCGGCGGCTATGGCGGCGCGCCCATGCCCGAGGCGACCATCGCTACGCTCCAAAGAAAGCTGCCGCAGCTGGGTCTGCACAACGCCTACGGCTCCACCGAGACCACTTCACCATCGACGCTCATGCCGGCCGGCCGCACGACCGAGCACCCCGACAGCGTCGGATGGACCGTGCCGTGCGGCGAGATCATTGTCGTCGGCACCGACGAAAAAGAAGTCGCACCCGGCGAGACCGGCGAGCTATGGATCCGCGGCCCCATGGTGGTCCCCGGCTATTGGGACAACCCGGAAGCCACGCGCCAGTCATTCACCGACGGCTATTGGCGCTCGGGCGACCTCGGGTCCATCGACGCCGACGGCTTCGTGCGCGTCTTTGACCGCCTGAAAGACATGATCAACCGCGCCGGCTACAAGGTGTACAGCGTGGAAGTAGAGAACGTGCTCAGTCATCATCCCGCCGTCCTGGAAAGCGCGGTCGTCGCCAAGCCCTGCCCCGTGCTCGGCGAGCGTGTGCATGCATTCGTTACCCTGAAGCAACCCGCGTCGGCAGACGATCTGAAGCGCTATTGCGCGGAGCGCCTGGCAGATTACAAAGTACCTGAAACTTTCACGCTGCTCGATCGGCCACTGCCGCGCAACGCCAACGGCAAGCTATTGAAGCGCGAGCTGCGCGACGCTGTCGCCGATGCGTGAACCTGAGGGCGTCTGGGGCTACAGGACCGGGGCGAGTGTACTCCTCGCGCTGGGGCTGTATTTGCCCACGTAGTCCAGCACGTACGGCTTGAACTGCGCAACCATTTCCGGCGTCAGGCCCAGCTTTTTGAACGCACCCTGCAGCCCGCCGATATCGGACAACTTCGCACCCCCGAGCGCATTCTGCGACGCCTTCAAGTACTGGTCGACGCCGGGCGCGGAGTTCCTGATGGAATCGAAGTCGACTGCAGTCAGCTTTTCGGCCGCCTGCTGAAACATCGCGCCGACGCCTCCGGCCGCCTGGGCCTCGGTGACGCCAAGGTTCTTGGCGAGATCCTTCGTGAGCTCCGGAGTCGTCACTCCCAGGTCAGCCATTTGCTTCTTTGTGGTTTCACAGCCGGAGAGCAACGCGACCAATAGCATGAGTATCGAGAAGGCTAATGTGCGGTACATAGGACTCTCCTTTACGTTATGCGAGGAGCATACTGCGCTCTCGTTCGCGGCGGACTGATGGTTCCGCGTGCATCGCGGAGGGTTCTATCATATCTTGCACAACGCCTATTGCTCGTCACGTACCTCCCCCTGCGGCGTCGAAGCTAGATCGTTACCGCAGCCATCGCTGGAAAACGTTCGCGCGACATCACGTTTTCAATCGCAACGTCGTCATGCATCCGAGCGAGTCTTTGAGGTAAGCCGCTTTCGGCCTCTCGGCCCACCAGTTCACGGCCATCGTGATGCGCAGCTTCGTATC
>DASTPE010000079.1:0-69328 GCA_035762345.1 Burkholderiales bacterium
GCTCGACTCGGCGCGCAGGCTCGCCGGCATGGGCGCCGACTTCGCGATCTGCCCGGACAACACGCTGCACCAGGCGCTGGCATATGTCGCGCCGCAGTCGCCGATTCCGTGGCTGCACATTGCCGATGCGGTGATGGCAGAGGCCGGCGCACGAGGCTACCGGCGCGTAGGGCTGAGCGGGACGCGCTGGCTCATGGAAGGCCCCGTTTATCCGAAGGAGCTGCTGCGGCCCGACGCCGCCGAGCGCGAGGAGATGAATCGCATCATCATGGATGAGCTCGTGCGCGGCGTGTTCACGCCCCAGGCGGTGGCGTTCTTCCAGCGCGTTTTCGGACGGATGAAGGACGCCGGATGCGACGCCGTGGTGATGGGTTGCACCGAGATCCCGCTCATCATGAGCGACGCGAACTCGCCGCTGCCGACGCTCGATTCGACGCGTCTCCTCGCGCGCGCGGCCCTGCGCAAGGCCGTCGGATAGCCGGCCGCTCGCATTCGCGTTTCGCATCCAAGTGGTGCGGAAATACCGTTTGAGCGCGGCCAAGGACGCCGGCAAGCTACGCATGCAATGGAGGACGGCATGCGATCCCTTATCCGACTGTGGCGGTGGTGGCTCAAGCGGCGCGCGCAGGCGCGCACGCGGCGCGAGCTGAACGAGCTAAGCGAGCATCTTCTCAAGGACATCGGCCTTCCCCGCGGCGTGATCGACTCGCTGCACCGCTGAGCGGGATGCGCCGATGACGGGGGTCCCTCGAACCCGCAGCCTCGTCTAGCGCGCGAGCTTCTCCCGGAGCCGGCGATGCTGCTCGACGGCTTGGCTCTCACCGAAGTCGCTGAGCTCGAAGATCTGCCGGATCTCGACCTCCGCGCCGCCGTCGAACGGCGCCGGCCGGTTTCGACACCGGCCCGTATCAGCCCGCGTTTCCGGGCGGATTGTCGGCGAACCACTGCGCGATGCCCGGCATGTCTTCCTCGAACCCGCCGGGAACCGAGAAATTGAGCACGCCGGCTCGCGCGCTTCCCCGATTCTCGAAGTCGTGGGTCACGCCGCCCGGCACGAGGACGAACGAGCCCGCGGTCGCGTGCGTCCATTCGTTGCCGATGAGAAAGCTCATCGTGCCTTCGATCACGAAGAAAACGTCGTCCTCCGGATGTGAGTGCGCGCCCGGTCCCTTGGTATGCGGCTCGAGCCACCATTCAGAGATCGAGTAGCGGCTGGCGGTCTCGGCCCCGTCGGCCTTGAAGAGCGCCGAGATGCGGCCCATCGGGTAGCTGCGGCCTTTGCCGGTCCGCAGCAGGATCGGCTTGCGTACTGCGGTCACTCGAGCGCCGCCTCGGCCGCTCGCGTAGCGAGTGCCTCGATACTTTCGAGGTACGCCATCCATTGCGCAGCGCATTCGGCGTGGGTGAAAACCAGCCGCGTCACGCAGCCTTGCGGGTGCAGCTCCCAGCGCAGCACGTCGGCGCCCCAGGCGCACTCGAGGACGCGCGGCGACTCGTAAACGGTGATCTTCCCAGCGGCCTCGGAGAGCCCGCCGGGAAGGGCGAGGCGCAGCATTGCTCCTTGCTCGCCGAGCTCGGTGTTCTGGATGAGCGCCCGCCACAGATCCTCGGGCGGGCAGGGAACGAGTCGTTCGATGCGCATACGAGTTTTCCTACAAGTGCTTGGTGAGCGCGGCGAGCAGCGCGTCCTGGTCGATCGGCTTCTGCACCACTTCGACCGGTGGGGCGCCAACCTCGGGTTCGGGGATGACGTCGGTGTAACCCGAGTACACGATGACCGGCAGCCCGGGGCGTACGGCGCGCAGCGCCTGAGCCAGATCGAGGCCGGTCATGCGCGGCATCGTATAGTCGGTGAGGAGCACGTCGAAGTCCTGCGGCGAGCGCATGAAGACATGCTTCGCCTCGGTGGCGGTCGTCACCGCGGTGACTTTCAGGCCCCAGCCCTGGAGCAGCTCGCGCATGAAGCGCGCGACCATCTGCTCGTCATCGACGAGGAGCACGCGCCCCTTGAGCGCCGACGTGGGAGCGGCGGCGCGCCGCCGCGCCGACACTTCGGTGGCCTGCTCCCCGGCCGCTGCGGGGAATAGAAGCCGGAAGCGCGCGCCCGCACTGCTCGATTCCACGAGGATATGGCCGCCGTGCTCGTGCACGATGCCGTGCACGATCGCGAGCCCCATGCCGGTGCCGCGCCCGGTCTCCTTGGTGCTGAAAAAAGGCTCGAACATGCGGTCCATCACTTCCGCGTTTATTCCGGGCCCCTCGTCGGCGACCGCGAGCTCCACGAAGCTGCCGCTCACTACGCCGCGGCAGCTCGCGCAGATCATGCCTTCGACGGCCTGATGCGCGACGGCGACCTGTACCGTGCCCCTGCCGCGCATCGCGTCGTGGGCGTTGATGCAGAGGTTCATCAGCACCTGCTCTGCCTGCACGGGGTCGAGCAGCGCCGCGGGCAGGTCGGAGGCGAACTCGGGCACGATTTCGAGCGTGGCGGGAAGCGATGAGCGCAGCAGCCGGATCGCCTGGCGCACGACCGGCGCGAGCGCCAGCGCGCGCGCGGCGCCGCGCCGCCCGCGGCTGAAGACGAGCATCTGCTGGATCAGCTCGCGCGCGCGGTTGCACGCGAGCTCGAGGTGGTCGAGGTAGCTCGAGAGCTTGGCGTCGCCCGCGGCCGACGGACGCTCGGCGGCGAGCTGCGCGTACCCCTGGATGCTAGTGAGGATGTTGTTGAAGTCGTGCGCGATGCCGCCGGCGAGGTGGCCGATCGCCTCCATCTTCTGCGCCTGCCGGAGCTGCGCCTCGAGCTGCGCGCGCTCGGCGTCGGCGCGCTTGCGCGCCGTGATGTCGCGCGCCATGCCGAGCGCGTGCGGTTTCCCACGGTAAGGCATGGGCACGGCGTTCATCTCGACGTCGATGCGCGCGCCGTCCTTGCGGTAGCCGTAGACGTCGAAGCGCACGGACTCACCGGCGATCACGCGCGCGTGCATCGCCTTCGCCAGCACCGCCATCTCCGGGCCGGCGAAGAACCAGCGCTTCTGGCTGATTACTTCGTCGCGCGTGAAGCCGCTCATCGCGAGGAACGCCGGATTGACGTCGACCACCTGTCCAGCGGCGTCGCGCAGCACTAAGGCATCGGTCGTGGCGTTGAAGACCGCGCGGTACTGCTCCTCGCTCGCACGCAGCGCCTCCACCGCGCGCTTACGCTCACTGATGTCGCGACCGATCCACAGCACGTGCGGCCGGCCGCGATACTGCATGGGAAAGCCGCGCAGCTCGAAGTCCGCGGCCACGCCGTCCTTGCTCGCGCTGCGCGTCTCGATGAGCACGGGCTCCCCGGCGAGCGCTCGCCGGTGCAGCGCCTTGATCGGCTCGTTCATCTCGGGCGGGTTCGCCACCACGCGGTCCCGGCCGATCACCTCGTCGCGCGAATAGCCACTGGCACGCACGTACGCCGGGTTCACGTCGACGATGCGGAAGTCTGCGTCGCGCAGCACCATGGCGTCGGCCGAGGCATTGAAGATGGCGCGGTACTGCTCCTCGCTCGCGCGCAGCGCCTCCTCGACGCGCTTGCGCTCGCCGATGTCCCGGCCGATGTAGAGCACGTGCGGCTTGCCCTGGTGCCGCACGGGCACCGCGCGCAGCTCGCGCTGTTCACGCCGCCCGTCGCGGCGCACGCGCTCGGTATCGAGCACCATGGTCTCGCCAGCGAGCACCCTATGGTGCTGGGCCCTGAGGCGCTGTTCGAACTCGGCCGGATCGTTGCCGAGGACGTGGTCCTGGCCCACGGTCTCCTCGCGCGAGAACCCGCTGACGGCGACGTAAGCGTCGTTGGCGTCGACCACGCGGAAATCGGCATCGCGTAGCACCATGGCGTCCTGGGACGCGTTGAAGATCGAGCGGTACTGCTCCTCGCTCACGCGCAGCGCTTCCTCGGCGCGCTTGCGCTCGCTGATGTCGCGGCCGATGTAGAGCACATGAGGCTTGCCTCGGTACTGCACCGGCACACCGCGCAGCTCGACATCGATCCGCCGGCCCTCCTTGCGCTCGCGATCGGTCTCCAAGACCATTGGCTCACCCGCGAGCACGCCGGCGTGGCGCGCCTTAAGAAGACGGTCGAGCTCAACCGCGTCGTGGCCGAGCACGTGGTCGCGCCCGAGCACCTCCTCGCGCGTGCAGCCGAGCACCGCGAGGTAAGCTGCATTGATGTCGACTAGGCGAAACTGGGCGTCGCGCAGCACCATCCAGTCCTGCGCGGCGTTGAAGATGGATCGGTACTGCTCCTCGCTCGCGCGCAGCGCTTCCTCGGCGCGCTTGCGTTCGCTGATGTCGCGCGCCACGTACAGCACGTGCGGCCGGCCCTGGTGCCGGATCGGGATGGCGCGCAACTCCACGTCGAGCTGGGTGCCATCTTTGCGCAGCCGCACTGTCTCGACGACAGCCGGCTCGCCTGCGAGCGCGCGCCGGTGGCGCGCCAGGATAGTCACGTCGGGTTCGACTGTGCCGCCGAGCACGAAATCCTTGCCGAGCGCTTCCTCGCGCGAAAAGCCGGTCTGGGCCACGAACGCCGGGTTCACGTCGACGATGCGGAAATCTTCGTCGCGCAGCGCCATGGCGTCCGCCGCGGCATTGAAGATGTCGCGGTAGCGCTCGCTTGCGCCGAGCACCTGCTGCAGGCCGTCTACCGGAAGCACCACGAAAGTCTACGCCGCGCGCCGCGTGCGGCCACCGTTTTTACCCGCCCGCTACGATTTATACCTTCTGTTTACAAGGCACGAACATGTACCCGGCGCCCCGGATCGTCCGAATGGCGCTCGGCCGCTCGGCATCGTCCTCCAACTTGCGCCGCAGGCGGCCGATCAGGATGTCGATCGAGCGGTCGAAGGGCTCCCATTCGCGCTTGCGCGTAAGCGTGAGGAGCTCGTCGCGCGACAGCACTTGGTTCGGGCGCTCGACCAGCGCTTTCAGCAGATCGAACTCCATCGCAGTTAGCGCGACCTCGCGGCCATTCGAGTGCGCGAGCTGGTGCGAGCGCAGGTCGAGCATGCACTTGCCCACCGGAATGGAACCAGTTTCCGCTCGTGTCGTTTCAAACGCTTTGCTCTGCATGCGCCGCAGAACGCTCCGCAGCCGCGCGCGGACCTCGCGCAGGTCGAAGGGCTTCGTGATGTAGTCGTCGGCGCCGACCTCCAGGCCGACGACACGGTCGACCACTTCGTCGGCGCCCGTGATCATGATGATTCCGACCTCGTAGCGCTCGCGCAGGTAGCGCGCGAGCGTAAGACCGTCCTCATCCGGCAGGCCGATGTCGAGCAGCACCACCGCGGGCGCGGCGCGCTCCATTTCGGCGCGCATCGCCTCGCCGCAGTCGGCGAGCGCCACCTCGTAGCCGTGCGTGGACAGGTACTCGGCCAGCAGGTTGCAGATCTCGGGGTCGTCGTCGACGACCAGGACGCGTACCGCGGTGTTCAGCGAGCCTACCTCTTCAGTCGCGGCGATTATACAAACGGTTTTCATACGCGACCTAAACCATTAACCGCGAGCGGGACCATTGCGCACGCCTAGCTCAGCGTCAACGGCATGATCATGCTCGGCTCGGTACTCGAGCGCGAGACGCAATTCGGCCGCCTGACGAAGCAGCCCGACGAGATCCGCGGCGCCGAGACCCAGTCGTCATACCGTCGTCGTCAACGATGCGGACGCTATCTACGCGCGGGCGAAGGCGGCCGGGGCGCGGATTGCGATCGACATCAAGGACGAGGACTACGGCGGCCGCGGCTTTTCCTGCTACGACGTCGAGGGTCATCTCTGGAGCTTTGGCACCTATGACCCATCGACCGCCGGCTGATACAAGCCGGCAACACGACGTTTTCAGAAGAGACGCACTGCATTAACCGCCGTTGCCTATGCTCGGCGCATGACCGAACTAACGCTCCAGGCCGGCGAGACCCTGCGCATCAGGACCGGCCGTCGCTTGTTCCTCGTGATGCGCTCCGGATCGAGCTTCGAGGTCCGTGTCGTCGGGCGCGGCATTGGCGTGCGGCTCATGCGTGCCGCCTATGCCTGGTGGCTGAGTGTGCATCGGAGGGGCGCCCGGGTCGCGCGACGCTACATGCAGGCCCGGCGTGAGGAAGCGCAGGCACGGCTGCTCGCGCAGCTCGATTCGCGCATCCTCAAGGACATCGGGATGGAGCCGCACCACGGCAGCTCGCTCGCCGAGCGCGTCCACGAGCACCGTCGCCACGAGGTCCTGCGCACGCTGGCCAGCCGGCTCGGGAGCTGATGCCCGAGGTGCTGGCGCCGGGCCTACCGGAAGCTGTAGACGAAGCCGATGCTTAGCACGTCGACGTCCGTTTCGACCAGCTTGCCACCGCCCAGATTACTGTAGCGCTGCCATTCGCCGCGCACGCCCCAGTTGCGCGTGAAGTCGTAGCGCAGGCCGACGCCGTAGGTGAGGTCGGTATTGTCCTCATCGGCGAAGGGACCTTCGAGCTGGCCAAAGTAGCCGCCGAGCTTGGCGTAAAGGAAGAAGTTGCTGGTGAACGGAAAGGACGCGATCGCGACGAGCTCCCACGCCTTGCCCTCGGTGTCGCCAGCGCTCGTCGAGGCTTCACCGAGCTCGTGGTAGCCGAACTCCGCCGCGAAGTGCTTGTTGAACTGGTAGCCGGCAAGGATCCGCAGGGCGGTGTCCTCGGCATCGCAGCTGCCGAAGCTTCCACAGGCGTCTTTGAAGTCCGAGCGTCCGGCCGAGGCGCCGATGTACAGGTTGCTCCAGACGGACTGCGCCGCCGCGGCGCCGGCGAAGGCCAGCGCCGCCGCCGCGCCGGCGGCGGCCAGCAGGCATTTCATAGAGTCTGCGCTCGGTCGAAATAAGAAACAAAGATCTTCGCCTTTTGCTGCGCGCCCATCAATCGGTGCACGCAAGCATCACGAACTTGCTGTGCCGCTCGAGTACCACGAGGGCTCTGCGCCATTCGGCCAGCTCTACCCGATGTCGTCTCCCCTGCTACGGAGGGAGTCTCCGTTTGACTACTGCCGAAGCATTACAACTGCAACATGACACTTGAAATCGGACGTTAGAATCGCGGGCTCGCGCTGGCTCAATCGGGGAATCCGCATGCGTTTCAAACAGCTTTTGCCGGTCCTCCTGAGCGCTGTGGTGGCGGCTTGCAGCCCTTCCAACGGCAGGGAAAAGGGCGGCAAAGACCACGGCGGTGGCCCCATGGGCGGCATGCAGGCCCCGGAAGTCTCGGTGGTCACGGCTGAGGTGCAGCCGCTGCCGGTCACATGGGAATACGTCGGCCAGACGGTCGGCTCGCGAGAGGTCGAAGTCCGCGCCCGCGTCACGGGCATCCTGCTTACCCGGAATTTCAAGGAAGGCGAGCGCGTCAAGAAGGGCCAATCTCTCTTCACCATCGACCCGGAGCCGTTCAAGGCCGCAGCGGCGCGCGCGGAAGCCGATGTCGTGGCGGCGCAGGCGCGCTACGAGCAGGCAAAGCGCAACGCCGCGAGGCTCCGCCCGCTGTACGCGGAAAAGGCGGTGAGCCAGAAGGAGCACGACGACGCCGTGTCGGCCGAGGACATCGGGGCGGCGGACGTGAAGGCTGCGCAGGCCCGGCTCGTCGAAGCGAAGCTCAACCTCGAGTACACGAGGGTCGAGGCCCCGATTTCCGGGATTACCACACGCGCCATACCGTCCGAGGGCACGCTCGTCTCCGGCCCCAACGTGTTGCTCACGAGCGTGGTGCAGATCGACCCGATGTGGGTGAACTTCGGCATCGCCGACAACGAGCAGGCGCGCATCCAGAAGGACGTGCAGGCCGGAAACCTCAAGCTGCCGCGCAACTTCGAAGTGGAGTTGCGGCTCGCCGACGGCAGCGTCTACCCGCAAAAAGGCAAGCTGGACTTCGCCGACGTGCGTGTTTCCACGCAGACGGGTACCCGCGAGGCGCGCGCCGAGGTCCCCAATGCCGACGGTTACCTCCGCCCCGGGCAATTCGTACGCGTTGTCCTCAAGGGCGCGGTGATTCCCAATGCCGTGACTGTCCCTCAGAGAGCCGTGTTGGAGGGACCGCAGGGCAAGTTCGTCTACGTTGTGGATGAGAAAAGCACCGCGCAGCCTCGGCCCGTCGAGGCTGGGCAGTGGGCGGGAGAGCGCTGGGTGATCAGCTCGGGCTTGAAGGGCGGCGAGCGCGTGATCGTCGACGGGGTGATGAAGATCGGGCCCGGCGCCCCGGTGAAGATCGCCGAGAAAAAGCCCGAAGCCCAGCCGGAGCAGAAGAAGATGGCCGAGAAGCCGGCCGAAAAGCAGGCGAAGAAATAATGTTGTCCCGTTTCTTCATCGACCGGCCGATTTTCGCGGCGGTCCTTTCCATCTTCGTCGTGCTGGCAGGGCTCGCGTCGATGCGCGTGCTGCCGATCGCGCAGTATCCGGAGATCGCGCCGCCGGTGGTGACGGTGACCGCGATCTATCCCGGGGCCTCGGCTGCGGTGCTCGAATCCACCGTCGCGGCGCCGATCGAAAACGCGATCAACGGCGTCGAGAACATGCTCTACATGAACTCGACCTCGTCGGCGAACGGCATGGTGCAGATCCAGGTCACCTTCGAGATCGGCACCGACATCGACCAGGCGACGCTCAACGTCAACAACCGCGCCAAGCAGGTCGAGCCGCGCCTGCCGCTCGAAGTACGCCGCCAGGGCCTCACCGTGGAGAAGGGTTCGTCGGCCTTCCTGCAGGTGATCGCGTTCTATTCGCCCGAGGGTCGCCACGACGACGTCTACATCTCGAACTACGTGACGCTGAATGTGCTCGACGAAATCAAGCGCGTTCGGGGGACGACGCTGGTCCAGATCTTCGGCGCCAAGGACTACGCGATGCGCATCTGGCTCAGGCCCGACCGGCTCGCGACGCTCAAGATGGCGCCGAGCGACGTGATCGACGCGCTGAACGAGCAGAACCAGCAGTACGCCGCGGGCAAGGTCGGCGAGACGCCCACCGCCGGGCAGCAGGAGCTCACCTACAGCGTGACCGCGAAGGGGCGGCTCTCCGAAGTTGGCGAGTTCGAGAACATCATCCTGCGTGCAAACGGCGACGGGTCGCTGCTCAGGCTCAAGGACGTCGCGCGCGTCGAGCTCGCTGCCAAGGACTATAGCTTCATCGGCAAGTACAACGGCCGGCCGGCAACGCTGATGGGCGTGTTCCTCCAGCCGGGCGCCAACCAGATCGAGGTCGGCAAGGCGGTGCGCACGAAGCTCACCGAGCTTTCGCAGCGATTCCCCGCGGGCTTCACCTACGCGATCCCCTTCGACACCACCATGTTCGTCGAGGTGTCGATCCGCGAGGTAGTGATTACGCTGCTCGAGGCGATGCTGCTCGTGTTCGCCGTGGTGTATATCTTCCTGCAGGACTGGCGCGCGACCCTGATTCCATTCGCCGCGGTACCGGTATCGCTCATCGGCAGCTTCGCGGGGCTCTTCGCGCTCGGCTACTCGATCAATACCTCGACGCTCTTCGGCATGGTGCTCGCGATCGGCATCGTGGTCGACGACGCGATCGTCGTGCTCGAGAACGTCGAGCGCATCATGAAGGAAGAAGGGCTCGGGCCGCGCGACGCGGCGGTGAAGGCGATGCAGGAGGTGACAAGCCCCATCATTGCCATCGTGCTCGTGCTGTGCGCGGTGTTCATCCCGATCGCGTTCCTCGGCGGCCTGACAGGCGAGCTCTACCGGCAGTTCGCGGTCACCATCTCGATCGCGGTGGTGATCTCCGGCTTCGTCGCGCTCACGCTCACCCCGAGCCTGTGCGCGGTCGTGCTCAAGAAGGAGCACAAACACGCCGACACCTGGTTCGGCTGGTTCAACCGCGGCTTCGCGCGCGTCACCGACCGCTACGAGAACGGCGTCGCCTGGATGATCCGCCGCGGCGGCATCGCCCTCATCCTCTTTGCCGGCATGGTGGCGCTGACGGGCTTTCTCTGGCGCACCGTTCCGGGGTCGCTCGTGCCCGACGAGGACCAGGGCTGGTACTTCTCGCCGGTGATCCTGCCCGACGGGGCGTCGCTTGCGCGTACCGACAAGGTCGTCGAAGAGGTGAGCGCCGCGATCCGCTCCAATCCGTTCAACGAGCACGTGATGGCGTTTACCGGCTTCGACTTCGCCGGCGGGTTCGTGTTCCGCGAAAACGCGGCGACGATCTTCGTCACGCAGAAGCACTGGGACGAACGCCCCATGCCGGTCGCGGCCCTCGTAGGCGAGTTCTACGGCAAGACCGCGCACATCAAGGAGGGCCTTGCCATCGCCTTCCCGCCGCCGGCGATCTTCGGCCTCGGCACCGCGGGCGGCTTCGAGTTCTATATCCAGAACCGCGGCGAAGGCGGCGCGAAGCGCCTCTGGGAGGTGACGCAGCAGTTCATCGGCGCGGCCTCGAAGAGCCCGAAGATCGCGATGGCGAACACGTTCTGGCGCGCCAACGTGCCGCAGCTCTACGTCGACGTGGACCGCGAGAAGGCGAAATCGCTCGGCGTGCCGCTCGACGACATCTTCAACACCCTTGCCGCGACGCTTGGCAGCTACTACGTCAACGACTTCAACAAGTACGGCCGCACCTGGCAGGTGTTGCTGTCCGCGGAGCCGTCGCAGCGCGGTAGCCCCGAGGACGCGGGCGCCGTTTACGTGCGAAGCGAGAAGAAAGAGATGATCCCGCTGCGCTCGCTCGCGCGCATCGAGTATTCGAGCGGCCCCGGCACGCTCACGCGCTTCAACAACCTGCCGGCGGTGCAGGTCCTGGGGGCGGGCAGGCCGGGGGTGAGCTCGGGCGACGCAATCGCCGAAATCGAGCGCATCGCGAAAGAGGTGCTCCCGCCCGAGTTCAGCCTGGACTGGAGCGGCGCATCATTCCAGGAGAAGCGCTCGGGCGGAACCTCGGTCGTGGTGCTCGCTCTCGGCGCCCTGATGGCCTTCCTCATCCTTGCGGCGCAGTACGAGAAGTGGTCGCTGCCACTCTCGGTGATGCTCGCGCTGCCGTTCGGCACGTTCGGCGCGCTCGCCGCCGTGTGGCTGAGGGGACTGACGAATGATGTGTATTTCCAGATCGGCCTGGTAACCCTGCTCGGTCTCGCGGCGAAGAACGCGATCCTGATCGTCGAGTTCGCGGTGCTGAAGCACGAGGAAGGACTGTCGGCCTCGGCCGCGGCGGTCGAGGCCGCGCGGCTTCGCTTCCGGCCGATCCTGATGACCTCGCTCGCTTTCATCCTCGGCGTGCTGCCGCTGGCAACCTCGACCGGCGCGGGCGCGGGAGCCCGCGTGTCGGCCGGTACCGGCGTGATGGGTGGGATGCTTGCGGCCACGTTCCTCGCCATCTTCTTCGTGCCGACCTTCTTCAAGCTGCTCACCGACCGTCACCTCACCGAGAAGCGCTCGAGCCAGGAGATCAAGGAGGAAGCGGCGCATGCGCGCACCGTGACACATGCCCCGGTCCATCGTCCCCGCATCGCCCCGCACGGGGCGGGCGACGAATGAAAAGGCTTTCCGTCCTGCTGGCGTGCCTAGTTCTCGGTTGCATGGTGGGGCCGAAATACGAGAAGCCCGCGGTCGAGCTGCCCGAGGGCTGGAAGGAGACCGCGCCGCGCTTCGCTGAGGATGGGAGATGGTGGCGCGTTTATGGTGACCCTCAACTGGAAGCAACCATCGACGAAGCTTTGGCCGGCAACGCTGACTTACTGGTGGCGGCGGCGCGCGTGGACGAAGCGCGAGCGCTGCTCGATGAGGCGAACTCGTTCTTCTGGCCGTCGGTGAGCGCGCAGGCGAGCGCGAGCCGGCAGGAAGTGTCGACGCGCACCGCCACCTTCTTCTCAGGCATCCCGCGCGAGTACAACAGCCACCGCGCGACGCTGAACGTGTCCTACGAGCTCGACCTCTTCGGCCGGCTGCGGTCGAATGCGGCGGCGGCGCGCGCCGAGCTCGAGGCGAACGAGGCTTCGCGCGAGGCCGTGCGTCTCGCGCTCGCGGCACAGGTGGCGAGGTCGTACTTCGCTTTGCGCGCTCTGGATGAGCAGGTCTTGCTCACAAGACGGAATGTTGCGCTGCGCGAAGAGGCGCTCGCGCTGCAGCGCCGCCGCTTGCAGGGCGGCGTGATCTCGGAGTTCGAACTGCGCCAGCTCGAGGCCGAGGCCGCAGTGGTGCGCGCGCAGCTCCCGCCGCTCGAGCGCGACCGCGAGCGCGAGGAAGTCGCGCTTTCGGTGCTACTTGGCCGCAGCCCCAAGCAGGTTTTTGAAGGGAATGTGAAAGTCAAAGAAGCGGCTGATGAAACACCCGGCCCGCCGGCGATTCCGTCCGGCCTGCCCTCCGAACTGCTGCTGCGCCGACCGGACTTGGTAGAGGCCGAGCGTCTGCTCGTTGCGGCGAACGCGCGCATCGGCGTGGCGCGCGCTGAAATGTTTCCCTCGATCGCGCTGACTGGCTTCCTCGGCAGCGAAAGCGCAGCGCTTTCGAACCTCTTCTCCGGCAGCGCGGCTGCCACGTGGCAGATCGCGGCCTCGGTGACCCAGCCGATTTTCCAGGGCGGCCGCCTGCAGGCGCGCACCGAGCAGGCCGAGGCGCGCGAGCGTGCCGCGGTCACGCAATACCAGCAGGCGATCCGCGCCGCATTCGGCGAGGTGAGGAGCGCGCTCATCGCGCAGAGCCGCGCGCGCGAAAGCTACGAGGCGGAATCGGCGCGCGCCAACGCGCTCACCGAAAGCCTGCGCCTCGCACGGCTTCGCTATCAGAACGGCGTCGCGAGCCAGCTGGACGTGCTCGATGCCGAGCGCGGCCTGCTCGCGGCGCAGGTCGCGAGAGTGGATGCGTTGCGCGCGCATCGCGCCGCCGTAGCGGACCTGTTCCGCGCGCTCGGCGGCTAATGACCACCGCTTTTTGGTGCGTATTCGGCGCGGTCCTGCTTCCCTACATTTCGTTTGGCATTGCGCGGAACAGGGGCAGGGATGCGCAAGGCCGGCGGCTGCGCGACAACCGCAACCCGCGAGACTTCTGGATCGATGCCCTGGCGTTCTACCTCGGTGAGAGGAGCACGCTGCGCTCGTCGCCGCAGTTTGCAAGCTCGGGTTGCGTGCTCGGGCTATTTATCGTCGCAGGCTTGGGGAGCAACGCATGAAAACACTGTTGATGGTCGGTACGCGCAAAGGCGCGTGGCTGTTCCACGGGGACGCCTCGCGCAATAGCTGGCGCCTCGACGGGCCGCATTTCCTCGGCCACATCTTCAATCACATCGTGCTCGATCCGCGCGACCGGCGCACGCTGCTCGCTGCGGCGAAAACCGGGCATCTCGGGCCGACGATTTTCCGCTCGACCGACCGTGGCAAGATGTGGAAGGAAGCGGCGCAGCCGCCGGCATTCGCCAAGGCGGCGGACGGGAAGGGTCGCGCGGTCGACCACACGTTCTGGCTCACGCCCGGCCACGCTTCGCAGAGCGGCGTGTGGTTCGCCGGCACCTCGCCGCAGGGCCTTTTTCGCTCGGAAGACGGCGGCTCGAGCTGGTCGCCTTTCTCCGCCATCAACGACGACCCGCAGTACCGCGAGTGGATGGGAACCGTGCAGGACGGCACCCCGGACGGGCCGAAACTGCACTCGATCATCGTCGACCCGCGCGATCCGGCGCACATGTACTTCGCGATGTCGGGCGGCGGAGTGCATGAGTCGCTCGACGGCGGCCAAACTTTCAAGCCGCTGGTTAAGGGACTGGAGGTGGTGGAGGGCTTCGATCGCGCCAACGTGACTTTCCACGACCCGCATTGCATCCGCATCTGTCCGAGCAACCCCGACCGCCTCTACCAGCAGAACCATTGCGGCATCTATCGGCTCGATCGGCCTTCGAACGAATGGGTGCGCATCGGAAAGGCGATGCCCAAGCGCGTCGGCGACGTCGGCTTTCCCATGGTCGTGCACCCGCGTGACGCCGACACCGCTTGGGTCATGCCGATGGATGGCGGCACCGTATGGCCGCGCACCAGCCCCGACGGGAAACCGGCCGTTTACCGGACAAAAGATGGAGGAAAGAGCTGGGAACGGCTCGATTCCGGAATGCCCGAAAAGCACGCGTGGTGGACAATCAAGCGCCAGGCGATGTGCGCGGACTCCGGCAAGCCGGTGGGGCTCTATTTCGGCACGACGAGCGGCGAGCTCTGGATGAGCGGCGACGAAGGGCGCAAATGGAAATGCATCGCGCGCCATTTGCCCGAAATCTACGCTGTGGAAGCCACGGAATTGGCGTGAACGTCCTGATTCCGAGCCCGCTCCATTCCTACACCGAGCGAGCGAAGGTGCAAGCCGATGGAACGACGCTCGCGGCGTTACTCGCCGATCTCGACCGTCGCTATCCCGGCATCCGCTTCCGTATGGTCGACGAGCAGGACCGCATCCGCCGCCACATGCGCGTGTTCGTGAACGGCGACCAGGTGTTCGAGCTTTCGCGGACGCTCGATCCCGCCGATGAAGTCGTCATCGTCCAGGCGCTGACTGGCGGTTGATCGGCTAGCGGAAAATCTTCTGCGCAGGTAAGGTTCCGCCGCGATGGCGATCGGAAACGCGCGCGCGGCTCTCATCCTTCTCGTTCTCGGCGCTGCCGTGGGCATCCCCCGCGATCTCGAAGCGCAGGGACAGAAGACAGCGCGCGTCGGGCGCCTGTCTGCGACCTCGGCGGAGACCGACGCGGCGAGCATGGCGGCGTTTCGCAGCCGCATGCGCGAGCTGGGCTGGGTCGAAGGCAAGAACTTCACCCTGGTGGCACGCTACGCGGAGGGCCGGGCCGCCCGTCTGCCCGAGCTCGCCGCCGAGCTGGTGCGCGAGCGCTTCGACGTGATCCTCGCGGGCTCGAGCCCGGGGGCCCTCGCGGCGAAGCGGGCGACCGGTGCCATACCGATCGTCATGGTGACCACGGGGGACCCGGTTGTCGACGGCATCGTCAAAAGCCTCGCGCGGCCAGACGCCAACGTGACCGGCGTTACCGCGCTCGGTCAGGCGCTGAACACCAAGCGGCTCGAGCTGATCAAGGAAGCCGTGCCGGGCGCACGCCGGGTCGGCATGATCATCAATCCCGCGTCGCTTTACACCGCTCGTATCTTCCAGGATCGGGAGCGCGCGGCGCGCGCTCTTGCGCTCGACGTCCGGCTGTTCGAGGTGCGCGAGCCGGACAATCTCGACGCGGCTTTCGCCGCAGCGCGCACCGAGCGAATGGACGCGCTCATGGTGCAGACCAATGCGCTGTTCATCACGCACCGCAAGCGGATCGTGGAGCTGGCGGCGCGCAACCGCGTTCCGGCGATCTATGGCGAGCGCGAGTTCGTGCACGCCGGCGGCCTCATGTTCTACGGCGCGAGCCTTGGAGACATGTACCGCGAGGCCGCGGTCTACGTCGATAAGATTCTTAGAGGCGCGAAGCCTGCCGACCTGCCGATCGAGCAGCCGGCGAAGCTAGAGCTCGTCATCAATCTGAAGGCAGCGAAGGCGCTCGGCATCACTATTCCGCCCGCCATCCTGGCGCGGGCCGATCGCATCGTGGAAAACTAGCGCTAGGTAAACACGTACGCGTCCATCGCGAGCACGCCGCTGTCGATCGCGTCGTACACGCGCTTGGGCCTGGCGTCCTCGGAGGCGGCGCCGAGCGCGAAGAAGAGCGGAAGGAAATGCTCGTCGGTCGGATGCGCGCGCGCACCGTGCGGCGAGCGCGAGCGGTATTCGACGAGGCTCTCGACGTCTTTTCGCTTGAGCTTCTCGAACACCCAGGCTTGGAATTCACGCGCGTACGGCTCCGGCTTCCCCTGCCCGCGCGCCCAGTCGCGCAGGTTGTGCGTCAGGTGGCCCGAGCCGATGATCAGCACGCCTTCTTCGGACAGCTTCCTTACTGCCTTTCCGAGGTTCACGTGATGCCGCGGTCCGAGCGCGGGTTGCACCGAGATCTGCACCACCGGCACGTCGGCCCGCGGATACATATATAGAAGGGGCGACCACGCGCCGTGGTCGAGGCCGCGGCAGCCGTCGATGCCCGCGGTGAAACCCGCATCCTTGAGGAACATCTGCGCGCGCTTCGCGACTTCCGGCGCACCGGGGGCAAGGTAGCGCAGGCGGTAGAGCGGCTCAGGGAAGTTGTAGAAATCGTGGATCGTCTCGGGCTTTTCCGAGCCTGTAAGCATCGGCAGATTGGTTTCCCAGTGCGCCGACGCGATGAGGATCGCCTTCGGCTGCGGCAACCGCTCGGCGAGCGCCTTCCACGCCTCTCCAGCCGCTCCCGGCTGGAGGGCGTGCATCGGCGAACCGTGAGAAACGAAAACGCTCATGCTGCTTTCTTCAGAAGTCCTTCGGCCTGAAGCGCTTCCTGCACTTTGGCCCGGGCGCCCACGCGCTTATGGTACGCGGCGATGTTCGGCCAGCGCACGAGGTCGATGCCCTGGGACTTCGACCAGCCGATGAGCACGAACGCGTAGGCATCCGCCACGCTGAATTGTTTGCCCATCAGGTACTCCTTGCCGGCGAGCTGCTTATCGAGCCAGTCGAAGCGCGTGGCGATGTTCTCTCTTGCGATCTTCTTGTACTCCTCGGGCGTGTTCGGCTTGAAGAGCGGCGAGAACTGTTTGTGGACTTCCGAGGTAAGGAAGTTCAGCCACTCCTGGAGCCGGTAGCGCTCGAATGTCCCCCACTTGGGCGCAAGACCGGCATCGGGCTTCTGGTCGGCGAGGTACTGCACGATCGCCGGGCCCTCGGTGAGGATCTCGCCGTTGTCGAGCTCGAGCGCGGGAACATAGCCGCGGCCGTTCACTTTCCAATAGTCGCCGCCGCCCTCGATGGTCTTGTCCTTGGTGTTCACCTTCTTCAGCTCGACCCGGATGCCGAGCTCCCGCGCAACGATGTGGGGGGAAAGCGAGCACGCCCCGGGGGAATAATAAAGCTTCATATAATCAGCCTCCTATTGTGTAAGTAAGCGCTTCGTAATCGGGGTTCCGAAAGCGAATCGGCCATCGCCGAGCAACGCAAGCACAAGCGATGCCGCGATCAGGAATGCCGGGTATTCCCAGCCGCCGTTCGCGGCGCTGAACACCCAGCCGTTGCCGGCATGAACCCAGGTGGCGCCGAGCAGGATTGGAATCAATGCCAGCGCGACGACGCGCGTGCCGATGCCCGCGACGAGCGCCACGCCGCCGATCAACTCGCCCCAGAACGTTACGTAGGCAAGCGCGCCCGGCAGGCCGAGCGACTCGAAGAACTGCGCCGTGCCCGGCAGCGTGAAGGTGAAGTACTTGAGCACGAGCGAGTGCGCGATGTACATCAGGCCGAGCGAGACGCGCAGAACCAGCGCGGCATACGGGGCGGTGCGGTTATCAATCATGACGTCGTTTTCTCCGTGGTTGGGATGGTTCCAAGGCGCCCGGCGTGGTAGTCGACGAACGCCTGCTGGATTTCCTTCGGGGTGTTCATCACGAACGGACCGTAGCCTGCGACCGGCTCGTCGATCGGCGCGCCGTTCATCACGAAGACGATCGCGTCGGTCTCCGCGGTGATTGTTGCCCGGTCGCCTTTGCGCTCGAAAACGGCGAGCTCGCCGGCCGTTACGGCTTCTCCGTTCACTGCAATCTTTCCTTCGGGCACGTAGAGCCCCGCGCTGTAACCGTCACGAAGATCGAGCTCAACGGCATTGCCTGCCTTCAGCGTGACAAGCAGGAGGTTGATCGGGGTGAAGGTTTGCGCCGGTCCTTTCACGCCGCGAAATTGCCCGGCGATGACGCGCACACCGTCGAGCACCGGGATGTCGCGCGCCGTCAGCGTCTGGTAGCGCGGCGGGGTCATCTTGAACTTCGCGGGCAGGTTGACCCAGAGCTGCAAGCCGTGGAAGCGGCCGCCACTGCGGGTCATCGCCTCGCTGTGGAACTCCTTGTGCAGCAGCCCGGCGCCGGCGGTCATCCACTGGACGTCGCCAGGACCGATGCGGCCGCCGTTGCCCGCGGTGTCCTCGTGCTCGACTTCGCCTTCGAGGAGCACCGTCACGGTCTCGAAGCCGCGGTGGGGATGCCAGCCCACGCCGCGCGGCTTCTCCGCGGGCCCGAATTCGGCCGGGCCGAAATGATCGAGCAGCAGGAAAGGCGATAGCTCGGGCTGACGCTGGTAGTCGAGCACCGTGTGGACGGGGAAGCCGTCCCCGACCCAGTGCCCTTCGGGTTTGCGGTAGATGCGGGAAATGTTTTTCATGCCTCGTAATATGAGGGTGCCTTGTATTGGGATAAAGTAGCGTAACAAGAACACATAATCCCTATTAGTGGGACAATGGACAAGCTCGTAGCGATTCGAGTTTTCGCGCAAGTCGTTGAATCAGGAAGTTTTGCCAAGGCGGCGGCCCGCCTCAGCCTGTCTACTTCCGCTACGTCCCGCCACGTCGCCGAACTCGAGGCCCATTTGCAAAACCGGCTCCTCAACCGCACGACCCGGCGCGTAAGCCTCACCGAGAGCGGGCGCGCGTTTTACGAGCGCGCGGTGCAGCTCCTCGCCGATCTCGAGGAAGCCGAGCAGGAAGCCGCGCGCGCCGCAGTGGTGCCACGCGGCACGATCCGCCTCACCACCTCCGTCAATTTCGGCGTGCGACACCTCGCGCCGGCGATCGCAGAGTTTCTCGCCCGGCACGCGGAAGTGCGCTTCGACGTGTCGCTGTCGGATCGCGTGATCGATCTCATCGAGGAAGGCTTCGACCTCGCGGTGCGCATCGGCACCGCGGGCTCGGAAAACGTGGTGGCGCGCAAGCTCGGCGAAACGCGACTCGTGCCGTGCGCGTCGCCGCAGTACCTATCGGCCCATCCCACGCCGAAGACACCCGAGGATCTCGCCGCGCACAATTGCTTTACCTACGAGTACGTCACGCCGCGCAACGTGTGGCGTTTTCGCGATGCCCCCGGAGCCGAGCGCGCGGTGCGGATCGCCGGCACGCTGCATTCGAACAACGGCGACCTGCTGGCGGAGATCGCAGCGCGCGGCTGCGGCATCGTGTTCGAGCCGGCTTTCATCGTGGGGCCTGACGTGCGCGCAGGGCGCCTGGTTCCCCTGCTGCAGGAGTTCACGCCTCCACCGGTGCCGATTTACGCCGTGTATCCGAGCCGCAAGCACCTCTCGGCCAAGGTGCGCACCTTCGTCGAGTTCCTGGTCGCGCGCTTCGAGCATTCGCAGGACTGGAGCTCGGCATGAAGCGCGCGGGGCTTTTCGTTTTTCTGCTCGTTGTTCTGAGTAGCGTCCATGCCGCCGACTGGGTGATCGCCTCGCTCGCGCCGCGCGCCGACGCGGGCGGGCGCTTCGAGATCTTGGTCATTGCGCCGCCGGACGCGACGCCGCCCGACGAGTTGCGCGTGCGCATCCAGGCCGACGTCGCCGAGGTCGATCTGGAGTTCAAGCCGCTCGCGCCCGCCGACGGCGCGCGGCGCACCTACGTCGCGACCATGCCCGCGTTCGCCGCCGGGCCGGTCACGCTGCAGCTTGCCGATTTTCCGTCCAACACGCTCATGCTCGTCGCCGTGCGCCGCGACGCGCTGCAGACGCTGACCCAGCCGCTCGCCGGCAGCACCGAGCCGCCGCTTTCGGAGAACGAGCCGATGTACTTCATCGCCGGCTCGCGCGGCCCTACCACCGCGCGTTTTCAGATCTCCTTCAAGTACCGAATGTTCGACGCCACCTCGGGCTTCGGCCAGGGCCAACCGTGGCTCTCGGGCCTGTATCTGGGCTACACGCAAAACTCGCTGTGGGAGCTGTCGAGCGAGTCGGAGCCCTTCCGCGACACGAGCTACCGGCCGTCGCTCTTCTGGAAATGGGAGCGCACGAGCGGGACGGCGTTGTTCGACGGAGCGCGCGTGGGGCTCGAGCACGAGTCGAACGGCGACGAGGGCGAGCGCTCGCGCTCGCTGAATATCGCCTTCGTGCGCCCGGAATGGCAGTGGCGGCTGCGCGGCGGCGCGAGCTTCCAGTTCACGCCGAAGTTCTATGCCTATCTCGACAAGGATGAGAACCCCGATATCGACGACTACCGCGGTTACGCCGACTGGCGGGTGCGCTACGACTCGGGCAACCTCTGGATCACCACCGCTGTGGTGCGCGTGGGCACCTCGGGCAAGGGCAGCTTGCAGCTCGACTTCGCGCGGCGCACGCGCGACTTCAGGTTCGGCGGCGTGAGCGGATACCTGTACGCACAGTACTTCAACGGCTACGGCGAGGACATCCTCGATTACAACGTGCGCGGCAGGGCGCAGTTCAGAGTCGGCTTCGCGATCGTGCCCTAGGACAAAAAATCGGGTCTGATCCCGATTTTTTCAGGTGTCTTCGGTGCGCGGCGGGCGCCACGTGTACGGCACCGGGCCGGGGGCCCGAAGGACGCGCAGCATGCGCAGAGCGCCTTCCTTGCGGCCTTCGCCGCTGCGGTAGTAGCCGGGTACGAGTACCGTCTCGTAGAACCCCATCGCACGGTAAAAGCGTCTCGCCGCGTCGTTTCCTGTGCGCAACTCCAGATGGATGCTCGCCATGCCGGCGACGCGCGCAGAGTCGAGCAGCCAGTCGAGCATCCGCTGGCCGATTCCGAGGCGCCGATGCGACGGACGCACCGCCAGCAACACGAGGTGTGCGCGCTCGTCGCCGAACTCCATGATGGCGAACCCAGCGATCGCGGTGCGCGCCGAAGATGCAGTGCCTTTAGCACCTTCGCACGCGACCACGGCGAGCGTTTCGCGGTCACGCATCGCGCGCAGCACGCGGCCCGCGTCGTACTTCCACCCGAGGCCCGACTCGATGAAGTCGCGGGACATCGTCGCAATTGCTTGCGCGTCGCGCGACTCGGCGGGCCGGATGGTGATGGCGCGGGGCGTCATGACAGGCATTGTGCCATGAGAAAATGGCCGCTGTCCTACGTGAAAACGCGAAAAAGGCCCAATCTCATCGTTGTCCTGGTGGACGACCTGCGGTTCGACGAGACGGGCGCGTCGGGTCATCCCTACATGAGCACGCCGAACATCGACCGGCTGGCGCACGAGGGCGCGCGCTTCGCCAACGCATTCCATACCACGCCGCTGTGCTCACCCAACCGCGCCTCGATCGTCACCGGCCAATACGCCTCGCGCCACGGCATCATCGACAACGTCGGACGCGAGGCGATGAGCCACCGGCTCGCGAACTACCATCTCGAGTTGCAGCGCCTGGGCTACGAGACCGCGCACATCGGCAAATGGCACATGGGCAATGACGCGGCGCCGCGTCCCGGCTATGACACCTGGATAAGCTTCCGCGGCCAGGGAACGATCACGAATCCGGTGTTCTGGGAAAACGGCGGCGAGAAGCAGCTCCGCGGCTACGTCACCGATCTCCTGAGCGAGCGCGCTGCCGAGTTCGTCGCGCGCCGGCGTGCGAAGCCGTTCGCGCTGTTCCTCGCGCACAAGGCGGTACATCCCGACGTGCAGCAAAAGCAGGACGGCACCATTGATCTCTCGACGATGCAGGGCTATGTGCTCCCCGCACGCCACGAAAATCTGTATCGCGGTGCAACGTATCCGCCGCGGCCCAACGTGAGACCCATAGCGCAGGTCCTCGAAGACAAGCCCGCCTGGCGCGAAGTATTCGAGCTTCGCGGCCGGCCCGAGAGCCGTGCGTTCCTCGACGGGCTGCAGAGCGGCACGCAGGAGGAGATCCGCCGGCGCGCAGCGATGTTGGCTTCGGTGGACGAGGGGATGGGCTTGCTTTTGCGCGAGCTCGACAAGACCGGGGTTCTCGACGACACGCTCATCCTCTTTCTCGGCGACAACGGCTTTTTCTTCGGCGAGCACGGCCTCGGCGCCGAGCGGCGCTTTGCCTACGAGGAGGGCATTCGCACCGCGTTCTTCGTGCGCTACCCGAAGCTCGCCAAGCCGGGCAGCGTGATCGAGTCGATGGTGCTCGCGCTCGACATCGCGCCGACCCTGATCGAGCTCGCCGGCGGGAAGCCAGGCCCGCAGATCCAGGGCCGGTCGATCGTGCCTTTGCTGAAAGGTCCCTCGCGTGACTGGCGCAAGTCCTTTCTGATCGAGTACTACAACGAATCGGCGTGGCCGTGGATCGTCGGCATGAGCTACAAGGCGGTCCGCACCGAGCGCGCCAAGCTCATTCACTGGGTGCACAAGCTGGGCGTCGACGAGCTCTACGACCTGAAGCGCGATCCGTATGAAATATGCAATGTCATCCGCAAACCGGCCTACGGTAAAGTGCGCGCGCGTCTATACACCGAGCTAAAGAAGCTGGTGGGGGAGGCGGTCGGCTTGTAGGCGCAGGAACCAAGGGGGCGGCAATGAAAAAAGATAATGCGGCGGACCTTTCCAGCGACCTTGCGATAGATCTCTCGGACGAGCTCAAGTCGCACTCCCACGCGCGCGCGGCGAAAAAGCTCGCGAACCTCCACGGTTCGGTCATCGCCCGGGAGCTCATGCACCTGAGCCCCGGATTCGCGCAGGATGTGCTGGGCGCGCTGCCGACCGGCGCGCGCGAACGCGCAATCTCGGCGGCGCCCATCGACGTCGCTTCCCAATGGCAGCGCAACGCGATGTACGACCCGGGCACCGTCGGCCGCATGATGGAGCCGGTGATTGCCGCGTTCCCGCCCGAGAGCCAGGTCGGCGAGGTCATCGAAGAGCTGCGCGAGCTCGTGTCGCGAACGCTCATCACTTATGTCTACGCCGTGGACGAGGACGGGCATCTGCTTGGCATCGTCACAATGCGCGACCTGCTCTTCAGCACGCCCGACCGCACGCTCGAGGAGGTGATGCTGCGCGGCGCGTTTGCGCTGCACGCGGCGATGTCGATGGAGGACGCGATGCGGCTCGTGCTCGACCGGCATTATCCGGTCTATCCGGTCGTGGACGCCGAGCGGCGCCTGATCGGGCTGGTTCGCGGCCAAACCATGTTCGAGGCCCAGGCCTACGAGATCTCGCTGCAGGCTGGCACCATGGTCGGCCTGGAAAAGGAGGAGCGCCTGGCCACGCCGTGGATGCGGAGCCTCAAGCTGCGTCACCCGTGGCTACAGCTGAATCTTCTCACCGCGTTCATCGCCGCCGCCGTGGTCGGGCTCTTCCAGGACACGATCGACCGGCTCGTGATCTTGGCGCTGTTCCTGCCGGTGCTCGCCGGACAGTCGGGCAATACGGGTTGTCAGGCACTCGCGGTCACGCTGCGCAGCATGACGCTCGGTGAGCTCAAGCCCGGGAGCGAGCGTCCGTTGATGGCGAAGGAAACCTGGGTCGGCTGCGTGAACGGGATCGGCGTCGGAATCGCAGCCGCGGTGGGCATGTACATCACCGCTTCGACCCAGAGCCAGGCCCAGCCGTGGATGCTGGCGCTCGTCGTCTTCCTTGCGATGGTGGCCGCGTGCATGGCGAGCGGCATTTCCGGCGCGCTCATCCCGCTTACCTTGAAGCGCTTCGGCTTCGACCCGGCCACCGCCTCGAGCATCTTCCTCACGACCGCGACCGACGTGGTCAGCATGGGGCTGCTGCTCGGGCTCGCGACCATACTGGTTTGAGAAACGGGGTCTGACCCCGCTCTGACTCCGATTTCTTACTTGGGACCCGGGCAGGGCCGGAACTCACAGTTCCTCGCCGGATCGCGTCCGACGTAACTGCCGTCGGGGCAGGCTTTCGCTTCCATCGTGCAGAAGACTTCGCTCGGCCTATCCGGCGTGCATGCCGCCAGCAGGCAGAGCATGACCATGCAAAATCTACACATAGATCATCTTGCGCGTCATTCCGCCGTCGACCACGAAGTTCTGCCCGGTGATGAAGCCCGCGGCCTCGGACAGCAGGAAAGCGACGAGCTCGGCGACATCGTCGTCGCGCCCGACCCGGCCGACCGGGTGCTGGGCGTGGTCCCTGGGGCGCACCGCCTGATGCGCGATCCAGCCGGGGCTTACGCAGTTCACGCGGACCTTGGGGCCGAAGCTGACCGCGAGCGCATGCGTGAGTCCGACAAGCCCGGCCTTCGCCGCGACGTAAGGCTCGGTATCGGGCTCCGACTGCAATGCTCGGGTGGATGCGATGTTGACGATCGCACCGCGTGCGCGGCGCAGGTGCGGGGCGGCGTGCTTCGTCATCAGGAATGCGCCGCTCAGGTTTACGCCGATGCGCCGGTTCCATTCGCGCAGGGGAAGCTTTTCCACCGGGCCCGTATGGGGATTCGCGAGCCCAGCGTTGTTCACCAGGCCGTCGAGCCGGCCGCAGCGCTTGACCACGGCGCGCACACACGCGCGTACCTGCGGCTCCCTGGAGACGTCGCATTTGACGAAAGGCAAGCCTTGCCAACGACGATCGGCCGCCTTCACGTCCGCGACCGCGACCTGCCAACCGCGCGCGACGAGAGCGAGCGCGATCGCGTGCCCGATGCCTTGCGCGCCGCCCGTCACCAAAGCGACTTTGTCCACGGGAGCCTCCCTTGGCGATTCTATTTGGACTAGACTTGCCCTCGGGGACCGGCTCGCAAGGAGGGCGCCATGCAAGTGAAGGAGATCCTGCGCGTCAAGGGAAGCCGGCTGGTCGGCATCGACCCGGCAAGCCGGGCGGCGGACGCGGTGGCGACGATGGCAGGCGAAAACCTCGGCTCGCTCGTGGTCATGGAGCAGGGCCGCATGGTCGGCATGCTGACATTCCACGAGTTGCTGCGCGCTCTCGCCTCGCGCGGCGGCGCGCTCGGCGAGGTGAAGGTGGCCGAAATCATGCTGCGCAATCCCGTCACCGCAGCGCCCGACATGGAAGTGAACGACCTGCGCCGCACAATGATCGATACCGGCGCGCGCTACCTGCCGGTGATGCAGGACGGCAGGCTCCTTGGCGTGATCTCGTTCCGCGACGTGGCGAAGGCGGTGCTCGAAGAGCAGGACTTCGAGAACAAGATGCTGAAGGGCTACATCAAGAATTGGCCCGCCTGAGCGCCGCCTGAGTCTATTTGAACCGACGTAACGTCCTGCTCGGCGCGGGCGCCGCGCTCGCAGGTTCCGTTTCGCTCGCCGCGTGGCGCTACTGGCCCGAGCAGGGGTTCTGGAATCCCTGCCACGCGCGGCTGCCGCGCCGGCTGGCCGAGCACGAACTGGTCCGCGCCGCCTGGGGGGGCATCGACACCGCGCAGTGCTGGGACAGCCACTCGCATCTCATCGGAACCGGAGACTCGGCGAGCGGCATCTTCGTCAATCCGGCGACCGATAGCCTGCTCAATCCAGGCCAGTACGCGCGCAGGCTGTTTTTCCTGAACGCGGGCTGCGTGCACGACGCCCGACAGAGCATCGATCTCGCGTACGTCGAGCGCATGCGCAATCTAATCGACGGCCTCGCGCCGGGGTGCAAGCTTGTCCTCTTTTCCTTCGATCGCGCTCACGACGCGGACGGCGTGCCCGACATCCCCCACACCATGTTCCACATCCCGGATGCGTATGCGCGCGACGTTGCACGCAAGTATCCGGATTATTTCGAGTGGGCGGCATCGATTCATCCCTATCGCAAGGACGCCATCGCAGCGCTCGAGCAGGCGAAGCGCGACGGCGCGCGCGCGGTGAAGTGGCTGCCCTCGGCGATGGGTATCGATCCCGCATCGCCGAAATGCGACCGCTTTTATGAGGCTCTTTCCGGAAGCAACATGCCCTTGATTGCTCATGCGGGCCTCGAGCGAGCAGTGCTCGGGCGCGAAGACCACGACTTCGGCAACCCGCTGCGGCTGCGCCGCGCGCTCGAGGCCGGGGTGCGCGTGGTGATCGCGCATTGCGCGTCGATAGGCCAGGACCAGGACCTCGACCGCGGCCCGAACGGCCCTTATGTCGACAGCTTTTCGCTCTTCGTGCGGGTTTTCGAGCGATATCCCTCCTGTTACGGCGATATCTCCGCCATGACGCAGGTGAACCGCGCCGGCCCGGCGCTCGCGCGCGTGGTCGAGGAGCAGGACTGGCACGCCCGGCTGCTCAACGGCTCGGACTATCCGCTGCCGGGCATCATGCCGATCTTCTCCGTCGACTACCTGGTCTCGCTTGGAATGATCGACGCCTCGGCCGCGGATGTGCTGCGCGAGATCCGGTTGCACAACCCGCTGCTGTTCGATTTCGTGCTCAAGCGAAGCCTCAGATCGGGGGGCAAATCACTTGCGGCGCGCGTGTTCGAGACGCGCGGATTTTTCATGAGATGATTTCCCGATGTCGGGCAACAGCTTCGGCACGCTGTACTGCGTGAGCTCGTTCGGCGAGTCCCATGGACCCGCGTACGGGGGCGTGGTCGACGGCTGCCCGCCAGGTCTTCAATTAAGCAATCAAGACATCCAAAAAGAGCTCGACCGCCGCAAGCCCGGCTCGTCGCGCCACGTCACGCAGCGCCGCGAGTCCGACGCGGTCGAGATCGTTTCGGGCGTCTACGAAGGCCGCACCACCGGCACCGCGATCGGATTCCTGATCCGCAACGAGGACCAGCGCTCGAAGGACTATGCCGCAATCGCCGAAAAGTTTCGCCCCGGCCACGCCGATTACACCTACTGGCAGAAGTACGGCGTGCGCGATGCGCGCGGCGGAGGGCGCGCCTCGGCGCGCGAGACCGTGGTGCGCGTCGCGGCCGGCGCGATTGCGAGGAAATGGTTGCGCGAGCGCTACGGTGTGGTGATCCGCGGCTATCTCGCCCAGCTCGGTGCGATAAGAATTCCGTTCCAGGCCTGGGCGGCGGTCGACGGCAATCCTTTTTTCTCTCCCAACAACGACGTCCTGAAAACCTTGGAAGCGTTCATGGACGAGCTGCGCGCAAGCGGCGACTCGTGCGGGGCGCGTATCAACGTCGTCGCGCAGGGCGTGCCGGTAGGATGGGGCGAGCCGGTATACGGGCGGCTCGACGCCGACATCGCCTGGGCGATGATGTCAATCAACGCGGTCAAGGGGGTCGAGATCGGCGCGGGGTTTGCCGCGATCGAGCAAAAGGGCAGCGAGCATGGCGATGAGATGACCCCCGAAGGGTTCATCGGCAACAACAACGGCGGCGTGCTCGGCGGCATCTCCACCGGGCAGGACGTCACCGTGTCGCTCGCACTCAAGCCCACGTCGAGCATCCGTCTGCCACGGCGCACCATCGATGTGCGCGGCAATCCGACCACCATAGAAACCACGGGGCGGCACGATCCCTGCGTGGGCATTCGCGCGACCCCGATAGCCGAGGCAATGCTCGCCTGCGTTCTCATGGATCATGCGCTGCGTCATCGCGCCCAATGCGGCGATGTCACGCCGCCGACGGTAGTAAAGGGGCCTAAAATCAATTAGTATGCCCGCAAAGCTGGCCACAGAACCCCCAAGAGAGAAGAACATGGGCAACAAAGGGCAGTTGCTACAAGACCCGTTTCTCAACACGTTGCGCAAGGAGCACGTTCCCGTTTCGATCTACCTGGTGAACGGGATCAAGCTGCAGGGGCAGATCGAGTCGTTCGATCAGTACGTCGTGCTGCTGCGCAACTCCGTCACTCAGATGGTGTACAAGCACGCCATCTCGACCGTCGTGCCGTCTCGTCCCATCAACCTCGGCGCCGAAAAGGACTCCGAATAAGCTTTTGCTAGACGCTTCTTGCTAGAACTGCCTGCCGCAGCCGCCGATCCGCAGGCGGCGATCATCGTTTGCCTGGACTTCGGCGAGCCGAACTATGAAGAGGCGGTGGAGGAGGTGGTGCGCCTGGTGCAGAGCGCCGGCGTGCTGCGCCACCGGGTGCTGAAGGGCAGGCGCAGCAAGCCCGACCCGCGCTTCTACGCCGGAGCCGGCAAGGTCGACGAGATCGCCGCTGCCGCGGCCGAGCTGAATGCGATGTACGTGGTGTTCGACCACGCGCTTTCGCCGGCGCAGGAAAGGAATATCGAGAAGGCGATCGCGCGGCGCGTGATGGACCGCACCGAGCTCATCCTCGAGATCTTTGCGCAGCGCGCGCGGACCGCGGAAGGCAAGCTCCAGGTCGAGCTTGCGCAACTCGAGCATCTCTCGACGCGCCTGGTGCGCGGCTGGACGCACCTGGAGCGCCAGCGCGGCGGGCTGGGCAAGACCGGCGGGCCGGGCGAGGCTCAGCTCGAGCTCGACCGGCGCTACATCGCGAACCGGGTTCGGGTTCTGAGAAAAAAGCTGGAGGGGTTGAAAAGGCAAAGAACCGTCCAACGGCGCGCGCGTGCGCGCGGCGACGTGCTCTCGGCGTCGATCGTCGGCTACACCAACGCCGGCAAGTCGACGCTCTTCAACGCGCTCACCGGCGCGGCCGCGTACGAAGCCGATCAGCTCTTCGCCACGCTCGACACCACCACGCGCCGCGTGTGGCTGCCCGACGCCGGCAACGTGGTGATTTCCGACACGGTGGGCTTCATCCGCAATCTGCCGCACGGGCTGGTGGCGGCGTTCCGCGCGACGCTCGAGGAGACGGTGCACGCTGATCTGCTGCTCCATGTGGTCGATGCCTCGTCCAGCATGCGCGATGAGCAGGTCGAAGCCGTGGATAAAGTCCTTGCCGAGATCCCCGCGGGCGCGGCGCCGCGCCTGCTCGTCTGGAACAAGATCGACCTCGCAGGCCTGGAGCCGGCGGTCGAGCGCGACCAGTATGGTAGGATTTCCCGCGTATTCGTGAGCGCGCGCACCGGCGTCGGGTTGGAGTGGCTGCGCGGCGCGCTCGCGGAATTCGCAAAAGCCCGGGCCGCGCAGCGACGCGCGACCGAACTGCGCCTTCAACTCACTAGATAAATGTCCTTGAACGACCCCAACTGGGGGCGCGGCTCCCGCGGGCCGCAGGGTCCCGGCGGCGGTAACCAGGGTCCGCCGGACCTTGACGAGCTGTGGCGCAACTTCAACCGCAGGCTCTCCGAGCTTTTCGGCCGCCGGCGCGGCGGCGGCGACGAGCCGCCGCGGCCGCCGAGCGCGCGCGGCCTCGGCGGGGGCGCCGGCGTGCTGGTCGCCCTCGTGTTCGCGGTGTGGCTCGCGAGCGGGTTCTATATCGTGGTGGAAGGCCAGCGCGGGGTGGTGCTGACCTTCGGCCGCTACTCGCAGGAGACCATGCCGGGCCTGCGCTGGCGCCTGCCGTGGCCGATCCAGTCGAACGAGATCGTGAACCTCGCGCAGGTGCGCACGCTCGAAGTCGGCTACCGCAACAACGTGCGCACCAAGGTTCTCAAAGAGTCGCTCATGCTGACCGACGACGAGAACATCGTCGATCTGCAGTTCGCCGTGCAGTATCTGGTGAAGGACGCGCGCGACTTCGTATTCAACGTGCGCCGGCCCGACGACTCGGCGATGCAGATCGCCGAGACCGCGATGCGCGAGGTGATCGGCAAGAGCCGCATGGACGCGATCCTGTACGAGACCCAAATCGACGTCGCCAACCGCGCGCGCGACCTTATGCAGACGATCCACGACCGCTACGGCACCGGCATCACCGTCAGCACGGTGACGATCCAGAACGCGCAGCCGCCCGAGCAGGTGCAGGCGGCATTCGACGATGCAGTCAAGGCGAACCAGGACCGCGAGCGGCAGAAGAACGAGGGCCAGGCCTACGCCAACGACGTCATCCCACGCGCGCGCGGGGCGGCGGCGCGCCTCGGCGAGGAGGCGCAGGGCTACCGCCAGCGCGTGATCGCCAACGCCGAGGGCGAGGCCTCGCGCTTCAGGCAGGTGCTCGCGGAGTACGCCAAGGCGCCCGCGGTGACGCGCGAGCGCATCTACATCGAAACCATGCAGGCGATCCTTACCTCGACCAGCAAGATCATGATGGACTATCGCGGCTCGGGGAACCTGCTCTACCTGCCGCTCGAGAAGGTGATGCAGAGCGCCGGCGCGGCGGAAGGCGCGGCCCCGAGCGCCGCGCCCGCGGCGCCGCCGGCCGAGCCCGGGCCGCGCTCGCGCGAGACCCTCAGGAATCGGGAAAGGGGCGATCGGTGATGCGCGCGCTGGGGCCCGTTGTCGCGATCGTCGCGGTGCTCGCGCTCATCGCCTCGAGCGCGATGTTCACCGTCGATCAGCGGCAGAACGCGATCGTGTTCCAGCTCGGCGAGGTGAAGGAAGTGATCAATCGCTCGGGGCTGCACTTCAAGTGGCCGCTCCTTCAGAACGTGCGCCACTTCGACATGCGCATCCTCACCTACGACGACGCCGATCCGCTGCGCTTCCTTACTCAGGGCAACCGCCCGGTGCTTGTGGATTCGTTCGTCAAGTGGCGCATCGCCGACGTACGCCAGTACTACGTCTCGGTGCAGGGCGACGAATTCCGCGCCGCCACCCGCATCCGCCAGACGGTATCGGGCACGCTGCGCGAGGAGTTCGGCACCCGCACCCTGCACGACGTCGTCTCGGGCGAGCGCGAGGTGATCATGAGCCAGGTGCGCGACAAGGTCGACCAGGACCTGAAGAGGATCGGAGTCGAGATCATCGACGTGCGGCTGAAGCGCGTCGACTTGCCGACCGAGGTGAGCGAGTCGGTGTACCGGCGCATGGAGGCGGAAAGGAAGCGCATCGCGAACGAGCTGCGCTCGACCGGGGCGGCCGAAGCCGAGAAGGTGCGCGCCGACGCCGACCGGCAGCGCGAGGTGATCCTCGCGGAAGCCTACCGCGACGCGCAGAACGTGCGCGGCCAGGGCGACGCACGGGCGGCGGCGATCTACGCCGCGACGTTCAACCAGAACCCCGAGTTCTACTCGTTCTACCGCAGCATGGAGGCTTACCGCTCAACCTTCCGCGGGCGCAACGACCTCATGCTGCTCGAGACCAACTCCGACTTCCTGCGCTACTTCAGGGACTCGCTAGGCAAGCCCGCGCAGCGCAAATAGCGCCATGGGAACGACGTTCCTCATGGCGCTCGCCCTGATGCTGATCCTCGAGGGCGTGCTTCCCTTCCTCGCGCCGAATCTCTGGCGAGACACCTTCCGCAAGATCACGCAGATGACCGACGGGCAGATCCGCTTCGTCGGCCTGTCGTCCATGATTGTCGGCCTGCTGCTCCTGCTGTGGGCGCGCACATGAAGTGGGTTCTGCCGGAATACATCGAGGACATTCTTCCGGCGGAGGCGAAGCGCATCGAGGCCCTTCGTCGCAAGATCCTGGATCTCTTTTTCTCCAAAGACTACGAGCTGGTCATCCCGCCGCTGCTCGAGTACGTCGACTCGCTCCTCACCGGCACCGGGCACGACCTGGAGCTGCGCACCTTCAAGGTGGTGGACCAGATCTCGGGCCGCATGATGGGGCTGCGCGCCGACATCACGCCGCAGGTCGCGCGCATCGACGCGCATCTTCTCAACCGCCGGGGCGTGACGCGCCTTTGCTATTGCGGCAGCGTGTTGCACACGCGCCCGGCCGCGCCCGGCGCCACTCGCGAGCCGATCCAGATCGGCGCCGAGATGTACGGCGAGCCGGGGGTCGCCGCCGACGTGGAGATGCTCGAGCTCCTCTGCCGCGCGCTCGAGCTTGCCGGGGTACGTAAGGCGCGCGTCGACATCGGCCACGTCGCTATTTTCCGCGCGATCGCGCACGAGGCGGGCGTGAACGCCGAGCGCGAGGCCGAGCTCTTCGAGGCCTTGCAGCGCAAGGACGTGCCCGCGTTGACGGAGCTTTCGAAAAGGCTGCGTGCGGTGACGCGCGAGGCGCTTCTCATGCTGCCGAGCCTTTACGGCGGGCCCGAAGTGCTCGACGAGGCGCAGAAGAAGCTTCCGCCGCTCGCCGAGGTAAAAAGGGCGCTCGCCACGCTCGGCAGGCTCGCCAAAGTCTGCAAGGTTCCGGCCAGCTTCGACCTCGCGGAGCTGCGCGGCTACCACTACCATTCGGGCGTGGTGTTCGATGCGTATTGCGATGGGGTCACCGGCGCGGTGGCCCGTGGCGGTCGTTATGATGAAGTGGGCAAGGCATTTGGCCGCGCGCGACCGGCGACGGGTTTTTCCATGGACTTGAGAGCGCTCGCTTCGGTCTCATGAGCGCGAGAAACGTCGTCGTCATCGGCACGCAGTGGGGCGACGAGGGCAAGGGCAAGATCGTCGACTGGCTCACCGACCGCGCGCAGGGCGTGGTGCGCTTCCAGGGCGGCCACAACGCGGGCCATACGCTGGTGATCGGCGGGAAAAAGACCGTGCTGCACCTCATCCCATCCGGCATCCTGCGCGACAGCGTCGATTGCTTCATCGGCAACGGCGTCGTGGTGTCGCCGCAGGCGCTGGTCGCCGAGATGGACGAGCTCGAGGCGGCGGGGGTGCGCGGCGTGGTGGCGCGCCTTGCGATCAGCGAGGCCTGTCCGCTCATCCTGCCTTATCACGCCGCGCTCGACCATGCGCGCGAGGCCGCCAAGGGCGCGCAAAAGATCGGCACTACGGGCCGCGGCATCGGCCCAGCCTACGAAGATAAGGTGGCGCGGCGCGCCGTCCGTCTGCAGGACCTCTTCGAGCCCGCGCGCTTCGCGCAGAAGCTGCGCGAGCTGCTCGACTTCCACAACTTCGTGCTTCACGAGTATTACAAGCAGCCCAAGCTCGACTACAAGGCGATTCTTGATGAGACCCTGGGCCTCGCGCCGCGCATCGCGCCGCTGATCGCGGATGTGCCGCGCGCTCTCTACCACGCGAACCGCGCGGGAAAGAACCTGCTCTTCGAAGGCGCGCAGGGCTCGCTCCTCGACATCGACCACGGCACCTATCCCTTCGTCACCTCTTCGAACTGCGTCGCCGGCGCCGCGGCGGCGGGCGCGGGCATCGGCCCGCACCACCTGCACTACGTGCTCGGCATTACCAAGGCGTACACGACGCGCGTCGGCGGCGGGCCGTTCCCGACCGAGCTTTCGGACGACGTGGGCGAGCGCCTGCGCCAGCGCGGCCAGGAATTCGGCGCGACCACCGGCCGGCCGCGGCGCACCGGCTGGTTCGACGCCGCGGCGCTCAAGCGCTCGATCCAGCTGAACGGCGTGTCCGGCCTGTGCATCACCAAGCTTGATGTGCTCGATGGGGTCGACGCGGTGAAGATCTGCGTTGGCTACGAGCTGGAGGGAAACTTCTCCGAGATCCTGCCGGTCGGCGCGGAAGAGCTCGAGCGCTGCCACCCGCGCTACGAGGAGCTTCCGGGCTGGATGGAGAGCACGGTCGGTATCCGATCCTACGAGGCGCTGCCCAAGGCGGCGCGCGCGTACCTGAAGCGCATCGAGTCGCTTGCGGGCGTGCCGATCGATCTGATCTCGACCGGGCCGGACAGAGGCGAGACGATCGTCATGCGCCATCCCTACGACGCTTAGCGACATCGAGGCGTTAGCTTCGAGCGGGCGCGGGATTCTTTTGTCATCTCGCAATGACGCGTTGTCGCGCGCCGCGCACGCGTTTTTCCGAGCGTAGCTACAGCGCGGCGGCGCTCCGCGGCGCAGAATGGCCGCGCGATGTATTCGGATATCGACAAGGCGCGTGCGCAGCACGCGGCGCTCAGGCATATCGTCGAGCGCCACGTCGGCGCGGCCGACTGGCGCGCGCTGCATCGGGTGCTGGACCTGTGCCGTCACACCGCGGTTGCGATCGAAGACTGCTACTGCCGCGACAAGCTGCGCCTGGTGGAAGACCTCTCTGCCGAGATGCTCTCTCGCGGCGAGACCCGCGCGCCGCTTCTCAAGCAGCGCATCCTCGATGCGCTCGATCTTTTCGCAAGCCGGCTCTACAGCCTGGAGACGCGGCGCCGCGCCGCCCTTACTGGCTGTTAGCTTGATCAGCGCCGGACAACCAAAGCGTCGCCGCGTCCACGGTTAAGAACAGCCGGACGTTCACGCCCCGGTTTCTTGCCGCGAGCTCAGCGAAATGCGGCATCGCCGGATCATCCGTGATGGGTTGCACATAAGCGATCCTGCTCAGCTTGCTGCCCTCGGGCGCCCGTTGGGAAATGACATCCAGTATGGCACCGGTGTTCAGGCTCGGACCCGAGAGCTGCATTTCGAGCAAGAGGGCAGAATAACCGCTCTGCACGCAAGCAGCATAAGCTTCCTCCAGGAACCTTCGCGCATTGGCGGGCGTGCGCTCTCCGACGACCTTTGCATGCAGATAGGTCGGCCGTTTCTCGAGGACTAATTCGTACGACATCAGGTCTAAAGCTCGGGCGAGGCTAAAGCAAGCGATAATCGGACCATGAGTAAGCAAAGCTGGAAAACTTGTTGCCGGGGGAAAACTTGCTGCCGGGGGCTAGCGCAACGTTGGTGCCGAGGAAGGGACTCGAACCCCCACAGTGTTGCCACCGCTAGGACCTGAACCTAGTGCGTCTACCAATTCCGCCACCTCGGCAGGGGAGGCGCGATTTTAGTTGCAGGTATCTGAAGTGTCAAAGAAAAAAGCGAAAAGAACCGCGTTGCGGCGAAGGCAGCGATCGAACCGCGACGCTCCTGATCCACAACGCATCCTCGACGCGCTGAACGCCGCGCGCGCGCCTCTTATGCGCGAGGATCTCGCGGCGCGGCTGCGCATCCCGCGCCACGCGCGGCGCGAATTCGAGCGCTCGCTGGCCGAACTCGAGCGCGCGGGCGATGTGGTGCAGAACCGCGCCGGCAGCCTGCTTGTGGCGAGGCGCCTCGCGCTCGTCGCGGGTCGCGTCGAGGGCCATCCGGACGGGCACGGTTTCCTCGTGCCCGACGAAGGCGGCGCACCGATTTTCCTCACCCCGGCGGAGATGCGCAGCCTCATGCACGGCGACCGCGCGGCGGTGCGCGTCGCTGGCCGCGACATGCGCGGCCGCGCAATCGGCGAAGTGGTCGAAGTGCTCGAGCGAGCGAATCGCCGCATCGTCGGCCGGCTGCACTCCGAGCACGGTGTGCTCTTCCTCGTGCCGGAGGATCGACGCATCGCGCACGACATCCTGGTGCCGCCCGCCGAGACGGGCAGAGCGAAGGCGGGGGAGGTGGTCACCGTCGACCTCGTCGCCCAGCCCGGACCCCACGCCCAGCCGGTCGGACGGGTCGCCGAGGTGCTCGGCCATCACGCCGACCCCGGTATGGAAATCGAGATCGCGGTGCGCAAGTTCGACCTGCCGCACGAGTTTTCTCGGAAGGCTCTGGCCCAGGCGCGCTCGCTGCCTGATGAAGTCACCGAGCTTGAAAACCGCAAGGACCTGCGCGAGCTGCACTTCGTGACGATCGACGGGGAGACCGCCAAGGACTTTGACGATGCGGTGTACGCGCGGCGCGAGGAGAAGGGCTGGCGTCTGTGGGTCGCGATCGCCGACGTGAGCCATTACGTGCGCCCGGGCGACGCGCTCGACCGTGACGCGCGCGAGCGCGGCACCTCGGTGTACTTCCCGCGGCGGGTGATCCCGATGCTGCCGGAGAAGCTGTCGAACGGGCTATGCTCGCTCAATCCGAACGTCGAGCGCCTCGCGATGGTGTGTGAGATGGCGATTACGTCGGAAGGTGAGGTCGCGCGCTACAAGCTCTACGTCGGCGTGATCCGTTCTCGCGCCCGGCTCACGTACACCGAAGTCTGGGACAGGCTCTCCTCGGGCAAAGCCCCCGAGAACCTGCGGATGCTCTACGAGCTTTTCCATGCGCTTTTTGCCGAGCGCAACCGCCGCGGGGCGATCGACTTCGAGACGGTCGAGACGCGCATGGTGTTCGACGCACGCGGCAAGATCGAGCGCATCGTGCCCGAACCGCGCAACGATGCGCACCGCATCATCGAGGAGTGCATGCTCGCGGCGAACGTGTGCGCCGGCAATTTCCTCGCTAGTCGCGGGCAACCGGCGCTCTACCGAGTGCACGATGTGCCGGCGGCGGACAAGGTCGCCGCGCTGCGCGATTTCCTGGCCGAGCTGGGTCTCCAGCTCCCCGGCGGCGACGTCCCGCGGCCGAAAGACTACGCGCGGCTGCTCGAACGCATCCGCAAGCGGCCGGATTTCGGCCTGCTGCAGACCATTCTCCTGCGCTCGCTCAAGCAGGCGGTGTACAGCCCGAGCAACGTCGGCCACTTCGGCCTCGCTTTCGATGCCTATGTGCATTTCACCTCACCGATCCGGCGCTATCCCGACCTCCTGGTCCACCGCGCGATCAAGGCCGCGCTCTCACACAAGAAATATGTCGAAGAGGACTGGGAGGCGCTCGGCCGCCATTGCTCGGAAACCGAGCGACGCGCCGACGAAGCGAGCCGCGACGTGGAGAACTGGCTCAAGTGCTACTACATGCGCGACCACGTCGGCGGTACGTTCTCCGGCAGCATCACCGGGGTAGTGCCGTTCGGCCTCTTCGTGACGCTGGACGACTACTTCGTCGACGGCCTGGTCCACATCTCCGAGCTCGGCCGCGACTACTTCCAGTTCGATGCCGCGCGTCACATGCTTCTCGGCGAGCGTACCGGCCGGCGCTACCGCCTCGCGGACCGGATGACGGTCCGGCTGGTGCGCGTCGATCTGGACACGCGCAAGATCGATCTCGTTCCTCATGAGAGAACCTAGAGTCGTCTTCGGCTTCCATGCCGTGCTCGCACGGCTGCGCGCCGACCCGAAGTCCGTGATCGAGATCTTCCTCGATGAGACGCGCAACGACGCGCGCGGCAGGGATCTCGTCGCAATGGCCGAGCGCGCCGGCGTGCGCGTCATGCGGGTTCCCACCAAGCGGCTGGACGGCTTCTACGGCGGCGGTAGGCACCAGGGAGTCGTGGCGCGCGTGGAGGTGAAGAACGTTCTCGACAACCTCACCCAGATTCTCGAACAGGTCAACAATCCCCTGCTTCTCGTGCTCGACGGCGTAACGGACCCTCACAATCTCGGTGCCTGCCTCCGGGTGGCGAATGCTGCGGGTGCGCAAGCGGTAATCGCGCCGCGCGACCGTGCGGCGGGCATTACTCCGGTTGTCTCGAAGGTGGCCAGCGGCGCCGCCGAAGCCACGCCCTACCTGATGGTCACCAACCTCGCCCGCACGCTCGCCGAGCTGAAGGAGCGCAACATCTGGGTCGTGGGCGCCGATGAAGGCGCCGACGAAACGCTCTATGAGGCTGATCTTCCTCGATCAATTGCGTGGGTGCTCGGCGCCGAAGGCGAGGGCATGCGCCGCCTCACGCGCGAGAGCTGCGACCTTCTCGTGCGCATCCCGATGCGGGGCGAAGTGGAAAGCCTGAATGTCGCGGTGTCGGCCGGGATTTGTCTGTTCGAGTCCGTGCGGCGGCGGTAACATTTCAGACATGCGCGCGCTGGTCATCGACGATCATCCGCTGATCCAGGAAATCGTGCCGGCCGTGCTCGCCAAGGCGCTTGGCGAAGTCGCGGTCGCCACTGAGTCGACTTTGGAAGCTGGAATCGCGCGCGCCGCGCGCGACGAGATTCCGGAGCTCGTCGTCCTCGACCTCGGCTTGCCCGGCTGCCAGGGACTCGAGGCGCTGGCGCGCTTCCGCTCCAAGTTTCCGGAGATACCGCTCGTCGTGCTGTCGTGCACCTGCGATCGCGATTCGATTCGTGCCGCATTCGAAGCCGGGGCGGCCGGATACATTCCCAAGACTTCGAAGCCAGACGTAATGATCGCCGCGATCAGGGTCGTGGCCGCAGGCGGAAGGTATGTGCCTCCCGAAGCGCTCGAGGACGCGGCGGGCAAAATGCGGCCGGCGCCGCGCGTCACGGCCGCATTCGAGCTGACGCAGCGCCAAGAGCAGGTGCTGCGGCTCATCCTCAAGGGCCATAACAACGAGCGCATCGCCGCCGAGCTCTCGATCGCCTGCAACACGGTGAAACAGCATGTGCATGCGATCTTCACCGCTCTGGGGGTCTCCACGCGCGCCGAAGCGGTCATCGCTGCGACGCGTCGCGGCTTCTTGCCGGGCTGATCGCAAGAACCGTCCTTGGCCGCCATGGTCTCCCTGGAGAAGGTGAAGCAGGAGCTCGGCATCGGCGGCGTAGGGTAGGCACGAGTTTCCAGTTTTCCAGTACAATCCCGCCCCTTCCTGGTCGCACCGTACGCATGACGGTCGGCCTCATTACCAAAATGACCCATGGGAAAGGAGCAGAACCAAGCATGCGGCATTACGAGATCGTTTTCATCGTCCATCCCGACCAGAGCGAGCAGGTGCCGCAGATGGTCGAGCGTTACAAGGGCCTCATCGCCCAGCGCAACGGCACCGTGCATCGCCTCGAGGACTGGGGCCGCCGGCAGCTCGCCTACCCGATCGCCAAGGTTCACAAGGCGCACTACGTGCTCATGAACATCGAGTGCGACAACGAAACGCTGAAGGAGCTCGAGCACTCGTTCAAGTTCAGCGACGCGGTGCTGCGGCACCTGATCGTCGCGATGCCCAAGGCGCATACCACGCCCTCGCCGATGATGCGCGAGGAGAAGTCGAAGTCGCTGATGGAGCGGGGCGCCGGCGCCTCCGGCGAGGTGGCGCCTGAACCGGGTCGAGCTGAGCGGCCAGCTGCTTGAGCTGGGGGCGTTGCGTTACACGCCGGCCGGCGTTGCCGCGGTCGAGTTCAGGCTCGCGCACCGTTCCGAGCAGGACGAGGCGGGCGGGCGCAGGAGGGTCGAGGCCGAGGTGAGCGCGGTGGCTTTCGACACCCAGGCGAAGCTGCTCGCGGGCAGGCCGCTCGGCAGCGCCGTGAGAGTAGAGGGATTTCTGGGAGCAAAGAGCAAGCGTTCCAAGCGGCTCGTGCTCCATGTGACCAAGATCGAATTCATCGAAGGAGAGCAACATGCCACCGCCCCGCAGAGGTAAAGGCAAGGGTAAAGGGAAGTTCGCCAAGGACAAGAAAGACCGCGGCCAGCGGGCGCTCTTCCGCCGGCGCAAGTTCTGCCGCTTCACCGCCGAGAAAGCGGAGTGGATCGACTACAAGGACGTCGAGACGCTGAAGGATTTCATCAACGAGACGGGCAAGATCATCCCGGCGCGCATCACCGGGACCGCCTCGGGCTACCAGCGCCAGCTGTCGGAGGCGATCAAGCGGGCGCGCTTCCTGGCGCTGCTGCCCTATACGGACCTGCACTGAGATCGAAGTCCATACCGCTATGGAAGTGATACTTCTCGAGAAAATCGCGAACCTGGGCGAGCTCGGCCAGGTGGTGAAGGTGAAGGACGGCTACGCGCGCAACTATCTCATTCCGCACGGCAAGGCGAAGCGTGCGACCGAGGAGAACCGCAAGGCGTTCGAGGCGCGCCGCGTCGAGCTCGAGCAGGCGCAGGCCAGCGCGCTCGCCAAGGCGCAGGAGCGCGCCGGCAAGCTCGACGGCCTGACGCTGCAAATCATGCAAAAGGCGGGGCCCGACGGCCGATTGTTCGGCTCGGTCACCAACTACGACATCGTGGAAGCGCTCAAAAAGCAGGGTCATGAGGTGGAGCGCGCGCAGATCCGCATGCCGCAGGGGCCGCTCAAGCAGGTGGGCGACTTTCCGATTCAGATCGCGCTGCACACCGACGTCGCCGTCACCATCACGGTCTCGGTGCTCGGCGAGCAATAAGCGCTTAGTCCCGGCGAGAAGCGGCCGCTGCGGCCCTTTTTTTGCGGTTGCATGGATGTTTATACAGTAATAGACTGACGTGACGTGTCAAGAAATTTAATTTGGACTTGTACAGCGCCATCCACAAAGTACCGACAGCCTGCTCACAGGCTATCCACAGGCGCCAGGGCCTGCTAGCCCCGGATGATCAAATTTTTGGCAGCGCCGCGGCGCGAAAGCGTTCGTAAAGCCCGCGTTTCGACTTATCAAATCGAAAACCGGGTGTCGCTTCCTATGATGCGCGCCGGGGAGGTCACCACAAGATGCCCGTTGCACAAACGGTAGCGCGACACGACGTCGCGGACCCGCAGCTCGTCGCGCTCAGGCTGCCGCCGCATTCCGTCGAAGCGGAGCAGTCCCTGCTCGGCGCGCTGGTTCTCGACAATCAAGCATTCGACCGCGTCGCTGACCTCGTTTCCGCGGACGATTTTTACCGCGACGACCACCGCCGCATCTGGCGCCACATCGCGCGCCTGGTGGAGGCGAGCCGGCCCGCCGACGTAGTCACGGTGTCCGAGTCGATCGAAGCGAGCGAGGACAAGGACAAGACCGGCGGGGCGGCCTACCTCGCGGCGCTTGCGCAGAACACGCCGAGCGCGCTCAACATCCGGCGTTACGCCGAGCTCGTGCGCGAGCGCGCGGTGCAGCGGCGCCTCGCGCAGGTCGCCACCGAGATCGCCGAGACCGCGCTCGCCCCGACCGGCAAGGAGGTGGGGCAACTTCTCGACGAGGCGGAGTCGAGGATCTTCCAGATCGCGGAGTCGGGCGCGCGCAAGGACCAGGGCCTGATCGGCATCAGCCCGGTTCTTGCCAGGGTCTTCGAGCGCATCGACCACCTCCACAGCCAGGACAATCCCTCCGACGTCACCGGAGTTCCTTCCGGCTTCGTCGACCTCGACCGCAAGACCGCCGGATTGCAGCCGGGGGACCTGATCATCGTGGCCGGACGCCCGTCGATGGGAAAAACCGCGCTTGCGCTCAATATTGCGGAGCACGTCGCCCTGCATCCCAGCGTCGGCCTGCCCGTGGCGATCTTCAGCATGGAAATGAGTGCGACCCAGCTCGCCATGCGCATGCTTTCATCGATGGCCAGGGTCGATCAGACCAAGCTGCGCACGGGAAGGCTCGACAACGAGGAATGGGCCAACCTCACCGACGCGATCGGCAAGCTGAACGAAGCGCGCATTCACGTGGACGAGACGGCGGCCCTCAACGCTTTGGAACTCCGCGCGCGGGCGCGGCGCATGAAGCGCGAATACGGCAAGCTCGGCCTGGTGGTCGTCGACTACCTGCAGCTCATGTCGGCCACCTCTCAGGGCGAGAACCGCGCGACCGAGATATCGGAGATCTCGCGCTCGCTCAAGGCACTCGCCAAGGAGCTCGATGTCCCGGTGATCGCGCTCTCGCAGCTCTCGCGCGCGGTCGAGCAGCGCAACGACCGCCGGCCGCTGATGTCCGACCTGCGTGAATCGGGCGCGATCGAGCAGGACGCCGACGTGATCCTTTTCATCTTTCGCGAAGAGGTCTATGCCCCGGAAAAAGAGGAAGCGAGGGGCAGAGCGGAAGTCATCATCGGAAAGCAGAGAAACGGGCCCATAGGTACTATTGCGCTTACGTTCATGGGGCAGTTCACTCGCTTCGCGAACGCCCTTGCCTTCGAGGGAGGCGGACAATGGCCGAACCGCTGATCGCGCAGAAATCCCCTTATGCCGTCGAGCTCGCCCCCGGAGACTACTGGTGGTGCCGCTGCGGGCAGTCGAAGCGCCAGCCGTTCTGCGACGGCTCGCACAAGACGACGGAGTTCACGCCGGTAAAGTTCACCATGTCCGAGGCGCAGAAGATCTGGCTGTGCGGCTGCAAGCGCAGCGGCAACAAGCCCTTCTGCGACGGGTCACACAAAAAGCTCGCTTCTACTTCTTAGCTGCGGTCCACTTCCCCTCCGCGCCTTTCTCGTCGCGGAAGCTGCCCTCCATCTTGGCGCCGCTGACGCGGCCGGTGAAGTCGCGGCGCACGCGGTTCTGATCGACGTAGGCAAAGCTGATCGCCGTGCCGCGCAGCTTGACATCGCGCAGCCCGGCGTGGATCGGGCCGAAAGCGAGGGTGCCGCTCACCTTCTGGAAGGTCTGCTCGAGCGTCATCTCGTGTTGCTGGCCGCCTGCGTCCAGGTTCCAGTTTCCCATGACGTTGGCGGGCACGATCCAGAAGTAGGCGCGCCGTCCGTCGAGGGTGGAGATCTCGTCGGCTTCCCAGTCCTCCATGCTGAACGAGTGCGACACGACGCGCGTGCCCGGCCGCATCGACAGGAGCTGCGGCCTGAGCTTCATGTTGAGGGCGGGCAGGAGGTACAGCGTGATCACCGTGGCCTGGGTGAAGTCGGTGGCGAAGATGTCGCCGTGCCGGATCTGCGCCTTGCCCGCGCCGGTTCCCGCGACGCCCGCTTTCTGCGCGTTCTCGTTCGCATGCTTCACCATCTCGGGGTTGTACTCGATGCCCACGGCGCGGGCGCCGAACTTCTTCGCCGCCATGATCGCGATCTTGCCGTCGCCCGCGCCCAGGTCCCACACATAATCGTTGGGCGTGACCTGCGCCATCACCAGCATGCGCTCGACCACGTCGTCGGGCGTCGGCACCCAGATGACGTCCTTGCCGGACTGGCCGACCTGCGGCGTGTACTGCGCTGCGGCGAGCGCCGCAAACGTTGAGAGGAAGAGAGCGATCGGGAGGCGGGCAAGAGCGGTCATCACGGTTTCCGGAGGAAGAAAGGCTGCGAAATGTAGCAGAAAGGGGTCCCGCCTTGGCGAAACACCTTCCTGCTCGGATTATTCCTTGCTAGAGCACGTCGGCGGCGTGGTCGGCGAGTCGCGAGCGCTCGCCGCGGGCGAGCGTGACGTGCCCGGCGTGCCCCCAGTCCTTCATGCGGTCGACGACGTAGGTGAGGCCCGACGATCCTTCAGTAAGGTAAGGCGTGTCGATCTGCGCGATGTTGCCCAGGCACACCACCTTGGTGCCCGGGCCCGCGCGCGTGACCAGGGTCTTCATCTGCTTGGGCGTCAGGTTCTGCGCCTCGTCGATGATGAGCCACTTGTTGACGAAAGTGCGGCCGCGCATGAAGTTGAGTGACTTGATCCTGATGCGCGAGCGCACGAGGTCGCGCGTCGCGGCGCGGCCCCACTCGCCGCCCGACTCGTCCGAGGCGTTGAGCACGTCGAGATTGTCCTCGAGCGCGCCCATCCAGGGCTGCATCTTCTCCTCCTCGGTGCCCGGCAGGAAGCCGATGTCCTCGCCGAGCGGAACCGTCACCCGAGTCATGATGATCTCCGAGTAGCGCTTCTCGTCGAGCACCTGGGTGAGCCCGGCGGCGAGCGCGAGCAGCGTCTTGCCGGTCCCTGCCTGGCCGAGGATCGTGACGAAGTCGACCGCCGGATTCATGAGCAGATTGAGCGCGAAGTTCTGCTCGCGGTTGCGCGCGGTAACGCCCCACACCGAGTTCTTGGCGTGAGTGTAGTCGCGCAGCGTCTCGAGCACTGCGACGCGGCCGAAGGCTTCCTTCACCAGGGCGTGGAGCGGCCGCTCGCCCGACTCGTCGTACACGAATTCGTTCACGTGGAGCTTTGGCACCAGCGGCCCGCGCACGCGGTAGTAAGTATGACCTTCCTTCTTCCACGACTCCATGTCCTTGCCGTGCGTGTTCCAGAAGTCGCGCGGCAGCGCGCGCACGCCGGTGTAGAGCAGGTCGGCGTCCTCGAGCACCTTGTCGTTGGTGTAATCCTCGGCGGCGAGCCCGAGCGCGCGCGCCTTGATGCGCATGTTGATGTCCTTCGACACCAGCACCACCTCGCGCTCGGGGTGCTTTTGCTGCAACGCGCGCACTACGGCGAGGATCTGGTTGTCGGTGCGGCCCGAGGCGAGCGTTGCCGGCAGCTCGCCGTTGATGGCTTCGGTCTGCAGAAAAAGCCGCCCCTTCGACTGCTGAGCGTCCCTGATCTTGAGCGCGAGGCCTTTCTTGATCGAGTCGACATCCGCGCTCACGATCTCGTCGAGGAATCGGCTCGCTTGGCGAGCGTTACGCGAGACGTCCGAAAGCCCGCGCTTGTGCTGGTCGAGCTCTTCCAGGGTCGCGATCGGCAGGTAGAGGTCGTGCTCGTCGAAGCGGAAGAGACTCGTCGGATCGTGCATCAGCACGTTCGTATCGATGACGAAGAGCTTCTTCGGCTTGGCTTGCTTGCGGGACGACTTCACGGCGAGGACGGACTCACTCTCTACTGCGGGCGGCTCGACATCATAATGCTTTAACAAAGTTCAATACCTCCTGGACGTGGCCCGGCACTTTCACCCCGCGCCATTCGCGCACCACCCTTCGTTTTTCGTCAAGCAGGAAGGTGCTGCGCTCGATGCCGCGGACCTTTCTTCCGTACATGTTCTTCATCTTGATCACGCCGAACAGCTTGCACGCGGTCTCCTCCGCGTCCGAGAGCAGCTCGAACGGAAACTTCATCTTCGCCTTGAATCCCTCGTGCGACTTGAGCGAGTCGCGGGAGATACCGAACACTTCGGCGCCCGCGTTCGTGAATTGCCGGTGCAGATCCCTGAAGTCGGCGCCCTCGGTGGTGCAGCCCGGCGTATCGTCCTTCGGATAGAAATAGAGGAGCAGCTTGCTGCCACGAGCGCTCGAGAGCCTGAAGATGCCGCCGCCGGTGCTGGGAAGGCTGAAGTCCGGAACCGGCTTGCCGAGCATTTCCAGAGTTTCTTATGCCTCTTCCGAGCAATGCGCTGTAACGCATTCATTGAACACAACTAATGTTTCCAATGCAAGCGCGCGCTGCGGGGTCCTGATTGGTAAGGCTTTTTAGCCGCGCAGGAACCGGCGTAGCTCTGCAAGAAGCTCCTTCGGCTTCTCCTCGGGGATGAAATGCCCGCACTGCAACGCGCGGCCGCGCACATCGCGCGCCACTTCGCCCCAGTCGGCGAGGCAGTCGAAAAGCGCCTCGATCACACCCTGCCGGCCCCAGAGCGCGAGGACCGGGATCTTGAGCTTCCTGTGCAAGTCCTTCCTGTCGTGCACGAGGTCGATGGTGGCGGCCGCGCGGTAGTCCTCGCAAGTGGAATGTGCATCAAAGCAGCGTGCGTACTCGGCGAGCGCGCGCCGGTCGAACACCCTGAGCCCGGTCTTTCCCCTGCCGAGGCGCTTCAAGATGTAGGCCGGGCCCATGCCCTTCAGCATCTGCTCGGGCAGCGGCGCCTCCTGGATCAGGAAAAACCAGTGATAGTAGGCCTTGGCGAACTGCAGGGTGGTGCTTTCGTACATCTTGAGCGTGGGCGAGATGTCGAGCACGGTGAGCGTCTGCACGCGCCGGCCGTGGTCGCGCGCCATGCGGTGTGCGACGCGGCCGCCGCGGTCGTGGCCGACGACGTGGAACTTGATGAAGCCGAGCGCTTCCATCGCCTCGACCATGTCGAGCGCCATCGCGCGCTTCGAGTAATTCGCGTGGCCCGGAACGTCGCGCGGCTTCGACGAGTCGCCGTAGCCGCGCAGGTCCGCGCACACCACGGTGTAGTCGTGCGCGAGCGCCGGCGCGACCTTGTGCCAGATGACGTGCGTTTGCGGGTAACCGTGGAGCAGCAGCACCGGCGGGCCCTCGCCGCCCGCGACGAGGTTGATGGTCGCTCCGCTCGCTCGGATTCTTTTCCTAATGAAGCCCGGAAAAAGGCTCATTCGAATAAGAGCGCGGCTGCGACCCTGCGTTCCTCGGCGACGAGGATGTTGTAAGTGCGGCACGCAGCCTGCAGGTCCATCACCTCGAGTCCAATCCCCGCCTGCGCGAGCGGCGCGGTGAGCCGCGGATGCGGAAAGCGCTGGCGCGGGCCGGTGCCGAGCAGCACGATTTCGACGCCGAGCTCCTTCAGGAACCGGAAATCCTCCCCGGTGAGCGCCTCGAAGCGCTCGACGGACCAATCCTCGACACGATCGGCGAGTACCACCAGACTCGAGGCGCGCCGCTCGCCGTTCACCATCACGTAGCCTTCGCCGTATCCCGTAATGGTGTTGACGCCGCTCGGACGGGACGCCTGGAGTTTCACGCTAGAATTCTACAATGCGTGAGTTTTCAAGGATTAAGCGGCTGCCGCCGTACGTCTTCAACATCACCAACGAGCTCAAGATGGCGGCGCGGCGGCGCGGCGACGACGTCATCGATCTGTCGATGGGGAACCCCGACGGCCCGACGCCGAAGCACATCGTCGAGAAGCTGGTCGAGGCGTCGCAACGAATCGATACGCACGGCTACTCGGTCTCGCGCGGCATCCCGAGGCTGAGAAAAGCCATCGCAGACTGGTATCGGCGCCGCTACGCGGTCGAGCTCGATCCCGACGCCGAGGCGATCGTCACCATCGGCTCGAAGGAAGGTCTCGCGCATCTCCTGCTCGCGTGCCTGGAGCGCGGCGATACCGTGCTCGTGCCGAACCCGTCGTACCCGATCCACATCTACGGGGCGATCATCGCCGGCGCCGACATCCGCTCGGTCCGCTTGACGCCCGGCGTGGATTTCTTCGCCGAGCTCGAGCGCGCGATCCGCGAGCTCACGCCGAAGCCCAAGATGCTGGTCATCGGCTTCCCGTCGAATCCGACCGCGCAATGTGTCGATCTGAATTTCTTCGAAAAGATCATCGCTCTTGCGAGGCAGCACGACATCCTCGTCGTGCACGACCTGGCGTATGCCGACATTGTGTTCGACGGATACAAAGCGCCTTCCATCATGCAAGTGCCGGGAGCGCGGGACGTGGCGGTCGAGTTCTTCACCATGTCGAAGAGCTACAACATGGCCGGCTGGCGCATCGGCTTCATGGTCGGCAACCGCGACCTCGTGAGCGCGCTCGCGCGCATCAAGAGCTACCACGACTACGGCAGCTTTACGCCGATCCAGGTGGCGTCGATCGTCGCGCTCGAAGGGCCCCAGGAGTGCGTCGAGGAAATTAGAAGCGGCTATGAAAAGAGACGCAATGTCATGGTGAAGGGCCTGCACGACATCGGCTGGAGGGTCGAGGTGCCGAAGGCCTCGATGTACCTCTGGGCCAAGATCCCCGAGCCCTACGCCGGCCTCGGCTCGATCGAGTTCACCAAGCGCCTGCTCGAAGGCGCGCGCATCGCAGTCGCGCCCGGCGTCGGCTTTGGCGACTACGGCGACGACCATGTGCGCATCGCGCTGATCGAAAACGAGCACCGCCTGCGCCAGGCGGTGCGCGGCATCCGCGATATGTTCAGAAAGGACGGACTGCTCAGAGGGGCGGCATGATGCCGCCGCAAAAAGCAGGCGCGGCGTGATCTACCCCAAGCCCGCTACGCTCGAGGGCCACGGGGTTCGCCTCGAGCCGCTTACCCCCGAGCACGAGAAGGCCCTGATGGAGGCCGCGAAAGATGGCCGGCTGTGGGAGCTTTTCTTCACCAGCGTGCCTGAGACCGAGAATACGAAGCGCTACATTGAAGACGCGCTCAAGGGGCAGGAGCGCAGCGACATGCTGCCCTGGGCGGTGCGCGAGCTGACGAGCGGCGCAATCGTAGGCTCGACGCGCTACCACGACATCATCCCGGCGGCCGACCGGGTCGAAATCGGCTGGACCTGGTACGCGCAGCGCGTACAGCGCACGCACGTGAACACCGCATGCAAGCTGCTCCTCTTCGGCTACGCGTTCGAGTCGCTAAAGTGCAAGGTGGTGGGACTTCGCACCGACAACTTCAACTTCCGCTCGCAGCGCGCGATCGAGGCGCTCGGCGCGAAGAAGGACGGCGTCATCCGGCACCACTGGCCGCGCCGCGATGGCACGGTTCGGGACAGCGTCATGTACAGCGTGCTCGTGCACGAGTGGCCGGAGGTGAAGCGGCATCTCGAATTGCGGCTGAAGAGAAATGAAACCCATTAAGGTAGGCCTGCTCGGCATCGGCACGGTCGGCGGTGGCACCTGGGACGTGCTGAATCGCAACGCCGACGAGATCCAGCGGCGCGCCGGGCGCGCGATCCGCATCGCGGTGGTCGCAGACAAAGATCTCGAACGGGCACAAAAGATCGTTGGGCAAAAGGCCAAGATTGTCAGCGACGCCTTCGGCGTCGTGCGCGGCGACGAGGTCGAGATCGTGGTCGAACTGATCGGTGGCTATACCGTGGCACGAGACCTCGTGCTCGAGGCGATCGCCCACGGCAAGCACGTGGTCACCGCGAACAAGGCGCTGCTCGCCACGCACGGCAACGATATTTTTGCCGCCGCGCAGAAGAAAGGCGTCATGGTGGCATTCGAGGCGGCAGTAGCGGGAGGAGTGCCGATCATCAAGGCGCTGCGCGAGGGACTGTCGGCGAACCGCATCGAGTGGATCGCCGGCATCATCAACGGCACGTCGAACTTCATCCTCTCGGAGATGCGCGACAAGGGGATCGCGTTCGCCGACGCGCTGAGGGACGCTCAGCGTCGCGGCTACGCCGAGGCCGACCCCACCTTCGACATCGAGGGCGTCGACGCCGCGCACAAGCTGACGATCCTCTCGGCGCTCGCTTTCGGCATCCCGATGCAGCTCGACAATTGCTTCCGCGAGGGCATCCAGAAGCTGACGAGGGCCGACATCGGCTATGCCGAAGAGCTCGGCTACCGCATCAAGCTGCTCGGCATCACGAAGCGAGCCGCCAAGGGAATCGAGCTTCGCGTGCATCCCACGCTGGTGCCGGCGCGGCGGCTGATCGCCAACGTCGAGGGCGTGATGAACGCGATCCTCGTCAAGGGCGACGCCGTCGGGCCGACCCTCTACTACGGCGCGGGCGCCGGCGCGCAGCCGACCGCGAGCGCGGTGGTCGCCGACCTGGTCGACGTGACGCGCCTCATTACCGCCGACCCCGAGCAGCGCGTACCTCACCTCGCGTTCCAGCCCGACCAGCTCTCGGACGAGAGAGTTCTGTCCATCGATGAAATTGAAACCTCGTACTACCTGCGCATGCGCGTGCAGGACAAGCCCGGCGTGCTCGCCGACATCACGCGCATCCTCGCCGACTCGAGCATCTCGATCGAGGCCATGGTGCAGAAGGAGCCGGGCGAGGGCGAGCGCCAGGTCGATATCGTGCTCCTCACCAACCGCGCGCTCGAGGCGGACGTGAACCGCGCGATCGGCGCGGTCGAGCGGCTACCGACCGTGCTGGGCCCTGTCACCCGAATCCGGCTGGAGCAGCTGCTATGAGAGCGCTTTTCTGCGTGCTCGCGCTTGTCCTCAGCGTGCCGGCTTTCGCCCAGGAAGAAAAACCGCCCGCAAAAAAGCCGGTCGCCAAGAAGCAGCAGCCTGCCGCCCTCAAGCCGAAAGCGCACAGCAAGCCGACGCCTGAGCAGGTCCGCAGGTTTAGCGAGCTCGAGAAGCAGCACAAGACGCAATAGGCCGCTTGCGCTACATCAGCACCCGCGGCGCCGCGCCGCCGAAGCGCTTTACCGAGATCCTGCTCGAGGGGCTTGCGCCGGACGGCGGGCTCTACGTCCCCGAGACCTGGCCGAAAGCCGATCTCGCCGCCTGGAGGGGCCTTGGCTACGCCGAGCTCGCGTTCCAGGTGCTGTCGCGCTTCATCGACGACCTCCCGGAGCTCGAAGCCCTGGTGCGGCGCGCCTACAGTCCGCGCCGCTTTGGCGGCGAGGAGGTGACGCCGGTGAAGACGCTCGAGCCGGGGCTGCACCTGCTTGCCCTGTCGAACGGGCCGACGCTCGCGTTCAAGGACATCGCTTTGCAGCTCCTGGGCGAGCTTTTCGAATGGGTTCTGACGAAGCACAACCAATCGCTGAATATTCTGGGGGCTACGTCCGGCGATACCGGTTCGGCGGCGGAGTATGCGATGCGCGGCAAGCGCGGCATCCGCGTGTTCATGCTGTCGCCGCACAAGCGCATGACGCCGTTCCAGGCGGCGCAGATGTACTCGCTGCAGGACGCGAATATTCACAACCTCGCGGTCAAGGGCGCGTTCGACGACTGCCAGGACGTGGTGAAGAAGGTGAATGCCGACGCCGCGTTCAAGGCGCGGCATCGCATCGGAGCCGTGAACTCCATCAACTGGGCGCGCGTGGCGGCGCAGGTGGTTTACTACTTCAAGGCGTACTTTGCGCTGACCCGCAGCGACAGGGAGCAGGTGTCGTTTGCCGTTCCGTCGGGGAACTTCGGCAACATCTACGCCGGCTACGTCGCGCGGCAGATGGGGCTGCCGATCCGCAGGCTAGTGCTTGCGACCAACGAGAACGATGTCCTGGACGAGTTCTTCCGCACCGGGAAGTACCGGGTGAAGCGAAAGGTGATTGCGACGACCAGCCCCTCCATGGACATCTCGAAAGCCTCGAATTTCGAGCGCTACGTTTTCGACGTGGTTGGCCGCGACCCGACGCGCGTAAGGGAGCTGTGGCAGCGGCTCGACGCCGAAGGCGAGTTCGACTTGGCACGCGTGCCGCAATCGGTTTTCGTGTCCGGGAAGAGCACCCATGCGGATCGGCTCGCCACCATCAGAATGGTTTTCTCGAAATACGGGGTGATGATCGATCCCCATACCGCCGACGGCGTGAAGGTCGGCCTGGAGCACCGGGAGCCCACGGTGCCCCTTGTGTGCCTCGAGACGGCGGCGCCTGCCAAATTCGCGCGCGTTCTGCGCGAGGCGCTCGGCCGGGAGCCCGAGCGTCCAGCCGAGCTGCGCGACCTCGAACGCCTGCCGCAGCGCGTAACGGTGATAGAGCCCGCCGCCGCCGCGGTCAAGCGCTATATTGCCTCGCACACATGAGCGAGAAGAACGTGCTCGGCGGCGATCTGCTCGCCTGCAGCTACGATCCGCTCACCGGCTATTTCCGCGACGGCTGCTGCGCGACCCACGGGCAGGAAGGCGTCGCGCATCTCGTCTGCGTGCAGGTGACGCGCGAGTTCCTGGAATTCAGCGTCGCGCGCGGTAATGACCTCGTCACGCCGCGGCCCGAGCTACGCTTCCGGGGCCTGCAGCACGGCAACCGCTGGTGCCTGCACGTGCTGCGGTGGATCGAGGCATGGGAGGCGGGGCGCGCGCCGCGCGTGATCCTCGAGGCGACGCACGAGGACGTGTTGAACTACGTGCCGCTGTCCGCGCTCAAGCGCTATGCGCTCGACTTGAACTAAGCTTCGCCAGCGCCTCGCGGTCGAGGATCGAGATCTCGCGGCGCGAAACCTCGATCACGCCTCCGGCGGCGAACTGGCGCAGCAGGCGCGACAGGGTTTCCTTCTTCACTCCGAGCCGCGCCGCGACCAGCGTCTTGCTGACCGGCAGGCGCACGACCGTACCGCCGTTGCCGTCGCTGTTACCTTCGGGAGAGTTTGCAAGCGCGCCGAGGTACGACGCCAGGCGCTGCGCGCCGCGCTGCATCGCAGACTCGACTTCGGCAAGCAACTCGAGCGCGTGCTCGGCGAGCAGCAGCGCCACTGCGCGTCCAAAGCGCGCATCGCGGTCCATGAGAGCGAAGATCGCCGCTACCGGGATCACGACGAGCTTCGAGTCGACGAGCGCGATCGCCCCGCTGTGGCTGGGGCGCCCGAGGAGCGAGGTCGCTTCGCCGAACGTTTGCCCCGCAGGGACGAGATGGAGCACGCGCTCCTCGCCGTCCTGGCCACGCAGGCTGAGCTTCACCGCGCCATAGGCAAGTCCGAACACTCCCGGCAGCCTCGCGCCGCGCTCCACGATGATCGTGCCCCGCGGGGCGCTTATCACCCAGCACTGCTTGATGAGCGAGCCGAGTTGGGCGGGGGCTACGTCACGGAAGATGCGCAGTCGCGGCACAAGCCCCTGCACGAGCCGCGCGTCCAGAACTGCACTAGCCACCGGGCGAACTACCATGTCGTTCATATATTGCACCGCAGCAGCGGCGCCATGTTGACTTAAATCAACGATGTCAGTGTCGCCGCTATTTCGCCGAACACTTTGATTTAAGTCAACGGGCACATTCGATTTCGCAAGCCTGATGGGCACCGCATCGGCATCATCAGCGAAACGCCGTATCGGTTTGTGTTTGAGGGAGGACCGAATGGTTATAAGAACCGCGGCCTGCATCGCCGCTGCCCTAGTCATCGCCAGCGTGCCGGCGCATGCGCAGGCACCGGCACCGCGGAAACCGGCTCCGGAAGCCGAGGTCTGCAAGAACTGCCACGCCGACTACGTCGAAAGCTACTTCAGGACGAAGCACGGCCAGGGCGGCAATGCCTTAGGTCCCGACTGCAAGACCTGCCACCTGAATTCAGAGGCGCACGCCGCCGCGGGCGGCGGCAAAGGTGCAGGCGGCATCCTCGGGTTCAATGACAGGGCCCAGCCTGCCGAGCGCAGGGCCGGCGTCTGCCTGAGCTGCCACCAAGGCAACCGCCACCTCGCGTTCTGGGACTCAGGCCAGCACCGCAAGCAGGACGTCGCGTGCAACGACTGCCATAGTCTGCACGGCACGCCCGGGCCGGGCTCAACTATCGCGCTGAAGGCGCCGAATCCCAAGGTCAGTCCCTACGTGACGACCGAGCGGCAGCTGCAGTACGAGACTTGCACGACTTGCCATCGGCAGATCCGCTCGCAGCTCCACAAGCCGTCGCATCACCCGATCATCGAAGGCAAGCTCAAATGCACCGACTGCCATAACCCGCACGGAGCGCTGTCCAAGGCCATGGTCAACGCCGAGTCGATCCCGCAGCTATGCACGACCTGCCATGCCGAGAAGCGCGGGCCGTACGTGTGGGGCCATCCGCCGGTCGAGGAGAACTGCCTGACCTGCCACAACCCGCACGGCTCGAACCATAACCGCCTCCTTGCGGAGAAGGCGCCGAACGTTTGCCAGGACTGCCATGACGCCTCGCGCCACCCCGGGACGATCTACGACGGAAGCGGCGGCTGGAACTTCTTCCCGCCGTCTACGGCACCGAACACCCGGCTCATCTCGCGCGGCTGCATCAACTGCCACTACCACATCCACGGCAGCAATGCTCCCGCCATGCGGGGCAAGTTCTTCCTGCGATAGGAGGCGGACATGAAACCTAGACTCCTCTCGGTCCTGGTCGCAAATCTCTTCGTCGCCGCCGCACCTGCGCTCGCCCAGGACGCGATGGAAGTGTCCGGGTCGGTGAGCGCAGGAATCCGCTATATCGATAACAACGCGGCCGATCCCTCGAAGTTCACCGAGTACCGCGACCTGGAAGACGGCACCTCGGGTATTTTCGGGTTCGAGTTTCGCGGCCGCAGCCAGAACAATTATTTCAATGCCTACGGCGAGAATCTCGGGAACGACGACCAGTACCTTGACTTGAATGGCGGCCGCTACCAGACGTTCAAGTACCGCATCTACAGCGACCACCTGCGGCACAACCTCGGCTCGGGCCCGGGCGCGCTTTCCCCCTTCTCCGGAATCGGCGGTGCAACTATCACTGCGCCTTTCCCCCTGCCCGCGGTGGGAACGTGGAACAGCTTTGACCATGCCTACAAGCGCCGTGATACCGGCGGCATGTTCGAATGGCAGAAGGCTTCGCCGTGGTATTTCCGCGTCGACGCGAACGAGATCCGGCGAGATGGCATCAACGTTTATGCCGGGGCGAACGGGACGAGCCCGGGCAACGGCTTCACCGACCTGCCGGTGCCGATCGACTGGCTGACGCGCAACTACGCGGCCGAGGTCGGCTACTCGACCAAGCGCGGACATATGGCGGTCAACCTCAGCTACAGCACGTTCGAGAACGAGAACCAAGTGCTGCGCTGGTCGAACCGCTTTTTCGCCAACGGCCTGGACACCACGGTGCTGCCGCCGGATAACGACCTCATCCGCGTCGCGGTCAACGGCAACCTGAGACAGCTGCCGATCGATTCGACCCTCGCGGGGCGGTTCACCTACAGCAAGCTGACCAATTCCGTCCCGATGCAGCTCAACATGCTTTCCACCGGCGGCGCGTTCCCGGCCACGAATCCGAGCCAGGGTAACTTCGAGGGCGACGTCGTCAAGTACACCCTCGGGCTGGCGTTCAACTCCCGACCGACCCAGGCGCTCGACACCAAGGTCTATTACAACTGGATCAAGGAAGAGAACGACTCGACGCACATGAACTTCGTGCCGGGGACCGGTCTCACCGGCGGGACGTGCACGACTGTCGATTGCTCGAACCATCTCTTCGGGTACGAAAAGCACCAGATCGGAGCCGAAGCGGGCTACCGCCTGACGCGTGCGAACAAGTTCACCGGCGGGCTCGAATGGACCGATATCGATCGCGAGCGCGAGGATTTCGACCACAACGAAGAGTGGCGCGCGTTCGTCGAGTGGAAGAACAGCTCGTTCGACTGGATGACGTCGCGGATCAAGTACCAGTACATGGAGCGCACTGGGGATTTCAACCCGAACATCCCCGTGCTTACCCAGAATCCCATGGATCTCTTCGTGCGGCGTTTCGACGTCGCGAACGTAGAGCAGAACCTGGTCAAGCTCGCCCTCGACTTCGCCCCGGCGCCGCTGTTCGACATCGGCGTCGAGGCGATCTACAAGGAGAACAAGTACAAGGACACGATCCTCGGCCGCACCGAGGATACGCGCCACGAGCTTTACGGCAGCGTAAGCTACGGCGATCCGAAGAGGTGGCGGGTGCATCTCTTCGGTGACATCGAATACGTCAAGTTCGACTCGTTCCACCGCGTCGGCACCGGAAATCCCGATCCGGGTTCAGGATCGAACGCCACCACTTTCAACTGGGCTTCGAAGAACGAAGACGACTCCTGGCAGGTCGGCATCGGCGCCGACTGGGCGGCGCTGCCGCGCCTGATGATCAAGGCCTCGCTCATCTACGCCGAGACCGATGGGCACACGGACTTTACGGTCGCGCCCGGCGGCCCGACGACCCCGTTCGCGCCGATCGAAGCGAGCGACGACACGACGCGGGTCTCGTTCAATCTCAAGGGGATCTATCAGCTCGACCGGCAGTGGGAGCTTACGGCCGGCTATGCCTACGAGAAATATCGCTATAGCGACATCGCCTACGACAATACGCGGTACGTGGCTCCCTTGCCGCCCGCAGGCCTTACTAACACTGCCTCGAGCATCGTCACCGGGCAGTTCTCGTTCCAGAACTACGAAGCGCACATCGCCTACCTCGTCGCGAAGTATCGCTTCTAGTCCCCGCGTCGCGGCCCGGGTGGTCAACCGCCCGGGCCCACGATGCGTTATACAATCCAATCGGCTCTACACCCCGGAGGGAGACTTCATGAAAGCAAGCGTGCTTGTGATTGCCGCTGCGGCGGCGCTGGCGGCGGGTGCGGCGTATGCCCAGTCGGGCGCGGACGTGCTCAAGTCGAAGGGCTGTCTGAACTGCCACGAGGCCGACAAGAAGAAGGTCGGGCCTGCGTTCAAGGACATCGCGGCCAAGCAGAAGGGCAAGCAGGCCGAGCTGGTCGCGAAGCTAAAGGAAGGCAAGGGCCACCCGAAGATCGCCGCGTCGGACGCCGAGCTGAACGCTGCCGTGCAGGCGGTCCTCGCGACAAAATAGTCTGAGAAGCGCCGCCGCTTGGATTCCCGGGTCGCACTCATAGCGCTCGCCGCGTCGGCGGCGCTCGTCATGCCTCAGCAGAGTGCGGCACAGGCGCGCAGCGGCAAGGAAGTCGTCGAGTCCACCTGCATTACCTGTCACGGCAGCGGCGCGCAGGGCGCGCCGAAGATCGGCGACCGCAAGGCCTGGAGCCAGCGCGCCAACCAGGGCTTGTCGAGCCTTACGCTGAGCGCGATCAAGGGGATCCGCAACATGCCGCCGCACGGCGGCAACACGGGTCTCACCGATCTCGAGCTCGCCCGCGGCGTCGCCTACATGGTGAACGCCTCGGGCGGCAAGTGGACCGAGCCTGCGAGCGCTACCGAGCTCAAGGCCGAGCGCGGCGGCGCGCAGGTGGTGAAGGCTCAGTGCTCCAAATGCCACCAGGACGGCAAGGGCGGGGCGCCGAAAATCGGCGATCGCGAAGCGTGGAGCAAGCGCCTCAACCAGGGAATCGACCGGGCGGTGAGCTCGGCGATCCACGGCCACGGCGGCATGCCGCCGCGCGGCGACAAGGCCGACCTGACCGACGGCGAAGTACGCGCCGCGATCCTCTACATGTTCAATCCGAAGACGCCGCCCAAGGCCGAGGCGAAGAAGAAGTAAGGCGGTTACTTGGCCGGCTGCGCGGCGTAGGTCGCGGACAGGCTTTCGATGATGCTGTCGCTGTAGGGCAGGCTCATCTTGTGCATCATCGAACTCTCGCGCCTGTCGTCCCGATAGGCTCTCAGTGCCATGATCAGGTAGTCCCGGTCCTGCCCTTTGATCTTGGGTACGACCATGCCCGGGATCTCGGCCTCTGCGCCATGGCAGCGCTCGCAGCGCTCGGTGAGGTCTTTGACCAGGGTCTGGCCTTTCTCCGCAGCTTTCGATTTCTGCACCGAATAGAACGCGGCGATGTTCTGGATGTCCTTTTCGCTCAGCCCGGTGACGTAGAGGCGCATGTTCTCCCGCTTGCGGGTCGTGCGGTAGGCCTTGATGGCGTCGACGAGGTAGCGCGCGTCCTGCCCCGCGAGGCTTGGCGTGCTGGTGTCGGTGCTTACGCCGTTCGCGCCGTGACATCCACCGCATACAGCGCTTAAAGGCTCGCCCGCCACCGGGTCGCCGAAAGCCGACACGCCGCGAGGCGTCGGCGCTTGGGAGGCGAAATAAAGCGCGAGGCTCTCCATGTCGAGCCTGGACATGCCCGGCAACAGGGCGTGCATTGGCGCCGCCTTGCGCTCCTTCTTCAGGTATTCCTGGATTGCGATGACGAGGTACTGCGGTTGCTGGCCGGCCAGGCTCGGCGTTCCGGAAATCTTGCTGTTGCCGTCGTCGCCATGGCACTTGGCGCAGGCGCTCGCCAGGGCCTTGCCCCGGTCATACGGGGAAACCTGCGTCGCGTCCTTTGCGGCGCCGGAGTCGACGGGCGGCAGGCTCGCGTAGTAAGCGGCGAGGTTGACTGCGTCCGGGTCGCTCATGTGCGCCGCGATTTCCCTCAGCGCCGCGTGCGTGCGCTTGCCTTCCTTGTAGGCCTTCAGCGCCGCCACGAGGTAGCGCTCGCGCTGAGCCGCCAGGTGCGGAATGGCCGGCGCGGTGCCTTTGCCGTCCAAGCCGTGGCATGCCTTGCATTCGCGCTCGGCGAAGGCCTTGCCCGCGGCAAGATCCACCGGGACCGGCTTCCCGACTCCCGCTTTCGTTGGCGCGGAATCCTGGTCGGTGCAGCCGAGCAGCGCGATCAATAGCAACCCCAGCTTGAGACTTTTCATGGATTCCTCGAGCACGATTGGTCAGCCGACGTCGGTAGCCTCGCCTTCCTGCCTCTGCAGGACCACCGATGGCGGATGGGAGAACCACATCTGGTACATCGACACCACCCACATGAAGGCGAATGACAGGCCCATCAGGGCGCCGCCGGCGATCACCACCCAGGCGAACGGGTGGTACACCTTGGTGAAGTACCACGACCCGATGTCCATCGTGAGAGCGACGAACGGGAACGCGACGACGGTGCACTTGAACCAGACCGGCCGCACATAGGCGTGGCTGAAAATTGTTCCGAGGATGAAAAAGACAAAAGTCAGGCCGAAGAAGTGGATGTGCGAGACGCGCACGAGCGTGAAGAGGGCCGTACCGGTATCGCGCTCGATGACTTTCTGTACGTTGTCGTAGCCGTTCAGGTTCGGCAGGTGCGGATTGCTACCGTCGTGGCACGCCAGGCAGCGCCGGTCGAACGTCGTGCGGATCTCCTTTTCGTAGCGCGCGCGCTCGCCGCCTTCCTGCGCCCAGGAGACGAGCGTTGTGAGCTCCTCGCGTGGCAGCATTCCCGCCATCGATCCGCGCAGCGCCGCTTCGAGGCGCGAGCCCTTGCCGCTGCCGCTGTACGCGATCACCACGTCCTCGTAGGACAGCGTACGCGGATTGCCGTCCTTGCCGGAGTAGGTGTGGAACAAGTAAATCATGGCGAAGAGGTACGCAGTCCCGAGGATCAGCAAGGTCGCCGTATACAGCACGCGCAGGCTGTACGGCAGCTCCGAGAAATGCCGATAAAGGCGGTGCAGCGGCACGTCATTCACATTCGCGTCCTTTTTCACTTGCCGGCTTTCTTGCCCGCGGGTGCCGGCACGATCACGTAAGTCACGGCACGGGCGGTCTGGCGCGCATAGTGGGCCGAGATATCCTTCACATCGCTCTCGCTCATTAATGCGGACATGGCGGCCATGGCCGTACTCTTGCGCGCCCCCTTGCGGTAGTCGTGCAGCACCTGCTCGAGCCAGTCGGCGCGCTGCGCGGCGAGGCGCGGCATGAGCGGGTCGGTGCTGTTGCCGTTGGGACCGTGGCAGCGGTCGCAGCGCTCCGACCACTCAGCAAGCGTCAGCGGGCGGCGTACGTTGAGCGGCTGTGGCTGCTGGGCCGCGTAGTAGGCCGCGATGTCGTGCATCGCCTTCTCGTTGAGATCCGCCGCCGCTCCCTTCATCGATTCGTCCTTGCGCGAGCCGTCCTTGTACGCCTGGGTGGCAGCCGCCAGGTACTGCGCGTCCTGGCCGGCGAGGCTCGGTGTCGCCGGATTTCCGCTGACTCCCTGATCGCCGTGACAGGCGCCGCAGGCCGCCGCAGCCTTCTTGCCCGCTGCTGCGTCGCCGACGGCAGGGGTCTGCGCCCGAGCGGGTTTTTGTAGTGCATAGAAGAGCGCCAAGTTGCCCAGGTCGGCGTCGCTCACGCCCGCGGCCAGTGCCTTCATCATGTCGTTAGGGCGCTGGCCGCTCTTGTAGGCTGCCATCGCCGCAATAAGATACTTCGGATCGAGAGCGACCAGGCTCGGCATGCCGGGCATCGCGCTGACGCCGGCCTCTCCGTGGCAGGCTCCACAGGCCGCAGCCGCCGCCTTGCCCGCCTGCAACGGATCGGATTTGGCCGCAGCCGCTTTGCCGGGTGCCGCCGCGGGACGCGGCGGATCGAGGCTCGCGTAGTAGGCCGCCACTTTGACGAGCGCATCGTCGCTCAAGTACCGCACGATTCCGGTCATGGCGCCCTGCACGCGAGCGCCATGGCGATAGGCCCGTAGCTGGAGGTCGAGATACGCCGCGCGCTGCGCGGCGAGGTGCGGCACGCCCTTGGTTGCGCTTACTCCGTTCGCGCCGTGACAGCGTGCGCAGGAGGCTTCCGCGATGCGCTTGCCCTCCGCGATCTCGACCGTCGTGGCATACACGGCCCGAAGCTCGTCCTCTGCAGGACTTGCGGCGAGTGCCGCAGTGCTGACCAGCAAGCCCGCCCACAGGATCTTCATGATGCGGTCTTGTGCTCCCAAGGGGGAAGGAGCCGGGTGATTCCCAGCAATACAACCAATGGCGCAACGACCAGCGCGAGGGCACTGATCAAGCCTTCCTTGCCGAAGATCTGCATCGGGTACTCGAGCAGCCCCTTGCCCGTCTTCGAGATCTCTTGGCCGCCGATGACGACGTTCCAGCGCATCATGAACACTGAGAGCAGCACCAGGCAGGCGCTCAGCGTGACGCCCAAGACCAGCGCTCTGCCCGCGGTGCCGCGCCAGATCATATAGGACAGCCACGCAAGCGGCACGATCGCACCGATACCGAATTGCAGCACGAAGTACGGGATCAGGAGCGGCCCGGTCACATAGGCCATGATCATCTCGATGCCTTCCCGGGCCTTGTAGACGATGTTGGCGAATTCCAGCCCCTCGAGAACGAAGGCAACGATGATGAATGCCCACACGGTATAGGCGAGGCCCTTCACGCACGCGAGATCGATCGGGACCCTGCGCAACTTGCACGACAGCACATAGAGCACGATGAGCAGCGCCACGCCGGAGATGATGGCCGAGAACAGGAACACGAGCGGCATCAGGTCCGAAGACCACCACTCGCGCGACTTGAGGGAGCCGAACACGAAACCGACGTAGCCGTGCAGGCCGTGCGCGCCGGGGATGCCGGCGATCGCCAGCCAGAAGATCCATTTCCGGTCGACGCGCAAGGCGCCCTCCGAAACGTCGTACGAGCCGAGCGTGAGCACGCGGTAGAACGCGCCCAAAGGTCCTTTTCTCTTCTGCGCCTGCGCCACGATATAGGGGCGAAACGCGAACCACGTCTCCACGATCAGCAGCACGATGTAAAAAGTCGCGAAGTAGCCGAAGGCCGCCATGGCCGAGGTCCAATGCGGCGTGAGCAGGTTGTTGAAGGCGCGCTCGGGATGGCCAAGATGCAAAAGCAGCGGCAGCGGCACGAATAACATGAAGCACAGCGAGGTCAGGAGCGCGAGGTGGGCAACGGGCTTCAGGCGCTCGAAACCGAACACCTGGTAGAGGCTCGACACCGTAAACGCCCCGGCGACCAGGCCGGTGATGTACGGGTAGACGACGATGGCCACCGACCATTCGATCACGGTCTCGTTCGGGTACACCCAGCCGGCGTAGGGAGCATAGTGGATGAGAGGTTCCACTAGCTCACCTCCTTGTCGATGCCGACATAGAACACGTTCGGCCCATTGCCGGTCTCCGGCTTGAGCACGTGTACGCGGTTGTTGCGGACGAACAGGCTAATCGCGCTTTGCTTGTCGTTGAGATCACCGAAGACGCGTGCGCCGACCGGACAAGCGTCGACGCAGGCGGGCTGCAGGCCGCTGGTGATGCGGTGATAGCACCACGTGCACTTGTCGGATACGCCCTTTTCTTCGTCGAAGAAGCGCGCGCCGTAGGGACAGGCCTGCACGCAGTACCGGCAGCCGATGCAGTATTCATGGTCGATGAGCACCACCCCGTCTTTGGCCTTGTAGGTCGCGCCGACCGGGCACACCTGCACACAGGGCGGGTGCTCGCACTGGTTGCACAGCTTGGGGACGAAGAAGGCCTTCTCGACTTTCGCGTTCTGGTAGCGGTTGGCGAACCGGTACTCGCGCTGCGAGCCGGAGGCGGCGATGTTGACCGGGTCGGCGTGGCTGTCGATGCGCGGCCTCGCTTCTCCCTCCAGGTAGACGTAGCGCTCCACCCAGGTGCGGAAATGATGCGCGGTGAGCGGCACCTTGTTCTCGACCTTGCACGCCTCGACGCAACGCAGGCAGCCGATGCATTTCGTGGCGTCGACGCCGAAAGCCCAGCGGTGCTTCGTCCAGTCGTAGTCCGCCGTCGGAAAGGATTTCGGGGGCGTAACCGATTCGGTTTTCGCGCCGACTTTGGCGAGCGATGCCGCCGTGCCCGCAGCTACGGCAGCAGCGCCGAGCTTGCGCAGAAAGTGGCGCCTGGCAAGCAATCCGCTGATTGCCTCGCGCTTCACGGCTTCTTCCCGCAGCCCTGCGCGGCGTAGTACGCGGCGAGGTTCGCGATGTCGGCGTCGCTCAGGCCCCTGACGACGCCGGCCATCATCGGATCCTTGCGCAGGCCGGCCCTGAACGCCTTGAGGGTGTTCGCGAGGTACACCGCCTTCTGGGCGGCGATGTTCGGCCACCCGGGATTTGCTCCGACGCCCGTCTCGCCGTGACAAGCGGAGCAGTTCTTCGCCAGAGCCTTGCCCGCCGCGGCGTCGCCCGTCGCGCTTGCGCTCGCCGCGGGCTTGCAGCTCAAGGCAGCGTAGTAGGCGGCGAGATCCTGGATCTCCGCATCGCTCAAGGTCTTCGCCACCGGCGACATCATGACGTCGGACTGGGCGCCGGACCTGTAGGCACCGAGGATGGCGACCAGGTAGGCGGCGTTCTGGCCTGCCAGGTTGGGCCAGCTGTCGTTCGGGCTGATTCCATCGGCGCCGTGGCAGCCGGCACAGCTCTCCGCGTGCTTCCTAGCGCCCGAGGCGGCGTCGCCGCCCGCCGGCGCCACGACGCCGGCGAGCTTCGGCGCATGCGGGTTGTGGCAGACGGCGCATTGCTGGCCCGCGCCGTGCTGGGCGAGATCGATCTGCGGCTGCGTGCGCGGCCTCTCGGCCATGCGCTCATGGCACAGAGCGCAGAGCCGCCGGGTGTCGGAAGGAACCGGCAGCTTTCCCTCCTGCGGATGCTTCTGCGCCGCGCCATGACAGACTTCGCACGCCACCGTTTTGTGGTTCGCGGCAGACCACTGGGCGTGGCGCTCGCTGTGGCAGCCCTGGCAATAGGCCGAGGTCCGGAACACCGGCTCGTGGGCCGCGATCTCGGCCACTGAGCCGGCGCGGTAGTGGCCGAACTCATAGAAGGACTCGGCAGTGAAATACCACTTCGCGACCAGGGCGGCGGCAAACCCCGCACCCAGCAGCACGAGCAGTCGGAAGACGTGCCTAGGCAGCGCCGGCCCCCAGCCATAAAGTGAACTCCCGTCCCCCGACCGTAGCAAGCCGCTCCCGACGCCGCTTGATCTACGTCAAAGGGGAAGGACTTCAGCCGGCGCGCACGAGGAAGCCCCGCAGTACGAGCAGGAGCAGAATCAGCCCGATCGTTATCAGGACAAAGCCGAGGAAGGCCGAGCCGATCGTCATCGGCCGCGATGGCGCGTTCACCAGGTGCTTCTCGAGCTCGCCGGACTTCTTCAGCCGTTCGTACTCGAGCGCGTGCTCACGCCTGAACTCGTCGAGCGACACCGAGCCCGTGAACATTACGATGTCGAGCGGGAACTTGTCCGGCCGGAAGTGGTTGTTGAAGAAGTGCACCGTGAACAGGAAGACCGCGGCGAGCACCGCCTCTTCTCCGTGCACGATGGTGGCGACGTTGAATATCCATCCCGGCAGGATCGACGCCGTGGCCTCGGGGACTGCGAGCATGAAGCCGCTGCCGCCGATGATCGCCATGCCCCAGAACACCGCCCAGTAGTCGAACTTCTCCCAGTAGGTCCAGCGGTCGAATTGCGGGCGCGGCCGCATGCCGACGAACCACTGGAACATGGCGATGATGTCCTGCAGGTCCTGCCAGTTCGGCACCAGCGAGTTTGGCCCGAACCAATCGAACGTGCGCAAGCGCGGCAGGATGCGCGCGCCCACCACATAGACCAGGTGGATGAAGAAGATCCCAAGCATGAGGGTGGCGGCGACGCGGTGCACGACCGCGGCCTCTTTCGGGCTGCCGAACATGCGCACCACAAGCTGCGCCCAGGGCATCTCGGCGAAGAACACCGCCATCCCGGTGAGGACAAGCGTCATCACGCTAATCGCGAAGATGAGGTGCGCAAGCCGCCACATCGGCGCGAAGCGCTGGAACTGCTTGCCCTGCGGGTGCAGATGCAGGCCGACGACATGCGGGCTCGTCTTTCCTTCCTTGCGATCGCGCCATTCGCGGTAGAACCAGAGCGCGGTGTGCGTCCAGAAGAAAACGAACACGCCGATGAGCAGCGCGACCATGAACTTGGTTGCGACCCACACCTGCGGATAACGCTCGAAGTCATACGGCGTGGCGTGCGGCTGAAAGCTCACGAAGCCCGGGGTCGCGTTCTTGTGGCACTGCTGGCAGGTCGCGAGGCGATTGTTGGGATGAACGCGTGAGGCGGGATCGGCTACGCGCTGCACGTTATGCCCGCTGTGGCAGTCGGAGCACTTGGCGGTATACGCGTAGCCCAGCCGGTGCACCTGGCCGTGATAGGTGTGGATGTAGGTGCGGTAGCTCTCGACGTGGCAGTTGCCGCAGTTCTGCGTGATCGCCACTTTCGTGGACGCTGCCGCCGGCGACTGGATGTCGTGCGTGGTGTGGCAGTCGGAGCAGATCGCCGCCACCGGGTTTCCTTTTTGCAGCACTTCGACGCCATGCACGGAGTTCTTGTAGACGCCGACCTGCTTCTCGTGGCACTTGCCGCAGACCAGCGGAATGCTCAGGCGCCAGTCGGCGCGCCCGGTGCTGCCGATCGGGTAAATGTAATGCGCATCGTGGCAGTTGTAGCAGGTCGCGTTGGTGCGCGACTGGTCGTCGCGCCGCGGCCGCGCGTGCACCGACTTGAGATAGCGGTCGATCTGCTCGACCACCACGCCGAGGCGCTCGTAGTCCTTCCTGCGGTCCTCTTCCAGGGTCCTCCACGTGTCCTGGTGGCACTGGATGCAGCCCACGCGGATCGGGCCGGTGCGCTTGTGCGGGATCTCGGTGATGTCGGTGTGGCACTCGACGCATCGGCGCTTCGCATGCACGCTGAGCTCGAACTTCTCCTTCACCACGTGGAGCGGGCGCGGCCTGCCATCGGGTCCGGGCATGGTAAAGCCCTCGTTGCCGTGGCAGCCGAAGCAGGTCGCGTTGTCGAGCGGCATCGCCGGTGCCGCGGCGGCTTCGGGTTTCGGCTTTCCAGCGGGCTTCTGCTGCAAGTACGCGACGATGGCCTGCAGCTCTCCTGCGCTGGCGTCGACCGGCATCGGATGGCCCTTGCCGGCGCGCAGCGCGCCGATCAGCTTGGATTCGGCGCCCCGGTACTTCGCCGCGGCCTCCCGCAGCGCCGGGCCCATCTTCTTCTCGTCCAACGCGTGGCAGCCGAGGCAACCTTTCGACTGCAGAAGCGCCTCGCCGGATTGCGCACGCGCAAGCGGCGTGAATGCAATCAACGCCGCCGCCAGGACCCAGACCCGCATACCCCCGCCTCCCCGGTGGATTATTTGACGCCCATCAATAATGGACCCGGGCGCCGACCGCCAGCAAGTTCCCCACCGCCTTTGACCAGGATCAATCCTCCGCCAGCGCACGCTGGTAGCGTCCAAGCCATGGCAGCGCTCAATCCAATCGCCGTGTGGCACGAGGAGCACGTCTACTTTAACCAGCTGCTGCACCTCCTGCAGCGCGAGGTCGACGTGTTTCACACCGGAAACCGGCCGAACTACGAGCTGATGTTCGACATCGTCTCGTACCTGCGCGAATACTCCGACCGGTTCCATCACCCGCGCGAGGACGAGGCGTTCGCGCGCTTGGCGAAGCGCTGCCCGCACATGGAGCTGCCGCTTGCGCGTCTCGCGCAGGAGCACCGCGTGATCGCGCAGTCGGGCGAGAGGCTCCTGCGCCAGATCGACCAGATCCTCGACGGGTCTTATGTACCGCGCGAGGAGGTCGAGGCCGCCGCGGCGACGTACCTCGTGTACTACGGCAACCACATCGCGCGCGAAGAGGAAGATGTGCTCACGCTCGCCGCGCAGCATCTGGGCGCCGAGGACTGGGAGGCGGTGAAAGCGGCTGCGCCCGCGGGCAAGGATCCGCTCTTCGGCAAGGAGACCGAAGAGCGCTATCGCGAGCTGCGTCGGCAGATCGCGATAGAAGCCTGACATCGTAAGTTTCGCGTAAGCGCTAACGCAGTCGCTTTTGCGCTAGATCAACGGTTGCGAATGCGGCGCTGCTACGGTCGCGCTTCAATGGGGTAGCACATCAGAGCGAAACCTTTCCCCGGCTGCTGATACGCCACGCGGCCGAGCGCGGCGATCGGCCGGCCATGCGAGAAAAGGATTTCGGCATTTGGCAGACTTGGACGTGGCGCGAAGTGCTCGCCGAAGTGCGCGCGCTCGCCGGCGGCCTGCATTCGATGGGGCTTCGGCGCGGCGGAAAGATCGCGGTCATCGGCGACAACAGGCCGCGCCTGTACTGGACCATGGCCGCGGCGCAGGCGCTCGGCGGCGTGCCGGTGCCGCTGTACCAGGACGCGGTGGCCGAAGAGATGGTCTACGTCCTGAAAAACGCCGACGCCGTGATGGCCGTGGTCGAGGACCAGGAGCAGGTCGACAAGCTTCTCGAGATCCGCCCGCGCTGCCCGCAGCTCACGCAAATCATCTACGACGATCCGCGCGGGCTGCGCCATTACGGCGCACGCGATCTCCACAGCTATGAGGAGGTGCGCGGCTTGGGCCAGGTGCGCGACCGCGAGCACCCGGAGTTCTTCGAGCGCGAAGTCGGCGAGGGCAGGGGCAGCGACATCGCGATCATGCTGTACACCTCGGGCACCACCGGCAGTCCCAAGGGCGTGTGCCTCACGCACGACAACCTCATCATCACCGGCCGCAACGGCATTGAACGCGAAGGGCTCGGCGCCGACGAGGAGGTGCTCGCATACCTGCCGATGGCCTGGGTCGGCGACAACCTGTTCTCTTATACCCAGTCGTATGTCGCGGGCTTCTGCGTGTCCTGCCCCGAAGGCCCGGACACGGTGCTCGAGGACATGCGCGAGATCGGCCCGACCTACTACTTCGCACCGCCCCGCGTGTACGAAAACCTGCTCACTCAGGTGACGATCCGCATGGAGGACGCCGGGTTCGTCAAGCGCAGCATGTTCCGTCACTTCATGGAGGTTGCGCGCCGGATCGGCACGCGCATTCTGGATAGTGAACAGGTTTCTCTCGCAGATAGGCTGAGCTACGTCGTCGGCCGCACATTGGTCTATAGGCCGCTCAAGGACGCGCTCGGCATGAGCCGCCTCAAGCTCGCCTATACCGCGGGCGAAGCGATCGGGCCGGAGATCTTCACCTTCTATCGCTCGCTCGGCATCAACATCAAGCAGCTCTATGGCCAGACCGAGGCCGCGGTATTCGTCTGCGTGCAACCGGACCGCGAGGTGAAGGCCGACACGGTCGGCACGCCGTTCACCGACGTCGAAGTCAAGGTCACGGAGGCGGGCGAGGTGTGGTACCGCGGCCCGGGGGTGTTCCATTCCTACTACAAGAACCCCGAGGCCACCGCGGCCACCAAGACCGCCGACGGCTGGGTGCGTACGGGCGACGCCGGCTACTTCGACGACGCCGGGCACCTCAAGATCATCGACCGCGCAAAAGACGTGGGCAAGCTCGCCGACGGCACGCTGTTCGCGCCGAAGTACCTCGAGAACAAGCTCAAGTTCTTTCCGTACATCAAGGAAGCGGTGTGCTTCGGCGACCAGCGCGACTGCGCCACCGCCTTCATCAACATCGACGTCACCGCGGTGGGGGACTGGGCCGAACGGCGGGGGCTCGCGTATTCAGGCTACCCGGACCTGGCTTCCAGGCCGGAGGTCTACGAGCTCATCCGCGGCTGCGTCGAGAAAGTCAACCGCGACCTTTCCGGCGACGCCAAGCTTGCGAACTCGCAGATCCGCCGCTTCCTCGTGCTGCCGAAGGAGCTCGACGCCGACGATGGCGAGCTCACCCGCACGCGCAAAGTGCGCCGCGCCTTCATCGCCGAGAAGTACGCGCCCCTCGTGCAGGCGCTGTACGACGGCTCCGGGCAGTGCGGCTTCAACGCCGAGGTGAAGTTCGAGGACGGGCGCCGCAGCGCGCTGCGCGCCGAGCTCCAGATCTGGGATGCCTCTTTGGTGCCTGCATAGATGGACCAGAGCACGTTCGCCAGCCGGCTCACCTTCCATGACGCGATCGAAACCATGGAGGTGGATTTCTCGAACTTCGTGTTCGCCGACGCCGCGGTGGTCGACGCCTTCTACGACCATATCGACCAGCGCGTCGCCGCGACCGCAAGGCGCTGGTACTTCCTCGTCCTGTATGAGGGCTGCGAGATCGCGCCCGAGGCGTGGGAGCGCTTCGCGGCGCGCGGCAAGCACGCCAATATCACCTACGGCCTGGGCACGGTGCGTGTACATCCGAGCGATAGCACCCGCGAGACGATCCGCAGCCGCGCCGAGCGCGAGACTTTCCGCGCCAACATCTTCGACACGCGCGACCAGGCGATGGTGGCGCTCGGCGAGATGCGCAAGCGGCGCGAGATCCTCGGCACCTCGACCACCGACGCTTATCTGCGCGTGCAGGACATCCATCTCAACTTCGGCGGCGTGAAGGCGCTCACCGGCGTGAGCTTCCAGGTGCACCGCGGCGAGATCACCTCGATCATCGGGCCGAACGGCGCCGGCAAGACCTCGATGATCAACGTGATCAGCGGCTTCTATCGCCCGACGCGCGGACGCATCTTCTTCGACGGCGCCGACCGCACGCATCTTCCGGCGCACCGCGTTGCGCAACTGGGCTTCGCGCGCACGTTCCAGAACATCGCGCTCTTCAAGGGCATGAGCACCCTCGACAACTTGATGGCGGGGCGGCGGTTCCGCCACAACCTCTTCCTGGACGCCCTGTATGTCGGCCCGGCCAAGCGCGAGGAGCTCCGCCAGCGCGCCGAGATCGAAAGCATCATCGACTTCCTCGAGATCCAGTCGATCCGCAAGAAGCCGGTGGGGCGGCTGCCCTACGGCCTGCAGAAGCGCGTCGAGCTCGGGCGCGCGCTCGCCATGCAGCCGAAAGTGCTGCTGCTGGACGAGCCGATGGCGGGCATGAATGTCGAGGAGAAGGAAGACATGGCGCGCTTCATCCTTGACGTCAACGACCAGTGGGGCACGACCATCGTGCTGATCGAGCACGACATGGGCGTGGTGATGGACATCTCGAATCACGTCGTCGTGCTCGACCATGGCGCCAAGATCGCCGAAGGCACGCCGGCCGAAGTGCGCGCCGACCCGGTGGTGATCCGCGCCTACCTGGGAGTCGCCCATTAAGGATAGATGAGGATGGACCTGAATTTCTTCTTCGAAGTGCTGATCGGCGGGCTGCTCGCCGGAGTCATGTACTCGCTCGTCGCGATCGGCTTCGTGCTGATCTACAAGGCCTCGGGCGTCTTCAACTTCGCGCAGGGAGCAATGGTGTTCTTCGCCGCGCTCACCTACGTGAGCCTGGTCGAGCGCGGCTGGCCGTTCTGGCTCGCGCTTTGCGCCGTGCTGGCGCTGATGATCGTGCTCGGCTTCGCCATCGAGCGCGTGGTGCTGCGGCCGCTCGTCAACCAGCCGCAGATCACGCTTTTCATGGTGACCATCGGCCTTGCCTACTTCCTCGAAGGCGTCGCGCAGGGCGTATGGGGCGCGCAGGTGCACGCACTCGAGATCGGCATCCAGGACGCGCCCTTCACCGTGGCCGGCATCAGCCTCAGCCAGTTCGATCTCTTCGCCTCGGGCACCGCGGCGGCTCTGGTGCTGGTGCTCGGGGTCTTCTTCCAGAAGACCAAGACCGGGCGCGCGCTGCGCGCGGTGGCCGACGACCACCAGGCCGCGCTCTCGGTCGGCATCCAGCTGAAATACGTGTGGGCGGTGGTGTGGGCGGCGGCGGGCTTCGTCGCGCTGGTGGCGGGCCTCTTGTGGGGCGCGCGCACCGGCGTGCAGTTCGCGCTCACCTTTACCGCGCTCAAGGCGCTGCCGGTGCTGATTCTCGGCGGTTTCGAGTCGATCCTCGGGGCGATCGTCGGCGGGCTGATCATCGGCGCGACCGAGAAGCTTGCCGAGGTCTACATCGGCTCGTCGATCGGGCTGAACATCGGTACCGGCATCGAGAACTGGTTCCCCTACATGCTCGCGCTCGTCTTCCTGCTGGTGCGGCCGGAAGGCCTGTTCGGCGAAAAGCGGATTGAACGGATCTGACCATGTTCTACCGCCTCGCCGGGCAGTTCAAATCCAGCTACGCCGCGGATCAGCAGATCTTTCCGATCCGCCAGGACCGGGTTTTCGTCATTGGCCTGATGGTAGTTGCGTTCGTCGTCATTCCGCTGGTGGCCGACGACTACTGGCTCGGCGCGATCCTGATTCCGTTCCTGATCCTCGGCCTTGCCGCGCTCGGGCTGAACATCCTCACCGGCTACACCGGGCAGCTTTCGCTTGGCACCGCAGGCTTCATGGCGGTCGGCGCATTCGCCGCGTTCAACTTCATCCTGCGCGTACCCGGCATGCCATTCCTCGCCGCCATCGCCCTGGCTGGGTTCGCCGCGGCCCTGGTGGGCATCGTGTTCGGTCTTCCGAGCGTGCGCATCAAGGGCTTCTACCTCGCGGTGGCGACGCTCGCGGCGCAGTTCTTCATCGAGTGGGTGCTGACCAAGTTCGGCTGGTTCTCGAACTACAACCCCTCGGGGGTCATCACCGCGCAGGCGATCGAGATTCTTGGCTACGAATTCAACACCCCGCGCAGCAAG